>CAYOQB010000127.1:0-15137 GCA_964406035.1 uncultured Solibacteraceae bacterium | reverse complement strand
ATCGCATCCACCGGCAAAGTTACGGCGGATCCGATTCTGCGCATCAACCTGCCCAGCGGAATTTACTCGATCGCGGCGGACCTGGGCGCGTGGCGCAGCCTGCAGGGGCGGGCCGAGACCGTGGTGATCCGGTTGTATGACGCCACCTTCAACCTGATCGCCCTTTCGGGCGGGCCGGCTTCGATCGCGACCAGCAACGTCGTAACGCCGACCACTGCGAATGCTCTCACGTTCTTCGGCGCGAGCTCGGACGTGGAGATCGCGCGGGTGGAGTTCCAGTTCTCGGGCGCGCCCGTGGGCACGCAATTGGCGCTGGACAATTTCCGCTACGGCGTGCTGGAGCAAGGGCAGGAGCCGCCGCCGGGCGAGGAGACGCCGGAGATCGCTTCGCTGCTGATGATCGCGTCCGGGCTGCTGCTGATCCGCTGGTACAAGGGTCCGGTGCTGCGCGCCGCGTGACCTTCTTCAGCTTCTGAGCCGGGCCGAGGCCGCGTGGTCCAGAAACCAGGCCACGCGGCCCGGAATGTCCCGCAGAATGGCAGCCGGGTATTGCAGCACGTCGGCGGGCTGCTCTCCCAGAATGCGGCTGATGGCCTCCGCCTTGTCCGCGCCGGAGGCGAGGACCGCGATTTCGGGACAGGCGCGCAGCACGCGAGGCAGCAGCGTGATCCGCCACTGTGAGAGCTTCTCGACGTACACCGCGGCGGCTCGTTGCTCGACATCAAGGATCTCCGGAGCGCCGGGGAACAGGCTGGCGGTGTGGGCATCCGGACCGACGCCGAGATGGATGGCATCGAAGGCTTCCGGAAGCTCGGCCAGGTATCGCTCTGCCGCGTCCTGCGGCGGCAGCTCAGCCACGATCCGATGAATGTTTGACTCAGGGACGCCGGCGGGATCCAGGAAATGCCGCCGGGCCGTCCCGTAGTTGCTTTGCTCGTGATCAGGCGGCACGCAGCGCTCATCCACCCAATAGATATGGACGCGGCTCCAATCGAAGTGGGATTGGGCCCAGAGGGCGAACATCGGCTGGGGGGAAGATCCGCCGGAGATCGCCAGATGGGCGGTTCCGCCGCGGTGTACGGCGGCGTCCAGGATCATCAGCAGGTGCTCGCCGCAGGCTTCCGCCGCCGTGTGCGGCGATTCGAAAATGTACTGTTCGGTCACGCGACGCCGCCCCCGGCGGCCATGGCAGCCGCGGCTGGAAGCACCGCTTCGAAGACTTCGTCGGCGGTCAGGATGGACAGTTCCTCATGCATCAATTGCTTCTCGGAATCTGGCGAGAACATGGTGTGGAAGGAGCGGCCGTCCACGCGAATCTCGGCGCCGACGCCGTCCGGGCTTTCGATGCTGACTTCCTGGCAGGCTTGTCCGCCGATGAGGATGCGGTTGCGATTCGCCGGGCTGGCTTCGAGGTGCGTCACCGCGTTAGGGAAGGCGGATCGCATCCAGGCGGCCAGATACCAGGCGCCGGTGCTGGGGACCTCGCCGCGATACTCCATGCGGATGGTCTCGACGGCGGCGCAGCGATGCCGCTCTTCCGGGGAGGCAAAGATCCGGGCGACGGTCTCGCGCCAGCCGGTCAGCCGGGTCCAGGCCAGGTCCGCGATGCGGATCCGGCTTGCGCGGAAACCGTCGAGAATGCGCAGAGCCCCCTCCGGGTCGGCCGATGCGGCGGAGTCGACGATCACCTTGCCGGCGATGGGGAACAATCCCGCCGCGGCTTCCGCCGACATCCAGCGGGGGCCGCGATACCACAGCACCACGGGCAGGTCCGGCGCGGCGATGGACAGCACGACGCCCGGCACGGAGCCCATTTGCGCGCTTCCGGCGGTAATCTCGATTTGCTCGCAGCAGATCTGCTGGCGGCGTCCGAACGGCATCCAGCATTGGGCGAAGACCCGCGCCTCCAGGGTGTCGTCATGATCGGCATCGAAACGCAGGACCACGGCGCGGCTGGGATGCTCCGGCATCAGCTCGGCAAGCGTTTCGGAAGCCTTGCGGGCGTCCTCTTCATCCTCAGCCGCGACTACCAGGGTCATGGAGCAGGCGCGGAGCACGCCTCCGCTGTCGGATTCGCTTTCGCCCAGCGAAACCCACAGATCGCGCAGCTCGCTAAGCAGCTTCTCAGGATTTAAGGCGGCTTGTGGCATCAGGGCCTCCGCCAGACGTGGCCGCGGCGCGCGAGCATCTCGTCGGCCTCCGCCGGACCCCAGCTTCCCGAGGCGTAGTTGGGGAAGTCGAACGTCCGCTGCTGCCAGTGATTCAGAATCGGCTGGACCGCGCGCCAGCTTGCCTCCACCATATCCTGCCGCGTGTACAGCGTGGCATCGCCGACCATCGCATCCACCAGCAGCGTTTCATAGGCGGAAGGCGATCGCTCCCCGAAGCTGGATCCGTAGTTGAAGTCCATTGACACCGGCCGCAACTGCATCCCGGAGCCGGGGCGCTTGGAGAGAAAGCGGAGCGAGATGCCCTCCTCGGGCTGAATCCGAACAATGAGCAGGTTCGGCCGGACCCCGCCATCGTTGTTGAACAACAGGTGCGGCGCTTCGTTGAACTGAATGGCGATATCAGTGACCCGCTTGGCCAGGCGTTTGCCGCTGCGGACATAGAACGGGACGCCGGCCCAGCGCCAGTTCTCGACAAAGAACGTCACCGCGGCGTAAGTATCGGTCTGGGCTTTCGGACTCACTCCCGGCTCCTGGCGGAAGCCGGGGACATCCGCGCCGCCCACGCGCGCGGGACCGTATTGCCCGGCGACAGAGTTCTTGCCGATCTCGTCCGGCTTCCAGATCCGGATGGCGCGCAGCAGCTTGGCGCGTTCATCGCGGACGCCGTTGGATTCGAAGGTGGCGGGCGGCTCCATGGCGATGGTCGCCATCACCTGCAGCAGGTGATTCTGGATCATGTCGCGCAGCGCGCCGGCTTCCTGGTAGTACGCGCCGCGGCCCTCCACCCCGATCGACTCCGCCGCGGTGATCTGGACATTGTTGACGTAGCGCCGGTTCCACAGCGGCTCGAAAATGCCGTTGCCGAAGCGGAAGGCGAGGATGTTCTGCACCGTTTCCTTGCCCAGGTAGTGATCGATGCGGTAGACCTCGGACTCGGGGAAGACGTTGTGGATCGAATGGTCGAGCTCAGCGGCGCTGCGGTAATCGTGTCCGAACGGTTTCTCCACCACCAGCCTGCGCCAGCCGTTGCCGCGATTCAGGCCCGCCGCCCCGATCTGCTCGATGGTGGGCGCGTAGTAGCTGGGCTGCGTGGAGAGATAGAAGAGGACGTTGCCTTCAATTTGCTCGGCGCTTTCGATCTCGGCTAGCCGGGTGGAGAGCGCCTGGTACATCTTGGGATCGCCGAGGTCCCCGGGGACGTAGTAGAGCTCGCGCGCGAAGCTCTCCCACAGGCCTTCGTCGAATGGGCTGTTTTCCAGATACTTCTCGACGCTCTCCCGCATCTTGGCGCGGAACTGATCGTCGGTCATCTCCGTGCGCGAGTTTCCGATGATGGCGAACGCAGCGGGCAGCCTGCGCTCATATGCCAGCCGGTACAAGGCGGGCACCAGCTTGCGTTTGGTCAGGTCGCCGTTGGCGCCGAAGATGACGACAGCGCAGGGGGGCACGCGGCGATGGAATCGCAGCGGATCTTCCAGGGCGTGCCGGGAAGCGTCCGCCAGCGTTGCTGCTTGGGCCATGGCTAACAACATAGCAATCCGGCGAGCCGGACCGCCGCGTGGTATTCTCAGGGCTGATCCCCCTTTCCTTGAAGGCTGCCGTATCTCTTCTATGCAAAATCAGGCGAACAAGACAGTGCTGGCCGTGGTCGAAGACCTTTTTTTCACGGTGAAGATTCACGAGGCGGCGAAGCGGTCCGGGCTGCGGATGCAGACCGTCAAGAGCGCGGTGGACGCGCTGCAGGGCGCCGAGAGCAAGCCGGCGTTGATTGTCCTGGATCTGAATTTCGCGGGCGTGCAGCCGCTGGAGTTGATTCAGAAATTGAAGAGCGCGCCGGAGACGCGGGACATCAGCCTGATCGGGTATCTGTCGCACGTGCAGGGCGAGCTGAAGCAGAAGGCTCAGGAGGCGGGTTGCGACATGGTGCTCGCGCGGAGCGCGTTCTCGCAGAACCTGCCGCAGATTTTCAAGCGGTATGGCGGAGAGATGTAGATCCCACTTGCAACTCGCGAGGGCTGACGGCATGGCGCACAATCAACGACTTGTTCGTGGAGATGAGGAGCGCAGTGCCGGAGCCGCCGACAACCGCACAGGATCCAGACTTCCCAAGGTACAGGCGGCGGCGAGCGAAGGCTTGGAGCAAGCGACGCGCGGAGAAAGCCGTCCCGCCGACGAGGCCTTCGCCGACCTCAGCGCTAATCAGGAAGCGCACGAACTGGTCCAAGTTGTGGACCTACGCCACGCTGAATAGCACGCGGTCTCGGTCGCGGCTGGCTAGAGCCGCGGGTCCACCGGCTCGCTTTCCAGGGCGAGCACGCCAAAGACGCATTCGTGGACGCACCGGAGTGGCTCGCGCGCGGCAAAGCGCTCCAGCGCTTCGATCCCAAGCGCGAACTCGCGGAGCGCCAGGGATCTCTTAGCGGCGAGTGCGCGCTTTCGCAGACGCGGCAGTTGGTCGTCCGCTGTATACTCCGGGCCATAGATGATCCGCAGGTACTCGCGACCGCGGCACTTCAGCGCGGGTTGGACCAGCCCCTTCGGCCCGCGGGACAAGAACTCGAGCGGCTTGACCACCATGCCTTCCCCGCCCCTCGCGGTGAGCTGCTCCCACCAGCGGCACGCCTCCTCCTGGGAAGCCGGATCGTTTACATCGACCTCCAGGAACGGGGTCGGCACCAGGAATTCGGAATCCGCCGCGGCAAGCCGATGCAAAGTCTCCATATGCCACCGGTTCGTCCGGGAGGTGTGAACGCCTCCTTCGGATGCCAGCAGATGGAAGGGCGCCAGCCTGTAATCGGCAAGGGTACGGACCGGCCAGCAGTAGGCGCGGTAGGCTTCCCGGTATTTTCGGACGCGTGCCAGTCTGCGCTGGTAGGAGGACAAGAGGCTCGCGGCCGCGGGACTCTGCTCCGCCGCGTGCACGGCTGCCTGCAGGGAATGAATCCCGGCGGAAGCCACCGATGCATACTGCGTGCGGAGCAATTCCTGCGCCTTGGCGGACCATGGCATCAGTTCGCAATCCAGGCAGAGCCAGTCGGTCTGAAGCTCCTGCCAGAAGCCTGCATTGTTGACGGCGGATTGAACCCGGCTGATGAAGGCCGCTTCATCGGCCCAGTTGCGAAAGAAAGGCCGCCCGGTGCGGGTGTAGCAAACGCCGGCACGTCCATCCGCCGCGCCAAAGCGCTTGCGCGCGGCAACAGCATCGCGGCAGACCACCACGACAGCCCGCGACCCCATGTGCTTTTCCTCGCAGATCACCTTCTCCACTCCGTTCTTGCGGAAGTACGCGAAGGCTTCGGCAGGGTACTCCAGGTAAGCCGGAAGGTCGGATGTCTCGCTGGGCGACATCGTCGGCGGAAGGTAGATCAACCAGTGCGGATCGGTGGCGAAGCGGCTCATTACCTCCAGCGCGGCGATGGAGTTCTCGCCCCGGATGGTGACGCTGCGCTGCAGCCTGGTTTCGATGATTCGCTTCCCCGTGACGTCCTCCATGTCCAGGACATCATCGAGAACCTGCTGGCTGGTCCGCGTGCCGGCGGAGGCGGTCTGAAATGGACGAATCGGCTGAGCGTACTCGCGGACAGCGGGCACCGATACGAACTCCCGCTCCGGATAGCGCATGGCGGTCAGTTTGCCACCGAAAACCGCGCCAGTGTCGATGTTGACGGTGTTGTTCAGCCATTCCGCTTCCGGTACAGGCGTGTGCCCGTAAACGACCGTGGCTTTGCCGCGATACTCGGCGGCCCAGTTGTAGCGAACCGGAAGTCCAAACTCGTCAGTCTCGCCGGTGGTTTCTCCAAACAGGCAGAACTCGCGCACAGCTCCGGAGCCGCGTCCATGCATTTCCTCGCGAAGTCCGGCGTGGGCCACGACCAGTTTTCCGCCGTCGAGCACGTAATGGCTGATCAGCCCGTCGAGAAAGGATTCGATACGAGAGCGGTCCTCGGGGGGAAGGGGTTCGAGCTCCGCGATGGACTGCTCCAGGCCGTGTCTCACCTGGACCTGCTTGCCGCGTAGCCAGCGCACCAGCTTCACGTCGTGATTGCCGGCGACGCAGAACGCCTGCCCTGCCTGAATCATGTTGCGAACCACGCGAATCGTGTCCAACACCTCCGGACCCCGGTCCACAAGGTCACCTACGAAGATCGCCTTGCGCCCAAGCGGGTGACGCCACACTTCGCTGCCCCACGGCGATTCCGCCGGGTGGAGTTCTTCCTGCTGCCAGCCCATCTCCGCCAGAAGGGTGCGCAACTCCGCGGTGCAGCCATGCAAGTCTCCGATGATGTCGAACGGCCCCGGCTGATCCTTCTTGTTGTTCCACAGCGGCGTGCGGCGGATCGCCACGTCCGGATCCTCTCCGCTCAGCACATGCACGTAGCGGAAGCCCTCGCGATCCAGCCCCCGCAAGCCCCGCCGCAACTCGTTCAGTTGACGGCGGACCACGTGCGGGCCGAAATCGCGGTTGGGGCGATGGGCGTTGCGCTCATGGCAAAGCTTCTCGGAGGCATCGATCACGATGGCCACGGCAAAACAGTGGTACTTGCGGGCCGTATCCACCAGCCGCTTACGGTCTTCCCGACGCACGTTGGTGGCGTCCACGACTGTCAGCTTGCCACGCGCCAGCCGTTTCTCCAAGAGGTAGTACAGGGAGTCAAACGCGTCCGGCGTCGCCGCCTGGTCGTTTTCGTCGTCACTGACGAGGCCTCGGAAGAAATCCGAAGAGAGCACTTCGGAAGGCAGGAAGTGCTTGCGGGCAAAAGTCGATTTGCCCGAACCTGAAGGTCCGATCAGGGCGACCAGGGACAGTTCCGGGATATCTATGATTTTCATACAGCCTCCGCGGCGGCGTTCGCTTCCTGAGCCAGAACAAACACAGCCATCTGCGTCGGCGCGCCGTGGTTCTCATCAGCCGGACCCACGGACTCCAGGCGGACAGAGTACCCGAAGCGGCTTGCCGTGGCTTGCGCCCACTCCGCGAACTCCCCGCGCGACCACTCAAAACGATGGTCCGCATGGCGAAGCCTGCCAGCGGGAAGAGAAGGGAAGAGGACGTTGTACTCACGGTTGGGAGTGGTGATGATCACATGGCGCGGGCGCGCGAACTCAAACAACACGCGCTCCAGCGAGGCGAGGCGGGGTGGATCGAGATGCTCGATCACCTCTACCAGCGCGGCGGCGTCGAAGCCGCCGATTCTACGGTCGCGGTACAGCAAAGAGCCCTGAAAGAGCTCGATCCTCTTTCGCTGCCGGTCCGGCATACGCTCGAGCCGCAACCGGCGAGCCGCCGTTTCCAGTGAGCGGTGGCTGACGTCCATTCCGGCGATCCGTTCGATACCGCGGTCGGCGATCAGCCGCCGCAGAAGCTTGCCCTCTCCGCAGCCGAGATCCACGATGCTTTTCGCGCCGGTCTCCTTGAGCCGGGCCGCGACTGCTTTCAGCCGCTGCGTATGGAGAGTCAGGGGCCGTTCCAAGTCCTTCTCTGCCTCCACGGCTTTTGCACTTCGGGCTTCCTCCGCTTCGACCGCCGCTGATTCTTCATGCAGCAGGCGAGTGAACGCCTGCTCCATCAACGAGGGGCGGCGCTTCAAGTAGCGGCTGACAATCAACTGGCGCTCGGGATGGGAGCTCAGCCAACCCTCCCCATGCCGGAGCAGCTTGTCCCCCTCGGCATCGCCGACGAAGTAATGCTTATCATCATCGAGGACCGGAAGCAGGACGTACAGGTGCGACAAGAGATTGTGGACTGTTGTCGCCGCCGACAGGGTCAGGCGGAAATACGGGCTTTCGCCCCATTCCGGAAAAGCTTCGTCCAGGGGCAACTGGACCGTCTCCACTACATACCCCAACGGCTGAAAAAGCTTATCGAGAACTTGCGCGCCGCCGCGAGCGCGCAGTACCTCGACAGTCGCGGTAAGCTGCAGCGTTGCCTCCACCAGTTCAGGCCGCTTGCTGCACCGGCCAGCGAGGGCCGTGCTGAAAAGCCGTCCCATGGCCACTGTGAAGTAAGACGAGGCTACATACGGGCGGTCATTGACGTAGTCTTCCAGTTGCTGCGCGCCTCGGACCAGCTCCACCGCATCGATCTCCAAGGTCAGGCATGCCGTGCACCGCTCCGTATCGGCAGACGTGTAGAAGACCTGCGCCTTGCCGAAGGTCAGGTCCACAGAATGGAGGTTGGCGGGATTCTTATGGAGTAGGTATCCCAGGTCCGTCGCCGGCAGCGATGTATTCGTAATACGGAGGAGCACGTTTTTTCCTCTGATTCAACATATTCTGGCTGTAGGGGCGGGACTCGAACCCGCAATCTCTTGATTAACAGTCAAGCGCCTTACCAGTTTGGCTACCCTACAATATCCTGGTTGGCCCGGCGGGAATCGAACCCGCTACCGGGCGGTTAAAAGCCGCCTGCTCATCCTCATGAGCTTCAGGCCAATGGCTGCGGACACACAGCGTCCGGCCTACCCCTCACGAGAGGAGCTCTCGCCGGAAACGGCGTCTCCGAAATGCAAAAAGGGCGGCCTTTTTCAGTGGCCGCCCTTCTGGAAACTTGTTCAATCCAAGAATGGTCAGGTCACCGCATAGGAGCCCCGATTGGCAAGATTGAGAGAAGTTTTCTCCACCCTGCCGCCGAACTTGGATTTATATTGCACGACTTCGATTCTAGTCGAACGCGGAAACATTTTCAAGAGGGTAAGCGATGAAACCTCTGCATCAATTCACTCACACCAAGCCTACAGGGGCTTGCCGCGTGCGGGTTGCCCGCGTAAGAGGAAGGTGGTTGGAAATTTGCCCGTTCCGAAGAGTTTGAAGGTGCCGAAGTCCTTGTACCAGCCACCGTCAGGAACATCAGGATCTTCGGATTTCCACTTGGCGAGCGCGAAGAGGTCCTCCTGGGAAATCTGCCGTTCCTTCGCGCGGTCCCGCAGGTGAGCCCACTTCGCTCGTGGCAGGCGTTCCCACTGGATTCATGGCATGCATCAGCGTCCGAGGATCAGAGTCCGGAACTCGTCGACCAGCCGGTCTTGCCGTGCGGGATCGTCGTTGGCGAGATTTGCCTTGAGCTTCTTAAAGAATTCGCGTTTGCGGCTCTCTTGGCCTTCCAGTCCGATCTGCACCAGGGAGGCGATCGCCTTGCTCATGCTGGTCTCGGTCGTTTGAGCACCGTTCGACTTGGCGGGCGACGCCCTGTGACAGCCCAACCGTGTAGCGGGAAGCGGAGGCTCGGTGTGTGATGCCGCGCGGGGTTCCCAAAACAACGGAGCCCAGTCGTACTGCATCGTCGACGTGAGCTTATCAGGAGTTCGAGCAGCCATCCGCCGTTCCGCCTGGAGTGCCCGCGCACGCTCCGGGCGGTGCACTCAGAGTTCGGCTTTGGTTGGCGGTGAGGGTGGGATTCGAACCCACGGAACCCGTAAAGGTTCAACGGTTTTCGAGACCGCCCGATTCAACCACTCTCGCACCTCACCGGGCCTCTCCCATTGTACGCACACCGCCCTCAAGTTGCGCAATCGAAGCCGAGCCGCTACCATGAGAAGTGCGCGCCCGTAGCTCAGTTGGATAGAGCGTCTGGCTACGAACCAGAAGGTCGCATGTTCGAGTCATGCCGGGCGCACCACCCTCCTGTTCCTAAATCACACCTCCCCGATCTGGCATCATAGTAGGCCATGTTGAACCAACAATGGCTGCTGGCCGCCCGGCCCAAGGGCGATATCCAGGACTCGGACTTCCGGTGGAATGAGGCCGAGCTTCTGCCGCTGGGCGAAGGTCAGGTGCGGGCTCGCAACTTGTACCTTTCGCTGGACCCCACGAACCGGGTGTGGATGAACGAAGCGGCATCCTACCTGCCGGCGATTCCGCTGGGCGACGTGATGCGCGGCGGCACGATTGCCATCGTGGAGGAGTCGAGGAGTCCGGGGTTCGCGCCGGGGGACATTGTACAGGGCCTCGGCGGCTGGCAAACCTATTGGGTCAGCGACGGCGCGGGGATGTCCAAGACGCCGCGGCTGCCCGGCGGGCTGCCGCTGACCGCTTACTTCGGGGCTCTCGGACACATCGGCTTCACCGCGTACTTCGGGCTGCTCGACATCGGCCAGCCGAAGCCCGGCGAAACGCTGGTGGTATCGGCCGCAGCGGGCGCGGTGGGCTCCATCGTTGGGCAGATCGGCAAAATTCATGGCTTGCGTGTGGTGGGGATCGCCGGATCCGACGAGAAGTGCCGCTGGATTGTGGACGAGCTCGGCTTCGATGCCGCCATCAACTACAAGACGGAAGACGTGGGCAAGGCACTGGATCGCCACTGCCCGAACGGGATCGATATCGACTTCGAGAATGTCGGCGGCGCCATCATGGACCAGGTGCTGATGCGGATCAACAAGTTCGCACGAGTGGTGCTGTGCGGCATGATCTCCGGTTATAACTCGTCGAAGCCGCAGCCGGGTCCGTATGCCTTTGGGAACATCCTGATGAAGAGCGCCAAGGTGCAGGGCTTCATTGTGATGGATTACGGCGCTCGGTTCGGGGAAGCCGCGCAGGCGATCATCCCCTGGATTCTGCAGGGCAAGCTGAAGTTCAAGATCGACATGGTGGACGGCCTGAAGAACGCTCCGTCAGCGCTGCGCAGGCTGTTCGACGGGACGAATACGGGTAAGTTGCTGGTGAAGGTTTCGGAAGAGTAGACCGGTTGTGATGAACTTGTACTAGTACTTAGTTTTGCCCGCTTCTCTTGTGGTTTCGAATCGGTCGAACCTATAATTGTCGCACGGAGGACTCCACGTGATCAGGACGAACCTGTTCGTTGCGGTGATTTTGTTAGCCTGTCTGCCGTTGGGCGCGGCGGTTTTCACTTTCGATAACCTGACCGAAGGGACTGCGGTTCCCTTCAGCGACACTCAAGACGGCATCACGGCCAGCTTCACCCAGACCGGCGCCACCTTCCTGGTTCAGCCGACCTTTCTGGCGACCTTGACTGGAAATGTGCTGTTGGACGCCGATGAGCAACTGGGCGTTCTCACGGTGAATTTCAACCAGATTCTGGCGGTCGTGAACTTCGGGTTTGCCACCAACGGAGTCGGCACATTGACTCTAACCGCGTTTCTGAATGGACAACAGACTTGCACGGCGACAACCTCTGGAGGAATTCCCCCTGGAACCAACTTCCCGGAGGGGTCCATCGGATGTCAGACCGGAACCTTCAACTCGATTCAGATCTCCTCGACGGCCCCGGATTTCGCAATTGACAATCTGACCGTGCGCGCGGAGAACGTGCCTGAGCCGGCGACGCTGGGCCTGGCCGGCGTGGCACTGGCTGCGCTCGCGCTGCGCCGTGCCGTACAACGGGCTTCCCTGCGGTAGCATATTACGCAGGAGAATTTCACAAAGTGAAACTTGGACGAAGTATTGCAGCTTTCCTGGTGATGATCGGCCTTTTGGCCGGCGCCTCAGTTGTGTACGCGCAGAAGCCTACTACCGTGATCCACGTGATCAACGTGAAGTGGAAGGCGGACGCGAAGCCGGAGCAGATCAAGGCGGCCCTGGCGGCGGCGGAGGCTCTGCCGGCGAAATATCCCGGAATCAAGCGTGTTTGGACGAAGAACATCAAGTTCCAGATGAAGCCGGATTTCGACATGTCGATCGTGATGGAGTTCGAGAACGAAGCGGCGCTGCAGAAGTACGCGGATTCGCCCGCGCAGAAGGAATTTTACAAGGCGTATCTCCCGATTCGCGAGGAGAGCCGGACCAACGACATCACCAACTAAGCGGCACTGAAACCACGCAAAGGGCGCGCCTTCGGGTGCGCCCTTTGTATTTCAGCAAGCCGGAATCAGGCGGATCAATCCGATATTCACGCTCAAATCCCTCGGATCGCCGGGGGCCTTCCAGACCGGAGATGCCGCGATCTCGACCTCGTACCGATCCGCAGGCGGGAGAGGCGCCTCCACGACAAACAGGCCGGGACGGCTCACCTCCCAGCGCAAATCGGCGCCGTTGGCTCGGGCGCGCAACTCCACCGGAACGTGACCCTCACTCGCGTGACCCCGGATTCGCAGCGTCTGCGGACCGGGCGCCGCGGGAACCAGGCGCACGGAAGCTCGCGAGCCCATCCAGCGATATTTGTTCCCGAAAACGCCCTCCAGCGCATGCCAGCCGGATCCGAGCTTGCTCTCATGGCCAGGAAGCGAGAAGTCGATGATGTCGGGGCGATCGCCGGGATAGAGCTCCTTTTTGTCGACGGAGCGCAGCAGGTTGTACACGCCGCCCTCGTTCGCCGCTGCATAATCGCAGGAAACGCAGGACAGGCTCTGGACGGAATCACGCTCCAGTGGCGAGCCGCAATCGGGGCACTGCAGCACGCTTTCGAACCGGTCCGGGGCGAACCCGACATCGCTCTTCCCGGCTTTGCGGCAAGCTGCGGCAAGCGTTCCGCCCAACAGTCGCGCCGGAACCCAGTCCGTGCCGTGCCTGTCGATCCGGCGTCCGGCGGCGCGCGTCCAACGCTCCGCCCATCCCCGCTGCGGCACGAAGACGTCATAGCGATGCTCGGCGAAGTGCTGCGTCACCAGGGCGTGCCAGTCGTTGAGGCGCATCGTGTGATTTTGGCGAATCCCGAAGCTCTCCTCCTGATGCGCGCCGATCACGTCCTTCACTACGAACCCCAGGAGCCCGGATCGGAAAAGCCATTTCTCGAACGGCGTCATCTGCTCGACGTACGGAGCGCGATACAGACGCAGCGACAGCATGCGGCGCAGCGGTTCCTCCGCGAAGAGGAACACGCCCCCCGGCGCGAGCACGCGCACCACCTCGCGAAACACCGCGTCAATGTCCTGGAACTGCGAAAGCATCTGGAACGCGAGCACCAGGCGCAGCGAGCCGTCGCGAAACGGCAGCCGCAACGCATCGCCGGCGATCCGGACGGGCGACTTCTCGAATCGCATCGCCTCCCGCAGCGCGATCCCATGCCGCAGGGAATCCGCCGAGATGTCCAGCGCAAACCCTTCCCCGCCGAACTCATTAGCAAGCATGTAGGAGGAGTGCCCGGCGTTCGCGCCGATCTCCAGGAAGGGCGAGATCGGCTGGAGAAAATCGAGGTGCTTTCGGATCAGCCCCCCGCGGCGGGCGTTCTCCTCGGCGTAAACCCGGAAGACGCGCTCCGGCTCGCCCAGCGACGCGAAGTTGTGGAATTCCACCTGCGCGCGCTTCACTGCAAGCGACTGAGACTCCGGGGTTGCCATGAAGGGTTGCTCTCTTATCCTAGCGAAGGGGGAGAAGCGCTATCGCGGGCAAATAGTCATCTCAAGTGACTATAATGGAAGCATGAAGAAAATTGGGGCGGCCAAATTTAAGGAGCACTGTCTGGCGCTGCTTAGCTCCGTGGATCGGGAGGGCATTCTGATTACGAAGCGGGGCAAACCAGTGGCTCGTCTGCTGCCCGCGGAAACGAGTTGCGCGGACCTGATCGGATCCGCTAAAGGCAAGCTCAAGATCCACGGGGATATACTCTCCACCGGAAGCCGCTGGAATGCTGAATCTTGACACGCACATCCTGCTGCACGCTTTGACCGGCGATCTAAAACCAACGGAACGCCGTGTGCTTTCAGCGTACCAGTGGAGCATCTCCGCGATTGTTCTGTGGGAAATCACAAAGCTTGCGCAGCTAGGGCGAATATCGGTGGGGCTTGACGATGCGAATGTCGCCTCGGCACTCGCCCGAGTGCAGGTATGGCCGATCACAGTGAACGTCTGTCGCGCGCTCGGCAAGCTCGATTTTCGCGCAGACCCCGCCGATGAGATCATCGCGGCCACAAGTCTCCATCACAACGTTCCGCTGGTAACGCGCGATCGCAATCTTCTCGCGTCGCGCGTCGTTCCGCTTGCCAGACTTTAGCTTTCATCGACCAAAGATAAACCGGGCCCGCCTCGGGTCCGCGGCGCCGTGCAGAACACCGTCGTCACCCACCAGGATCACCGTGGGCGACGAGCCGTTGGACCAGTCCCCCGCCCCGCGAGCCTTATGACCCATCGCGTTCAGCGAATCGATCACCGTCTTGGCGATGCGGCCTTCCAGATTCACGCGTCCGGGCGTGAATTCATGGAAGCCGAACGAGCTGTAGAAATGTTCGCTTTGAAAACGCGGCGCCTCCGCCGCTTCCTGCGGGGTCATATTGAACTCGATGATGTTCAGCAGCACCTGCAGCATCGCCTGATCCTGATTGTCGCCGCCCGGCGTCGCCATCACCAGGAACGGCTTCCCGTTTTTGGTGACCAGCGTCGGGGATAGCGTCACGCGCGGACGCTTGCCGGGCGCGAGCTCGTTGGCGTGTCCCGGGGTCAGCACAAAGCTCTGCAGCCGGGTGGACAGCGGGATCCCGGTGTCGCCCACGATTACGCTCGGCAGCCACGCGCCGCTCGGTGTACCCGAGAACATGTTGCCCCACCGGTCCACCGCACTGATGCTCGTGGTGTCCTGCGCCGTGCTGACGCCCGACGGCTTCTCGGGAAGGCGGATCGGCACGCCGATGTCGCCGGGCCGCGATTCGAGCGACGCCTGCGGTTGAATCTGCTTGCGGCGCGCGGCCGCGTAGTCCTTGGAGAGCAACTTTTCCTCTGGGATCTTGGAGAACTTGGGATCCCCGTAGTACGCGTCGCGATCCGCGAACGCCAGCTTCACCGCTTCGATCACCGTGTGCAGATACTCCGCCGAGTTGTGCCCCATCGCCCGGAGATCGTAGCCTTCCAGGATATTGAGCGCCTGCAGCATCACCGGGCCCTGCGTCCAGAAGCCGGGCTTGTAGATCTCGTATCCCTTGTAAGTCACTGAGCGCGGCTGGTCTTCTTCGGCACGGAACTTGGCGAGATCCTCATAGGCGATCAGGCCGCTGTTCTCCTCGCTGAACTTCGCGATCTTCTTGGCCACCTCGCCTTTCGCCCAAGCCTCGCGCACCGCCTGAATCTTCTTCGCCCGGTTGCCGC
>CAYOQB010000126.1:0-15243 GCA_964406035.1 uncultured Solibacteraceae bacterium | reverse complement strand
GAGCCTGGACCGTGCGCGCGCGGCGGCATGGCTGGGTGGTGCGGGCGCTGCCGGTCAGCTTCCCGGCGCGGAGCGTGGATCAGATCGTGGATCAATACGCGAAGGCGTTCACGCCGCGCACCCGCGTGGTGGGGTTGACGCACGTCACCAACGTGACCGGATTGCGGATGCCGGTGCGAGAAATCGGCGAGATCGCGCGGCGCAGGAACATCTGGGTGCATGTCGACGGAGCGCAGAGCTTCGGCGCGCTGAACGTGAACCTGTCCGCGATGCAGTGCGATTCCTACGCGACGAGCACCCACAAGTGGATGATGGGACCGCTGGAGGCGGGTGTGCTGTTCGTGCGCAAGGATCGCGTCGCCGAGGTGTGGCCCTCGATTGTCACCGCCGGCTGGAAGGACGATCTGAAGGGCGCCCGGAGGCTCGAAAACCTGGGGCAGCGCGACGATGCGCGGCTGGCCGGCATCGAGGCCGCGGCGGATTTCCTGGAGCTCGCCGGCGTGGCGAACGTCGAAGCTCGCGTGCTGGCGCTGGCGCGAGCGTTCCAGGATCGCGTGCGGGAGCTTCCGGTAAAGGTCTGGACCAATCGCGAGCCGGAGCTGTCCGCGGGTGTAATCAAGCTTTCCACGGGGGAGGCGAACGTGCGGTCGCACTACGATGCCTTATGGAAGCGGCATCGCCTGGCGATTTCGTCCACGGCCTCGGGTCCGGCGCACGGGCTGCGCTTTTCGCCGCACATCTACAACACGATGGAAGACCTGGATCGCGCCGTGCGCGCCCTGAAAGCGGTGGTTTCGTAGCATGGCGGACCAGCTTTACCTGTCCTACTGGCTGCGGCGTCACGAAGGGGACAACGTGTTACGGCAGTTCGCCAAGATCATGGCGAAGTTTCCGTTCTCGCCCCTGGCTCGCAAGACATCCGTGCTGCGGGGCTATGCGCTGGAGGCGGTCGAGCCGCCGCTGATCGAGCGGCTGCTGGCGTCACCCCCGGATCCGGAGCTGGTGATGTCGTACGCCGCCGAGTTCGCCAACGAAGACGTCAGCTATCAGTTGGAAACCTGGTGGGATCTATGGCAATACGAGGACGAATGGAAGCTGGAGCCCTCGCCGGTGACGCTGGCGTGCTTCGGTCCGGCGTTCGACAATCCGCTGGGGGACCATCTGCGCGTGGAGCTGGGGCCGGATTCGTTGTTTCTGCCGCTGCCAGGGGTGGAAGGCAGCGCGCGGATTGTGCAGAGCAACGTTCGCAGCGTTCTGCACCTGGCGCATGACCTGGACCAGAGCCTGGAGTACCGGACGCGCCGGGTATGGACCGAGGAAGGCGAGAACTTCGTCGACACTCTGACGCACGCGCTGGAAGAACTGCGCTAAGCTAAGCGCCGGCTTCCCGCGCGGGCCGCAGCAGGTCCTGCAGCAGCGCGGCGAGCGCCTTCGGCAGGTATGGTTTCTGCAGCACGCTGACCCGGAAGCCGGCATAGGCTTCCGCGCTGAACGGATATCCACTGGAAATGATCACGGGCATGCGCGGCGCGATGGCGAGTATGCGCCGGACCATTTCGTCACCCTGCATGCCCGGCAAGGTCAGGTCCGCGATGACGGCGTGGAAGGCGCCGGGCCCGGCCTCGAAGACCGGCAGCGCGGTTTCGGCCGAATCGCAGGCGTGGACTTCGTAACCCTGGCGCTCCAGAAACCCGGCCAGCAGTCTGGCGAGCGCGGCTTCGTCGTCCACCAGCAGCAGGCGCATCAGCGTTACCGGAAGGAGATGGGGATTTCCCCGGGACTGTAGGAGATGCCGATCAGGACCCGCTGGGAGTTCTGGCGGAAGGTGGAGTTCTGCGTCAGTATCCGCCGGAAGTCCACGGAGGAGCGGAAGAAGAGATCGCCGCGGATGCGATAGGATGCGTTCACCCCGGCCGAGACCTGCTCGATGGCGTTGAAGTCCGGTCCGATGCTGTTCATCCGGGTATAGTTCACGAAAGTCCCGAATGTCCAGTTGCGGCCGGGCGTGTAGTTGAAATTGGCGTTGCCGTTGTCGGAGGACGTGGTCAGGAACAGACCGTTGCCGGGATTCACGCCGCGGGAGTAGGCGAGGTTGATTCCGGTGCGCCGCCAATTGCGGCTGACCCCGATGTTGAACGTGGGCAGCCATACCGTTCGCTGGAAAGCGCGGATCGCGGCCGTTTGTCCGAGCAGCGCCGCCACCGCGGGATCGAGGGTTACCTGCGTCAGCCCCTCGGTATAAGCGCGGAACACGCCACCCTGGACGTCGATGTTCCAGCGAGCTCCGCTTTGATAGCGCCAGCCCCCGAAGAACCCGTGGATCTGCGAGGTCCCAAAGGCCCCCGGAAATCCGAAGGAGTTGTAGAAGTAGCCTCCGGAAACCTGCTGGCGGCGATTGAGGCGGTAGCCTGTCTGCGCCTGCAGCACGTAGCCCCTGGAATCCACCAACCCGGAGGCGGTACGGTCGATCCGGAAGTAATTGCCGCCGCCGGCGACGGACCAGCGGGAGGACGGGGTCCAGACCAGGTTGCCGCCCAATTGGGCGAAGTACACGCGGTTGTCGAAGATGAAGGTTCCCGGCCCGCCGATGTCGGGGCTGCCGACGCCGCCGCCCAGCGGGACTCCGCCGAAGAAGCCGATGGCGCGATTGGTGGTGCCGGCGGCGAGTTGCGCGTCCACCGCGATGCTGCGGCTCCATTGATGCGCGACGCCAACCCCCAGGTTGTGGATGAAGCCGTTGAGAAAGCGGTTGACGTTGTACCGGCCGTATTGAGACTGGTAGTCGAGCGCCACCAGGGTTCTCCGCCAGGATTTCTGTCCGAAGGCGCCGACGCTGATCTCCACTCCGTAGTTGGCGCCGGTGGTGACCAGCTCGCCCGCCTCGTTCACCTGCAGCGGGACGAAGCCGTTGTCGTAGGAACCGGCGACGTCCACCAGGAAGCGGATGTTGGCCACCCGCCCGGCGCGGCGTCCGATGCCGCCGGCGCCCCGGCTCATGACGCCGGGTCCCTGATAGCCGCCACCGCCGCCGCCCGGGACCTGGGCCGGCAGCAACTGCGCGCCGATCATCGCCAAAACCAGCAAAGCCTTGCCCATCACAGGGATCGAGACTCCTCCCCGTATGTATCGCCAGGATTTTGTGTAAGGATTAGGGCGACGCATCAATAGCTCAACGATAGCAGAATGGCTAGCGTCGAAAGGATTGTGTCCACGGCGGCATGTCCGCTGTGTGAAGACGAAAACACGAGGTTCCCGCATGAAGAAAATGGCTCCCCTGACGGCCGCCCTGGTCTCCGCCAGCCTCGCCGCCGAGCTCCCGGTTCGCGAGGTGATTCTGTACAAGAACGGCGTTGGCTATTTCTCGCGCGCCGGTGAGTTGCAGCCCGGCGAGTCCGCGCGCCTGGAGTTCCGGGCCGCGGAGATGAACGATGTCCTCAAATCTCTTACGTTGGAGGACAGAAGCGGCGGTAAGGTTTCGAGCGTACGCTACGATTCGGCCGAGCCGTTGAACCGCAAACTGGCGGAATACCCGTTCCTGGTGGGCGAAGGGCAAAGCCTGGCGAGATTCCTGGATCAGTTGAAGGGTTCCAAGGTGGAACTTCGCTACGGTTCGGAAACCGTCACCGGGGTGGTGGTCAGCGCCCGCAACCTGGCGGGCGACGATAAGCGCAAGGAAGGCGAACAGGTGGTGATTCTCACCGATTCCGGGGAGCTGAGAACCATTGACCTGACGGCGGTGAGCAGCGTGAAGTTTGCCGAGGCGCGCAAGCAGGAGATGCTGCGCGAGTACCTGACGGTGATCGACCAGTCGCGCTCGCGCGATAAGCGCAGCGTGATCATTGACGGCGCGGCGGACCGGCAGCGGCAATTGACCGCGTCCTACATGCTGCCCGCGGCGGTGTGGAAGTCGAGCTACCGGCTGGTGTTCGGAGCGGCGGACGCGACGCTGGAGGGTTGGGCGATTGTCGACAACACGACCGGGGACGATTGGACGAACGTACGCCTGGCGGTGGTGTCGGGGCGTCCGGTGTCGTTCGTTTCGCAGTTGTTCGAGCCCCGCTATGTGGCTCGCCGCACGGCCGAACTGGCGGAAGCGGAGAGTGTGGGACCCGTGGTGCTGGAAGGCGCGGTGGCATCCGAGCAGGCCGCTATGGCGGCGCCCGCGGCCGCGCCGGCGATGGCCGGTTTGCGTGCCGGCGCCAGCAAATCGGCGCGGCAGGCGAGCGCCGATCTGAGAGACGAAGTCCGCGAGCGGGATGCTTTCCGCCGCAACGAAATGTACAGTTCCGTAGCCGCCACGGCGGCAGCCCGCGACCTGGGCGAGCTGTTCGAGTATCGCTTCGATGCTCCGGTGACCATCCGCAAGGGTCAATCCGCCATGCTGCCCTTCGTTCAGCAGAAGGTGAATACCCGGAAGCTGCTGATCTACCGGGAGGATTTCGGCCTGAACCCGATGAGCGCCGCGGAAGTCAGCAACTCCACGGGCAAGACGCTGGATGGCGGTCCGATCACGGTGTTCGACTCGAACACGTATGCCGGGGAGGCATTGATGGAAACGCTGAAGACCGGCGATAAGAGGTTGATCACCTACGCCCTGGACCTGGGCGCGCGGATCACGACAGCCATCGATTCGCGCAACGATGTGACGCGCGAGATCCACATCCGGCGCGGCGTGCTGACGACCAAGACGGCGCGGGTGGAGTCGAAGACCTACACGATCCGCAATGTCGACCAGCGCGCGAAGACCCTGGTGATCGAGCACCCGCTGCGGCCCGAGTTCAAGCTGCTGAATCAGAAGCCGGTGGAAACCACCTCCACGCATCACCGCTTCGAAGTGAAGGTGGCGCCGGGCGCGACGGACAAGTTCGTGGTGAATGAAGAGTTGGTCTTTGAGACGTCCACGGGCCTGACCAACCTGACGCCCGACGTGCTGGCCAGCTATGTGCAGAACAAGGCGCTATCCGCGACCGGCCGCGCGCAACTGGAGCAGTTGCTGGCCAAGAAGCGCGAGGCGGCGGCGCTGGACTCGCAAATCCGGCAGGCGGAGACGAGCCTGAACGATCTGACGCGGGATCAGGAGCGGGTGCGCCAGAACATTTACTCGCTGAACAACGTCGCCGGGCAGCAGCAGCAGGTGCAGAAGTACTCGGCGCAGTTGGCGGCGGCGGAGACGCGGATCGCGCAGTTGCGGGACTCGCTGGCTGATTTGCGGGCGCGCAAGAGCGTTATCGAGGGGGAGATCGCCGGGATGGTCGAGAAGCTGGAGTTCTAACGACCGGCGACGGAGAGAGGCGGCAGACGCGTTCGTTTGCCGCTCGTTTACACTGGCGGTTCCCAGTGTGTGGTTCAGGAGTGCGACCGGCGGGTAACCAACTACTCGGCGGGTTTCGCGGCGGGCTTGGGAGCCGCCTTGTAGAGGGCGAAGGTCCCCGCGCCGGGAGGCGCGGTTTCGATCCTGGTGCCGGCGGGAAGCGACAGTGGCTGGGCCAGGTGATACGTGCGGGTGAATCCGGGCTGGTGGTTGTTAATCCAGATCAGCGGCTCGATGCTGCCGTCGGGCCGGGTGGCGATCACCTGCACGCTCGCGCCGCGGTCCAGCTTCTTGGGCCGGATAGCGAGAATGCGCGCCGGAGCGGTGAGTGAAGTCTTGCCGGTGACCGCGAGCTCCACCGCGCCGCGGGGCGCGCCGGGATCCTTGACGTCCGGCAGCTTGGGGGGCTTGGGCAGGTAGATGTCCTTGCCGGCGGGCGCGCCGCCTTCCACCCAATCCGCGATCAGCTTTACTTCCTCCATGGTCAGTCCCATGTCGCCCTTGAACTGACCGAAACCCTTAACCGCGCTCCAGGGCGGCATGCGCCGTTCCAGCACTTCCTCCTTGATCGCCTTGGCCCAGGGGCGGGCCTCTTCCCAGGTGGTGAGAGCGAAGGGGGCGACGCCCCCCTCGCGGTGGCACGATACGCACTTCTTGTTGAAGAGGCGCGAAATCTCCTGGGCGAAGGTGATCTTGGTGGTGATGTACTCATGCGCCTGGAGCGCCGGCGCAGCCAGCAGCGCGATCAAAGCGAATGAGGAACGGCGCATGCTCACGGTTGACTCCTACTGCCCTCCCGAGGGCTTGACCACCGGGACCTTGGGCAGGGGCTGGCGGGGCCGCATGAAATCGTTGCGGTCCTTGAAGCTGGTGTCCACGGCGACATCGAAGAAGCCGATGAACATTTCCTCCCAGCTCTGCTCGCCCCAGCGCACGGTGGCCTTGGGATCGGGGTTGTGGGGGTTGTTGGGCGAGTTGTCGAATGCGCCCCGGATGTGGATGCGCATGCCCGGCTTGAGCTTGATGGGCTCGGCCAGGATGTAGTTCAACTGCCAGTTGAGGTCCCACTGATCCATTTTGAAGAGCTTCGTGGAAGTGCCGTCGAGGTTGACCAGGTCATACTCGAAGTTCTTTCCGCGAAGATGCATGTGGGGCCAGAGGCTGATCATGGTGGCTTCGTTGGTGATGGGGGCGGAGGCCTCTACCTTGTAGTTGGGATCGCCGGGCGGGATGCTGAAACCGTTGTTCAGCGCGCCCAAGGTCATCACACGCTCGGTGACCGGCGCCTTGGCGAAGATCACGCCGAGCTTGGTCCGATCCCTCGAGGCTTTGCCGTTGGCGGTGTAGTGCATCTGGAAGACCAGATCGCTGCCGGCGGGAACGAATTTGGCGCGGCCGTCGGCCCAATGATCCGGAACCATGCCCGGGGTGTAGATGGTGAGGATGTCGTTGCCGCCGCCGTTGGTGTTGAAGAAGCGCTGGCCTTCACTCTTGACGGTGGGAACGTACGCCTCGCCGGGCTTGGCTTCGGCGAGCCACTTCTGGCCGGGAGGGCGGATGAAGAACACGGCGTGGTGCACGACGGCGCGGTTGCCGGGCCGGACTTCGACTGCCTGCACCCACTTGTCTTCGGTGAAGTTGGTGGGCACGACGATGTAGGTGTATTCGATCTTGCCGTCGGCGGGAACGTCGATTTGCACGGGCATCTCGACTTCCATGTCAGGCTTGCCGATATTCCAGCCGTTGAGCCATTCCACCGGCTTGGGTGCGTCCTTGGCGTTGCCTTCCTTGGCGCCGCCGTCCACCCAGGCGACCAGGGTTTCCACTTCAGCCTTGGTCAAGGAGCGATCGTTGGCGAACTTGCCCACCGTGCGGTCGATCGGCCAGGGCGGCATCTTATTGGCCAGCACCTGCTGCTTCATCGACTTGGCCCACGGGCGCGCCTGCTTGTAGTTGAGGAGGGGCATCGGGCCAATCTCGCCGGGGCGATGGCACTCCTGACAGTGTTTCTGAAGAATGGGCTGGACGTCCTTGTGGAACGTGACATCCTTGCCTGTGTTCGCGGCCAGAGCCGCCACGGCGGATGCGCCTGCCAGCAAAATCGAACGGACCAACATATTCGCTCCTCGCCTTACGATACCGGAATTGAGACACAGAAACCGCAGAACGGCTGGACTAGAGATGCATACCAGCCGCCCCGCGGTTCACAAACCTTGATTGCCAAGGGGTTGAGGACTACTCAGCCCCGGACCGGCCGCCGCGTCCGCCGCCCGTGAAGAGCTTCATCGGATTCGCCTTCACGTCGATGGTCACGTCAAACCAGCCGATCATCATTTCTTCCCAGCTCTGATCGCCCCAACGAACATTCACCTTCGGGTCGGGATTGTACTTGTTGTTCGGCGAGTTGTCGAAGTGCGCGATGCACTCCATCTTGGCGCCCTTGGGCATCACCTTCGGCTGATCGAAGTAATAGAACAACTGCCAGTTGAAGTCGTAACGCGGGACGTTCAACAGCGTTTCGGTTTCGCCGGTCGGATACGTCACCTTGTAGGTGAAATCCTTGCCGCGCAGGTGCATGTGCGGCATCAGGCTGATCAGCGTCGCCTCGTCGCCGAAGGTGAACCCGCTGCGGACTTCGTGCGCGGGCGCGCCGGCCGGAATCTCGAACGCCGCGTTGGTGGCGTTCATGGTGATCATGCGGCGCTGTACCGGCTCCTTCGCAAACACCAGTCCGATCTTGGACTGGTCCTGAGTCGCCTTGCCGCTGGCGGTGTAATGCATCTGGAGCACGATATCCGCGCCCGCCGGGAGCAGCTTCGCCGAACCCTGCGGCGCCACCTGGGGGTTCATGCCCGGAGCGTACCCGACCAGCAGTTCGATTCCCGCCATGGAGGCGCCGGCTTCGGAGTTCTGCGGATCGCCGCCACCCTCACCCGCGCGCCGCGACCGGACTTCGCGCTTCGGCACGAATGGAACGCCAGGAACGGCATCCTTCATCCAGGGAGAGCCCTTCGGACGGATGAAGGCGATGACATGGTGCACCACGTCGCGCTTGTCGGGCCGGACTTCGGCCATGGTGACCCACTTGTCTTCGGTGAAGTTGGTGGGCAGAATGACGTACTGATACTCGATGGTGCCCTCGGCGGGAACTTCAAACGGCTTGGGCATCTCGAACACGGCATCCGGTTGCGCGATTCTCCAGCCCGCCAGGAACTGTTTGGCCGCGGGGGCGTCCTTGGCGCTGCCTTCCTTGGCTCCACCATCGACCCATTTGGCGATGGTCTGGATGTCAGCATCGCTCAGCCGCGAATCGTTGGCCCACTTGCCGTGCGCCGGATCGGCGAACCACGGCGGCATTACCCGCGTGGTCACCGCCTGCTTGATCGCCTTGGCCCAGGGCCGCGTCGACTTGTAATCCAGGAACGACATCGGCCCGGCTTCGCCGGGACGGTGGCATTCCTGGCAATTCTTCTGCAGGATGGGCAGCACATCCTTGTGAAACGTAACTTCCTTAGCCGTAGTGGTGTTCGCAGCCAGCGCCACTCCGGCGGAAACGACTCCCAAAGCCCAGAACTTACTCATAACCCGCTTCCTCCCCAACCGAATGCTTCGTTATTCGCCGCCCGTCGCAGGCTTCTTGGGCTGCTTCGGACGCACCAGATCCATCATGCCGACTTCGGCCTTCACGGCCACGTCGAAAAACCCGATCATCATTTCATCCCAGCTCTGCTCGCCGAAGCGGATAGCCTTCTTCGGATCGGGATTCGCCGGGTTGTTGGCCGAGTTGTCGAAATGCGCGGTGCATTCGATGACCGTGCCCGCCGGCATCTTCAGCGGCTCCGCCAGGTAATAGGACAACTGCCAGTTGAAGTCGTAGCGGGGCACGTTCAGTAGTGTTTCGGTCCTTCCGTCCGGGAACTTCACGCGGAACTGGAAGTCCTTGCCGCGCAGATGCATATGCGGCAGCATCAGGATCAGGTTGGAGTCCTCGTGCAGTTGGATCTTGGAGTCCACGCGGTAGTTGGCGTCGCCCGGCGGGATCTCGAACTCGCTGTTTGCCGCCGCCAGCGTGATCACGCGCTCCTTGGGAGGCTCCTTGGAGAAGATCAGCCCGATCTTGGCCCGGTCCTGTGCCGCCTTCCCGTTCGCGGTGTAGTGCAACTGCAGCACGATGTCGGAACCGGCCTTCACCAGCTTGGCCTGACCCGGCTTCAGCATGTTGGGGATAGTCCCCGGCGCATAGCCGGTGAGGAACTCACCCATGCCGCGCTCGGTTTTGTGATCGGGGGCAAACGGCACGCCCGGCTTGGCGCCCTTCAACCAGGGATTCCCCGGCTCGCGGACAAAGGCGATGATGTGGTGGCAAACCGCGCGGTTGGAAGGCCGTGACTCGGCGAACTGCACCCACTTGTCTTCCGTGAAGTTGGTGGGCAGAATCACGTACTGATAATCGATGGTCCCGTTGGCGGGGACCTCGAAGACGGACGGCATCTCGAAAACGATGTCCGGCTTGCCGATGGCCCAGCCTTCGGCGAAGGTCACCGGCGCGGGCGCATCCTTCGGCGACCCTTCCTTGGCGCCGCTGTCGGCCCAGGCTACCAGCGTCTTGATGTCGGCTTCGGCCAGCGACCGGTCATTGGCGAACTTGCCATGTGCCGGGTCGGCAAACCAGGGCGGCATCTTGCGGGTCTGCACCGCCTGCTTGATCGCCTTGGCCCACGGCCGGGTCGACTTGTAGTCGGTGAAGTGCATCGGGCCGGCCTCGCCGGGCCGGTGGCAGCTTTGGCAGTTCTTCTGAAGGACGGGCAAGACGTCCTTGTGAAATGTCGGCTGAGCCGATCCGGTGGCGGCAGCCGCCACGCTTGCACATGCAAATCCCAGAACCGGTAGAGACAGTGGTCGCATCCGTTTGAGCCTCCAACTCCTAACAATATACGACGGTGTGATTACCGAAGTTTTGTAAATTTGTGTTGCCGGAGCGGTGTGCGGGACCGCGGTGAAAATCGCTGTAAGACATTTAATTGCAACTGGTTACAGCATATTTGCGAGCGCGTTGGGACGCCGGAACGCTCCTCAGGGCATTAACGCTGTTAAGGAAACTCTGTAAATTTTTGTAACTACGGCTGGTTTGGGGACCCCGGACCGGGTGGTTCTATTCCACCGGGCGGCCCGGCACTACGCTGCTTTGCGGCGCGACCCGGGGCGGTTTCTCCGACTCACACTTTCCCTCGCCATACCGATAACCACCTTGGAGGCGAGGTCTCCACCGATGCGAATTGCAGACACAGGGCTCCCATACCTGAGCCGGGCGGCGGACGCGGGGAAGGTGGACGGGCGGAATACGGACCGGCCGGGGAGCGCGGCCGCGGGGGGCGACGCGGTTCAGATCTCGCGGCTGGCGGCGGCGGTGCGGGCGCTCGCTCCTGGGTCTCCCGAGAGGGCGGGAAGGCTGGCGCAACTGGAGGGGGCGGTGGAGAGCGGACGATACCGGGTGGATGCGGAGCGGGTGGGGCGGTCGATTGTGGAGGAGGCGCTGCTTGCCGCCTGAGCTGCTGGCGCAACAACTGGCGAGCCTGTGTTCGGCGCTGGAGGAGAAGCCGGGCTCGATCGAGCCGGTGGTGAATTCGCTGGCGGAACTCACCGAGCAGGCCCGCGGGATGGATCTGAATCAGCCGGGGTTGCCGCAATTGCAGCGCGAGATCGCGAGGCTGCGGTGGCTGGTGGACACGGGCCGGACGGCCTTCGATGAGTGGGCCGGGCGCCTGCACGGAACGGGCTACACGGCCGGAGGCGAACGGCGGGGTACGCCACAGCCCGGCCGCATCTCGATGGAAGGGTAGCGGATCCGCGCCGTCGCGCAAGCGCCAGGAGAGAAAGGACGAACCATGCCGAGCCTGATGGGAGCGTTGCTGGGAGCCTCGCAAGTATTGCGCAGCTACGAGCGTTCGCTGAGCGTGGCCCAGAACAATGTGGCTAACGCGACCACGCCCGGCTATGTGAAGCAGCGGCAGTTATTGATCCCGATGGCCTTCGATCCGGAACGCGAGTTGCCCGGCGGCGTGTTGCCGGGACCGCTGCTCGACTCCCGAACGGCGTTGCTCGAGCAGAATGTCTGGCGGCGGCAGCAGGAGGCCGGAACGCTGGCGCAATCGGCCGAGGAACTGGGGCGGCTGGAAGCCCAGTTCGACCTGGCGGCGGGACATGGCGTGCCGGCGGCGTTGAACCGCTTCTTCGCGTCTTTCTCTCAGCTCAGCGTGAATCCAAACGATGAGGTCAGCCGGCTGGCGGTGCTCGACCAGGCCCGGGAAACGGCCCAAGCCTTCCGCTCGACCGCGGGCGAGTTCGCGCAGGCGGACGCCAACTCCCGGACCCAGACGCGCAACACCGTGGACCGGATCAACGCCCTGGTAGGGAAGCTGCGCGAGCTGAACGCCACGCGGCGCAACAACGGCACGGTCAGCGACGACCCCGGCCTGGACGCCACCGCCTATGCCGCGCTCGAAGAGCTGGCGGAGTTTGCCGACGTCGCCGGGCTGAAACAGGCCGATGGAACCTTCAGCCTGTACCTGGGCGGGCAAACGCCGCTGCTGATCGGAACCAACCAGTACGCGATCTCGGCCGACGTTTCCACCACGCAAACGGTGATTCGCGACGCTCTCTCCAACGACATTACGGCGCAGGTGGGTGGAGGCAGGCTGAAGGGCCTGATCACGCTGCGCAACCAGACGCTGCCCGGATACACAGCCGCGTTGCATCGCCTGGCGAAGGGATTCGCCGATGAACTGAACACGCAACTCTCCCTGGGTGTCGATCGCAGCGGCGTGCCTCCCGCAAAACCGCTGTTCACCTATGACGAAGACATCGGCGCGGCGTTCACTCTGCAGGTCACCGATTTGACGCCGGACCAGATCGCGGCGGCACAGCAGGGCGCGCCGGGGGGCAACGGCAACGCCCTGACCATCGCCCGCATGGGCGAACGCGAAACGATCGACGGCTTCACGTTCGCCGAGTACTTCGGCAACCTGGGCGGACGCGTGGGTCGCGACCTGGCCAACGCCCGGCAGAGCCTGGATCTGCAGCAGCGCACGCTGGCGCAGGCGAGAGCCCTCCGCGCCGAAGCCACCGGCGTATCGCTGGACGAGGAAGCCGTCTACGTGCTGCAGGCGCAGCGCGGCTATCAGGCGGCGGCCAAGCTGGTAACCGTGCTCGACGAACTCACCGAAACCGTGCTGGGACTGATGAGGTAACCCGATGCTGAGCTCCCTGAGGCCATCCGACCAGCTCTTCCTGGACGATCTCAACCGGATCGGAAAGCGGCTGGAGCGGGCGCAAACGCAAATCACCACCGGGCTGCGGGTGCAGAAGGCCTCCGACGATCCGGACGTGGTCAGCGACATCCTGCAGGCGCGCGCGACCCTCAGCCGCCTGGAACAAGTCTCATTTAATCTCGGGCGTTTCGCGGCGGAAGTGAACTCCGCGGAACAATCGCTGCAGGCGGCGGTCAAGGTGGTCGACCGCATCCGCACGCTGGGAGCGCAGGGCGCCAACGGGACCGCCTCTCCCGAAACCCGCGCCACGCTCGCCGCCGAGGTGAGCGAAGCCTTATCCCAACTGGTGGGGATCAGCCGCACCAGCGTGGAGGGCCGCTACATCTTCTCCGGCGATGCCGACCAGCAGCCGCCCTACGAGTTCGACGCCGCCGGCGATCCGCCCGTCAGCTTCTATCTGGGGTCCGCCCCAACTCGCCAGGCGGAGCATCCGAACGGAACAACGTTTTCCGTCGCCCTTTCCGCCGAAACGATTTTCGACCCCACGGACCCCGCCGACAGCATTTTCCGCGCGGCCAACGATCTGCGCACGGCGCTGCTGGCGGACGATCAGGAGGCCATCCAGGCCGCGGTGAACGGGCTGAAGCGCCCCGCCACCTATCTGAACCGGCAACTCTCCTTCTACGGAATCGCGCAGGGCCGCTTGAAGGAAGCCGGCGAGTTCGCGTCGCGCTACACGCTGCAGGTGCGCGGTCAACTGGCGGCTATCGAGGAAGCCGACCTCACGGAAGCGATTCTGGAGTTGAACCAAGCCCGCCTGAACCAGGATGCAGCCTTGAATGCGCGCGCCCGGCAACCAAACACCTCGCTCTTCGACTACCTCCGCTGAGCGTGCTACCAATATTCCGTGGGTGACGCGCTCATCCTGTGGACCGTTCGCCTGTCCCTGATCGCCGCCTTCGCTGCGGCGGTGCAGTACCTGCGCGGCCGCGCTTTTCGCAACCTCTGGACCCTGGCGTTCGCCCTCTACGCCGCGCATGTGGCCGCCGCATTCCATTACCGCCACGACTGGAGCCACGTGCAAGCCCTGAGCGACACGGCGCGGCAGACGCGGGAGCTGACCGGGCTCGATTACGGCGGCGGGCTGTGGTGGAACTACGCGATCACGCTCGCCTGGGGCGCGGACCTCGTGTTGCTGTGGCGATCCGGGCGGCCGGCCTGGTGGACTCGCCCTTTTGTGGCCTTCTGGCTGTTCATGGCCGTGAATGGCGCGATCGTCTTCGCCGCCGGACCTACACGCTGGCTCAGCGTGGCCGCGCTGGCGGCGATCGCGGCCCTGTTCCTTCGCCGAAAGCTCAGCGCTTCTCCGAGCTGACCACCTTGCCGTCGATCACCACGCCGGTGCAGTGCGTGGTGTACTCGAAGGGATCACCGTCGAACATCGCGAGATCGCCGTCCTTGCCTGCCTCGATCGATCCGACGCGCTTGTCGATGCCCAGGATTTTCGCGGCATCGATGGTGATGGACGCGAGCGCCTGATCGAAGGTCAGTCCGTTGGCGGCGGCGATCGCCGCTTCCCACAGAAGCACGCGGCTCTTGGGAACATAAGCCTCGTACCCGGTCTGCAGCGCAAACGGAATCCCGGCGGCTTTCAGCTTGGAAGCGGTCTCGAAGCTGACGTTCTCCGCGTCGCCTCCGGACCGCAATTGGCTGGCGTGGACGATGACCGGATAGCCCGACGCCTTGATCTCATTCAGCACCATCGGCGCTTCGGCGACACCGTCCAGCACCACGCGCAAGTTGAACTCCTTGCCCAGGCGAATCGCGGATACGATGTCATTGGCGCGATGCACGGTGACCAGCAAGGGCAGTTCGCCCTTCACGACTTTGGCGAACGCCTCCATCCGCAGGTCGCGAGGCGGCTCCTTGCCCTTTTCCGCCTTCGCAAGCTTGTCGGCATAATCCTGAGCCTTGATGAACTCGGCGCGGAGCATGGCGATCGCTTTGCCCCGAGTTCCGGGGCTGCGGCCGGGTTGCGATTCGCGCGCGCCGTCGCCCAGCGTCGCGGCGATCATCGCCACGGGAATCATGGCCGCCGCTTCCGGCGAGTTGCCGCGCGTTTTCACAATCATGGTCTGGCCGCTCACCAGGATTCCCGGCCCATGTCCGGTGTGCAGCGTGGTGGTGCCCAGGCTGCGCACGAACTCGACGAGCTTCTCGTTCGGATCGTAGGCGTCCATGGCGCGCAGTTCGGGCTGCATCGGCGCGGAGCGCTCCACCTGATCCTGGTCCTGAGGTTGGTTCTGATAACCCGAAAGGCCGACGACGGAGTGGGCATCGACGAAGCCCGGCGTCACCACCTTGGCGGTGAGCGTCTGGAATCCGGCTGGGATTTGGACCTGCGAAGCGGGACCCACGCGCTCCACTTTTCCATCGCGGATCAGCACCACGCCATTCGTTACCGGCGCGCCGGCCGCGGTGTAGACGGTGTCAGCCTTCACGGCAATATTCTGCGCGAAAGCGCAGGAGGCGAGAGCGAGCAAAAAAGCGTAGCGCATTAGCGATGATCCTCCTCGCCGCCGTGCAGGTGCAGCAATGACTGCCGGTCCGCGGAGCCGTAGCCTCCGGTCTGGTACAGGCGATCCTTGGGATTGGCGCGGTCGA
>CAYOQB010000125.1:0-15273 GCA_964406035.1 uncultured Solibacteraceae bacterium | reverse complement strand
AGCCGAGCGAGAGGCCGGCCACCTGGCCGAATACCGGCCGGTCGCGATGCCAGCCAATGGGCGTGCCGGGTGCATAGGAAGTCACCAGGGCCTGCTGGATGTCGTCCATTGGAAACTCTGCCGTGCTTCGCACCTGCTCCCAGAGCTGCAGCAGGAAATCCGGGATGGGAGGGGCGGGCGACAACCGGAAATCGTCGAAATCGTACCGCCATCCGAAGGAAACGGTTTGCCGCAGGCCGGTGTAGCCGCGGAACTGGAACTGGCGGAAAGGCAGTCCGCTGATTTGGTCGATCAACTCCCGCTCGCGCTCCGGTGAAATCACTTCCTCGTGATAGCGGAAGCCCTCGGGCAGAAGCGCGAATCCCAGGGGGAGCTGCTGATGCGCTTTCATGAGGATTTCCTGCCTTTTCGCCGGGGCTTGGCGGAGCCCGGATCGGGGAGTGCGGGCTTGCGTGCAGCCGGCTTGCCGGCCATCTCGATGCTGCGGCGAAGGGTTTCCAGCAAGTCGCCGGCACGGGCGGGAGCAGCTTTGGGGGCCGCGGTGGAAGCGGTGGCGGGCTCACTGGCGTCGATCAGGGCCTGCAATCGCTGGCGGCCGGCGCGGATGACGAGTATGTGCTCGCGGCCATGCATCGCGATTTCGGCCAGCGCCGCGAGTTGGGTGTCCTGCAGGGCGCGGAAGAAAAGGGCGTATGGGCGCTCGGCCGCGGGACCGGGGATCACGTAGTAGGACGTTTCCAGGAAGACGGGGTCGATTTGGTTCATCGAAACGGAGCGAACGATCTGGGCTTCGACGGAGGTGGGCGCGCGCAGCGCCCGCATTTTCGCGGAAGGCAAGAGGGCGAACGTATCGGGAGCTGTCTGGAAGGCGTGTTCGACTTCCTGGGGCGGCAGCGGGGCATCGCTTTCGGGGATGGTGTAGCTGCGGCGGACGGGCTCGACGGCGGGCGCGGGGTCGGGCTTTCTGACGATGCGGAGATTTGTGGGGGCCTCGTCAGGTTCGGGAGGTTGGGGGACGCGCCGGACGAGTTTCAGCGGGATTCGTTCTTTGCGCGCGGCTCGAATGAGCCGGACGGGGAAGGTGACGAGTCCGAAGGTGAGTTGCCCGGTCCAGACGGAGGTCGGCATGAGGGTAGGAGGGTTTGAGGGGAAGTGAGGTTTCCGGTGGGGCGCAGGGGAATGGCACCGATCCAAATTCGCTGGTTAGCCAACCCTTTTTCAGGAATGGAACCGCCATCCTCCGAGCAGGGATGCCGGGCGCTTCGCCGTATTCACTGCGGATACTCGTGCATTTCAGTACGCTATGCAGATAGTGGCCTTTGCGAACAGCCGCGTGACGAATGGGCTCCTGGTCGCGATCGGAGGGGTGGTTGCCCTCCTGGAGGCGGGCCTGTTCGCGGCCCCCTTGTCACTTGCGGAAACAGAGAAGATACGCAGAGTTGCGGGATTCGTAGCAGTGGCGTGCTTCCTCCTCTTCGTAATGTTTGCCAGACCACTGAATCGTACGACCGGGTGGGGTTACAGGTTCCTGGAGGTACTCGGTGCGCTATGGCTGGGTCAAATTGCTGGGTACTCGTTCCTGGTGAGTTCCCGTGAGGGCCGGCGTCTCTTCAATTCGCCCATGGCGATCTGGGAGGTTTCCCCGGTGACGAACGATAAGCTGATGATTGCCACCTCGATCATCGTTTCCGCATTCTCGTTGGTTGCGATTGTTCTTGGGCTTGCTGAAAAAGCCGCTTACCCGCGGGGGCCGTCTGAAGGAGAAAAGGAGGAAGTCGATGGATCTCGAGGCGCTTGACGAGAAGGAGGAGGGTGGCGACATACAGTTGAACGTGCAATTACTGCCACCTAGTGACGACCTGGAATACCCTGGAACTCCAACGATCAAAATCGAGGGCGACGCAGCCTCGCTTCGCTTTCTGGCCGACATGATCATCCATCTCCTCAAGGGGGAGGATTGCGGCTACCACATCATGGCAGCGCAGGAACTCTTCACTCCGGACTCGCAGTATGACCTCTACCTTCATCGTCTCCCGTGCGTGAATGATCTCCTCAAGGAACAATCCCTCGGGGGCGACATCGGGGGCGACGAAGGGACTGACCCACAGCAATAAGAGGCGAGCTTTATCGCAAACGCTACCGGATCTTTTGCGCAGGGCGCGGTGTCTACGCGACTGGAGCCTGAGACCATGCGACTTTTCAAGATCCGTTGGTGGATTCCGATAGGCCTGGCGGTGATTTCCGCCGTTGTGTTCGTGGCACTGAGGTACATGGAAGCTCAGCGCGCATTAGAGCGGGAATCATCGACCGGCTTGGGCGCGGTGGCGCGAGACCCTTTGTCATTCGATCCGAAGACGATGTGGAATCAACGAAGATTCTCGGCATCAGAACAGGCGCCGCTGGCGGCGCCGAGTGCCGCACCCGGAGTCGTCGGCGGGATCGTGGGTGGCTCGATGGGCGGCATTGCGCCGCCGTATGGGAAGGAGGGATCCGGGATTGTTAACAGCTCCTTTGTTGAAGCCGTCGCCGAGCCACTCTCCACGTTCTCCATCGATGTGGACACCGCGTCGTACGCCAAGGTCCGCCGCTATCTCTTGGCAGGCTCATTGCCGGCGCCGGATGAGGTCCGTAATGAAGAGCTTCTGAACTACTTCAAATACCACTATCCGGACCCGAAGCCGGGCGAGCCGTTCGCGGCGCACGCGGAAGTGTCCGTTTGCCCGTGGAATCCGCAGAACCGGTTGCTGAAAATCGGCCTGAAATCCACACCGATTCCTCCCTCACGAATGCGCCCCGCGCATCTGACGTTCCTGATTGATGTTTCCGGGTCCATGAACGCAGCGGACAAACTGCCGCTGGTAAAGAAGGCTTTCGCGCTGCTGGTGGAGCAGATGCGCCCGCAGGACTCAGTGGCGATTGTTGTGTACGCGGGCAACGCGGGGCTGGTGCTGCCTCCTACAGCGGGCTCGCAGAAGCAGGCCATCATGGATGCGATCGACCGGCTGGAGGCAGGCGGCTCGACGGCGGGCGGTGCGGGGATTCAGCTTGCGTATGCGACGGCGCGCGGCATGTTCCGCCAGGACGCGAACAATCGCGTGATTCTGGCGACGGACGGTGATTTCAATGTGGGCGTGAGCTCCCCGGCGGATCTGGTGAAGCTGATCGAGTCCGAGCGGGAGGATGGCGTGTTTCTCACGGTGCTCGGTTTCGGAATGGGGGATCATCAGGATCGCAAGCTGGAGAGCCTTGCCGACCATGGGAACGGGCAGTACGCCTACATCGATTCGGCGCTGGAGGCGCGGAAGGTGTTTGTGGAGCAGCTCGGCGGGACGCTGGAAACGGTGGCCAAGGACGTGAAGGCGCAGGTCCGCTTCCACCCCGGGCGGGTGCGGAGCTACCGGCTGATCGGCTATGAGAACCGGCGCTTGCGCACCGAGGATTTCCGCGACGATCGGAAGGACGCGGGCGAGCTGGGCGCGGGCCACTCGGTAACGGCGCTGTACGAGATTGTCCCGCACGATGGGAGTGCGCTGAGCGCGGACGCGTTCCAGGTGCGGCTTCGCTACAAGGCGCCGCTGGGGAATCAGGGCGAGGAGATGACGCTGCCCGGGGTCGCCGAGACGGCAACGCCGTCCCAGGATTTTCAGTTTGCCGCCGCAGTGGCGGAGTTCGGATTACTACTGAGCGGATGGCCGCATCCGGGATCGGCGTCCTTCGAGAGCGCCGCGGCGCGAGCGGAGGCCGCCACGCTGGGCCATGCGGATCGGGTTGAGCTGGTGAGGTTGATTCGCGGGGCGATGTCGCTGCGGAAGTGAGAGAACCTCCCGGTCCGCTGGAGGTCGGGAATTTTCATGTCCGCTCCTTACGGGCCTTTGCTGCGACTGCCGAAGGTTCGCAGTCCACTTCGATTGTGTATCCGTTTGGGCATAGCAATTGGCATATGAACTATGGGAGCCGCGCGCGAGCGAGCGAGCGACAGACGAATCGCCGATTAGGCTTGCCATTTCCATCCTAAGCGAGTAACACGAATTTTAGAATCGTTTGCACGCAAACGTCTGCCGCTCGCTCACGCTCGCGGCTCCACAATTTGCCGTTAATTGCGTGATTTCAGTCCAACGGTTAACTTATCACCACGGATTAGCAACTGCTTACCAAGAACAGCCTCACGGATCCCCTTACCGTAGCTCAGGCGCGAGTTTGCGTGGCACAATGGCACGTGACCTCCGATCAGCCACAAGGCCCCCGCAAGGCCGCGGTGGCGTTCATTCTCATTACGGTCGCGCTGGATCTGATCGCACTGGGGATGATCATCCCGGTGCTGCCCAAGCTGGTGGAGATTTTTCTGGGCGGCGATACTGCGTCCGCCGCGCGGGTGTATGGCGTGTTCGGAACGGTGTGGGCGTTGATGCAGTTTGCCGCCTCGCCGATGCTGGGTGCGCTGTCGGACCGGTTCGGACGCCGTCCGGTGATCCTGCTCTCGAACTTCGGACTCGGGTTGGACTATGTGCTGATGGCGCTGGCGCCGGACCTGGCGTGGCTGTTCGCGGGGCGCGTGATCTCGGGCATCACGGCGGCGAGCATCCCCACCGCATACGCCTATATCGCGGACGTGACGCCGCCCTCGGGCCGCGCCGCCGCATTCGGCTTGCTGGGCGCGGCGTTCGGCCTCGGCTTCATTCTGGGTCCGGGATTCGGGGGCTTGTTGGGTGCGGTCGATCCGCGGCTGCCGTTCTGGGTGGCGGCCGTGCTCAGTTTGCTGAACGCGACCTATGGGTACTTCGTGCTGCCGGAATCGCATCCGAAGGAGAAGCGGTCGGCATTCTCGTGGGCGAGGGCGAATCCGGTGGGATCGCTGCGATTGCTGCGAGGGCATCCCGCGCTGCTGGGGCTGGCCGGTGTCAACGTCCTTTACTACCTGGCGCATGAGGTGCTGCCGAGCGTGTTCGTGCTTTACGCCGGATACCGGTATCAGTGGGGCGAGCGTGAGATCGGGCTGACGCTGGCCGCGGTCGGGGTGAGTTCGGCGCTGGTGCAAGGCGTGCTGATCCGGCCGATGATCGGGCGGTTGGGGGAGCGCGCGTGTCTGCTGCTCGGGTTGCTGGCGGGGAGCACCGGGCTGGCGATTTACGGGCTCGCGCCTACGGGGATGGCGTTCCTGATCGGCCTGCCGGTAATGGCGCTGTGGTTCTTGTCGGGTCCTTCGTCGCAAGGCTTGATGAGCCGCCGGGTGGAGCCGGGCGAGCAGGGGCAACTGCAGGGCGCATTGCAGAGCTTGCGCGGGATCACGGGCATGATCGGCCCGACGATGTTTACGCAGATATTCGCGGTCTTTATCGACCCGGCGAGGTCGCTGCGGCAGCCGGGGGCTCCGTTCTTGCTTTCGGCGTCGTTGATGGCGGGGGCGTTTGTGCTGGCGGCGGTGGTGTTGCGGCGGGAGCCGCGGGCACGGGCGGCAGCGGGTACGTCTTGATTTAACGTCCATCTTACGGTACTTTAGAAATGATAGGGTTCCGTATGATGGACGTAACAAAGCTGCCGCTTCCCGTGGCCCGGGCGCTTCGAAAACTGGGCGAGGACATCCGCGACGCCCGCCGGCGGCGGCGCATCCCGGTGGCGATCCTAGCGGAGCGTGCCTCCATTAGCCGGACCACGCTACACCGGATCGAGAAGGGGGATGCAGGCGTTTCCGCCGGAAACTATGCCACGGTACTGTTCGCGCTGGGGTTGATTGACCGGCTGGCTGCGGTGGCGGATGCAACTCACGATACGACCGGCCGCGCGCTGGAGGAAGAGCATCTTCCGCAACGCATCCGGTTGGGGTCGCGACGGCGGTGACGGGAATGGACCGGGAAGTTTTGGTGTACGCCGACCTGGAAGGCACTCCGCATCTGGTGGGGCGGCTGTGGGCACGACTGCGAAAGGACCGCGAAACGGCGACGTTCGAGTATGACCCAAGCTGGCTGGCAGAGGGTCGGCGATTCTCGCTGGAACCGGCTCTCAAGTTGGGACCGGGTCCGTTTCACACGCCGCCGGACAAGCCGTTGTTCGGGGCGATCGGCGATTCCGCACCGGACCGGTGGGGCCGCGTGCTCATGCGGCGCGCCGAACGCCGCCGGGCGGAGCGTGAGGGAGGAACGCCGCGGACTGTTCGCGAGATCGATTATCTCCTGCTGGTGGACGATGAGACGCGTCAGGGAGCGCTCCGTTTCGCCGTGGAAGAAGGCGGTCCATTCCTTGCGCCGCACGCGTCCCGAAAGATCCCGCCGTTGATTGAATTGCCGCGGCTGCTGACGGCGGCCGAACGCGTCATGGAGGACACGGATAGCGAAGACGACCTTCGGCTGCTGCTGGCTCCCGGGTCCTCGCTCGGAGGTGCGCGACCGAAAGCGTCGGTTCGAGACGTGGACGGGCATCTCTTGATCGCGAAGTTTCCACACCAGGGAGACGAAGTGAATACGGTCGCTTGGGAGGCGCTGGCGCTGGCGCTCGCCGAAAGGGCCGGCATCGCGGTTCCGGTGCGACGGATGGTGGCAATCGGCGAAAAACCGGTACTGCTGCTGCGCCGGTTCGACCGAGAAGGCGGCATGCGGAGGCCGTTTCTTTCCGCCATGAGCATGCTGGATGCGCGGGATAACGAGGTCCGAAGCTATCTGGAATTCGCGGACGTCCTGCGCCGGCACGGCGCTTCGCCGAAGCAGGACATGCACGAACTCTGGCGCCGGATCGTTTTCAGCGTGCTGATTTCGAACACCGACGATCACCTGCGAAACCACGGCTTCCTATGGCTGGGGCCGGCGGGCTGGCGGCTTTCGCCGGCGTACGATCTAAATCCCGTGCCGGTTGACATCCGGCCGCGAGTCCTTACGACCGCCATCGACCTGAGTGACAATACGGCCTCATTGAAGCTGGCTTACGAGGTGGCGGGATATTTCGAACTGAAAAGAGACGCAGCGCGTACGATCGCGGGAGAGGTCGGCAAGGCGGTGCGGCGATGGCGGGAGGAGGCGGCGAAGCTCGGCCTCAGCAAGCGCGAAATCGATCGGATGGCGTCGGCGTTCGAGCATGAGGATGCCGAGGCGGTCCGCTGATGCGATCGTCGCGCTCAGTTGCCCCCAAAACAAACTGCGGCTATTCTGTTGTGCATAACCCTGTGGAAGACTGGGCGTTTGTCGTTTGTCTTCAGTGTGGAAATCAGGAATCGCGGTTTCCACAGAAACCTGATCGCGGGCGCTTGCGCGCCGGTTTCAGGGCGGTTACCGTAGACAGGTCTTTCTCGCATGGCCGCCGCTGACCTCACCCTCGAAAAAGGACTGCCCGCCAACGTCGAAGCCGAGCGGTTTCTGCTCGGCTCAATTCTGCGCAACGATTCCGCGTTCATCCAGATCGCGGGGACGCTGACGGCGGATGATTTCGCGATCGAGAAGCACCGCCGTATCTTCTCGCGCATGGCGGAGCTGTTCGAGCGTGGCGAGCGCATCGAGCACCTGACGCTGGTAAACGAGCTGATGAAGCGGGGGCAGCTCGAGTCGGTGGACGGGATGAGCTACCTGGCGTCGCTTGATGAAGGGCTGCCGGAGATCATCAATCTCGAGAGCCCGATCCGGCTGGTGAAGGACAAGTCCACGCTGCGGCGGCTGATTTTCACGGCGGAGAACCTGAAGCAGCGTTGCCTGCTGGGTGAGCAGGAGCCGGAGGAGATCCTGGCGGGCGCCGAGGAGGAGTTGCTGCGGCTGGGCGATGCCAAGTCGGGCGACCGGCTGCTGGGCACGGTCGAGATCATCGATAAGTTCCCCGGCGGAATCAACGCGTTCCTCGACCCTTCGAAGCGGTTGAAGGGCATTTCGACCGGCTTCGCGAAGCTGGACGAAATGACCGGCGGGTTGCACGAGGGCGAGCTGTTCATTCTGGCGGCGCGCCCGTCCATGGGTAAGACCGCATTCGCCCTGAACATCGCGCAGCACGTCGCGACGCATCCGAAGCTGCGAAAGACCGTGGCCGTGTTTTCGCTCGAAATGTCCGCGGAAAGCCTGCTGACCCGCATGGTGTGCGCGCAGGCGCGCGTGGATCAGCAGCGGTTCCGCAGCGGCTTTCTAAATCAGGACGAACGGCGGCGGCTGGCGGTGGCGCTGAACGACATCACGGAAGCGCCGCTGTACATCGACGACACCTCCGGCGCGAACCTGATGGACGTACATTCCAAGCTGCGCCGCCTGAAGAACGAACGTGGGCTGGACCTGGTGGTGATCGACTACCTGCAACTGATGAGCGGGCGCGGGCGGAACGAGAATCGCAACCAGGAAGTGAGCCAGATTTCGCGCGGACTGAAGCTGCTGGCCAAGGAGCTGCGGGTGCCGATGATCGTGCTGTCGCAGTTGAGCCGCGCCTCCGAGACGCGGCAGGGCGATCACAAGCCGATTCTAAGCGACCTGCGCGATTCGGGATCGATCGAGCAGGACGCCGACCTGGTGGCTTTCATTTATCGCGAGGAAGTGTACAAGCCGGATCGCGAGGATCTGCGCGGGCTCGCCGACCTGCTGCTGGCCAAGCAGCGCAACGGCCCGATCGGGCGTGTGCCGCTGGTGTTCCTGAAGGAATGCACGAAGTTCGAGAATCGCGCCGAAGATGTGGACGCCGCGCCTTACGAGTGATGCGGCTCCAGGAAGCGTTTCACCTGCGCGTGGCGATACTCGAACATCTTCCGCAACTGCCGCTTCGCCAGCCAGCCGAATAGGGGATTGGAGAGGAAGCCCAGCGGCAGCGAGAAGTCGATGGAATCGGTCATGCGGGTTGCGCCGTTTTCCGGGGCGAACTGATGGCGATGCCGCCAGAAGGCGAAGGGACCGCGATCCTGCACGTCGACGAAAAAGCGGTCCTGCTCAAAGTCTGTATGACGCGCCACCCAGGTGAGCCGCAAGGGCCGCCGGCCGATCCGTAGGACGGTGATGCCGCCCGGCCGTATGCCGCCGCTGCGCCGGAGCACTTCCACCGGCGGATCCGGCGGCGTAAGCCGTTCCAGCGCCTGCGGATCCTCGTGAAAGGCGAACACCGCAGCAACCGGTGCGTTCACCACTGAGGTGAGTTCGAAGTGCAGCATCTTGAGAACTTCCTTACCGATGCCTGACCGCGCGCACAGGACTCAAAGCTTCAATCGCGATACAACAAATACATGCGGTACACGATGCTATTCGTCTGTTTGCTGGGGGACGTGCTGCAGGCGCAGCACGGTCACAGCCCGAAGGGGTCGCAGCCGCCCGTACGGCTTTACGACGGGATCGGCAGTCATCAACACATCATCAAGACGAGTTCGCCGGAGGCTCAAAAGTATTTCAGCCAGGGCTTAGTCCTTCTGTACGGCTTCAATCACGACGAAGCGTTGCGCTCGTTTGAGCGCGCGGCGCAACTCGACCCGAAGTCGCCGATGCCGCTGTGGGGCATGGCGTTGGTGCTGGGCGCGAACTACAACGATCCGGGCAGCGGGGATCGCAACCAGAAGGCGCACGAGACGATTCAGAAAGCTCTGGGGATGATCGGAAACGTTCCCGCGCCGGAGCAGGCGTACGTGAAGGCGCTCGCAACCCGCTACGCGGCCGACCCGAAGGCGGATCCGCGGGGGCTCGCGCTGGCGTACAAGAACGCCATGGCGGACCTGGTGCGGCGGTATCCGGACGATCTGGATGCCGCGACGCTGTATGCCGAATCCCTGATGAACCTGAATCCCTGGAAGCTGTGGACCTCGGATGGCAAGGCGGCGGAAGGCACGGAGGAAATCATCCGCGTGCTGGAAGGCGTTCTGCGGCGCAACCCGCATCATCCGGGCGCGAATCACTACTTCATCCATGCGGTGGAGGCGGGCCCGAATCCGGAGCGGGCGCTGCCGAGCGCGGAGCGGCTGAAGGCGCTGGTTCCCGCGGCGGGCCACCTGGTGCACATGCCGGGTCACATTTACCTGCGGACCGGCGACTTCGAAGCCGCGGCGGTGACGAACGTGGCGGCCGTCGAGTCGGACCGCAGGATGCTCGCGCAGTCCGGCGCGTCGGGTATCTATCCGGCGATGTACTTCAATCACAACTTCCACTTCATCGCGTATGCGCGCGCCGAACAGGGGCGGCATGAGGAAGCGATGAAAGCGGCGCGCGAGATGGCGGCGAATGTGAAGCCGTATCTCAAGGAAATGGCGATGCTGGAGGCGTTCGCGGCGGTCCCGCTGATGACGATGGCGCGGAATGAGCGCTGGAACGAGATTCTGGCCGAGCCGGAGCCCGATGCTCCCGCGGGCGTGCTGCGGGCGTTGTGGCACTTCAGCCGGACGTTGGCGTACGCGGGCATGAAGGACGCGGCGAAAGCGAAGGCGGAGCGAACCAAGTTCGAAACGGCGCGCACCTCCCTGCCCGCGGATATGCCGTGGGGTGCGAACAACACGGCCAAGCAGGTCTTCGATCTGGCGGCCAAGCAACTGGATGCGCGGCTGGCGGAGATGAATGGGGATCGCGAGAAGGCGATCGCACTGTGGCGCGACGCGGTGCGGATTCAGGACGAGCTGGTTTACGACGAGCCTCCGGCCTGGTATTACCCGGTTCGCGAATCGCTGGCGGCGACGCTCTATCGTGCGGGCAAGCACGCGGAAGCGGAGGCGATGTTCCGCGAGAATCTGGACCGCTATCCCCGCAACCCGAGGTCGCTGTTCGGACTTATCGAAGCCCTGCGCGCGCAGGGCAAGAACGAGTCGGTGGAGTGGGTCACCCGGGAGTTGGATTCGGTGTGGAAGGCGGCGGGCGTGAAGCTGAATATCGCATCGCTTTAGTCCGTCGTGCTTTTCAGAGCCGGGAGTCCGCGTGACTCCCGGCCTTTTTTCTTCTGTGTTCGGGATCGGTGCGCTGGACCTCGGGGGAGACTGAAGGCGGCACTACGGGGCGCGGGCGTGCGACACGAGCTGGGAGTGGAACACCCGGAGCAGCTCGGCTCGTGTGCTGAACCTCGGCGAGCCTAAAGGTGTTCGTTGCCAGGACATACTTGACACTTCAGGACAAGACATCCTTGACAGTTGGGAGGAGCAAGGATGCCTTGGCAACGAACACCTAAAGGCTCGCGCCGCCTGAAGGCGGCACTACGGGGCGCCGGAGGCCGGGGCGCGGGGTCGACGGCGACGGCGTGCGACACAAACAGCCGGAAAAAGCGCGGAAGGTTAAGTTGCTTTTGCGGAGCCCGCGGCCGGCGTCAGCAACGCGGCGATCGCTTCCAGGGCCCGCGTGCAGTCGTCGCGGGAAACATCAAAATGAGTCACCGCGCGCACGCGGGTGGGACCGAAGGCGCTCATCAACACGCCCTGCTCCTTCAATCTGCCGGTGAGATCGGCGGCAGTGATGCCGCCTGCCGGAAGGTCGAAGATGATGATGTTGGTGGGGACCGGCTTTACCGTCACGCCGGGCAGCTTTGCGAGCTCGGCGGCAAGATAGGCGGCGTTGGCGTGATCCTCACCGAGGCGGGCGGGCATCTCCTCCAGCGCGATCAGCCCGGCGGCGGCCAGGACTCCGGCCTGCCGCATGCCGCCTCCCAGGCGCTTGCGGTACATGCGCGCGGTCTTCATCAGTGCCGCGGGACCGCACAGCATCGATCCCACCGGCGCGCCGAGTCCCTTCGAGAGGCAGAACATGAGGGTGTCGACGTCGCGCGCGATGCGCGACACCGGAACGCCGGTAGCGGCGGCGGCGTTGAACACGCGCGCGCCGTCCATGTGGACGGCCAGGCCTCGCGCGTGCGCCCCGCGGCAAATCTCGTCGATGGTTTCCTGGGGATACACGGCACCGCCCGCGAAGTTGTGGGTGTTCTCGATCTCCACCAGCGTTGTGGGGGCGCAATGCGGACCGTCGGGCCGCAGGAACTTCTCGATTTCGCTCCAGCGCAGCATCCCGTCCGCGGTGGGAATAGCGCGGATGAGACAGCCGGAGAACCAGGCGCTCATCGACAGCTCCCAATCCAGGATGTGCGATTGCCAGTCGCAGATCACTTCCTGCCCGTGCGTGGTGTGCAACTTGATCGCGATGGTGTTGCCCATGGTGCCGGTGGGGACAAAGAGGGCGGCTTCCTTGCCGGCGATCTCGGCGGCGCGGCGCTCCAGCCGGTTAACGGTTGGATCCTCGCCGTAAACGTCGTCGCCGACTTCGGCATTCATCATTGCGGCGCGCATGGCCGCGGTGGGCCGGGTTAGGGTATCGCTGCGGAGATCGATCATGGGTTCACAAACTCCTCAAACACTTCGTTGGACAGCAGGACGCCGCGGCGCGTGAGCCGCAGAACGCCGCCGCCGTCTTCGAGCAGCCCCTGCTCGATGAAGCGGGCGATGGGCTCGCGATAGAAGTCGCGTTCCGTGTCGCTGGCGCGGACGCCTTCGGAAAGGCGCAGGCCGACGAAAAACTTCTCCTCGGCGAAGCAGGCCTCGGTGCGATCCTCAGCGGGAGACTGCCCCTCGCGCCAGCGCTTCACATACTCGGCCGGCGATTCCACATTGCGCCATCGCGCGCCGCCATCCAGGGAATGGGCGTCCGCGCCGAAGCCGGCATAGGGCTCCAGCCGCCAGTATTTCAGATTGTGCCGGGATTCCGAGCCTGGCCTGGCAAAGTTGGAGATCTCATAGCGATGGATGCCCAACTCCGCCAGGCGATCCACGGCCGCCTCGTACATTTCCACCATCGCCTCGTCGCCTGGAACGTCGCCTGCTCCGTAGCGCGAGCCGTGATTCAAAATCTCCAGGCCGAGCCGCGACTCCTCGTCGACTTCCAGCATGTAGACGGAGACATGAGGCGGATCGAGCCGGGCGATTTCGTCGAGCGATTGCTGGAAGCTGGCCAGGGTCTGGCCGGGAAGTCCGGCGATCAGGTCGAGGTTGATGTTGGTGATGCCAAGGTCGCGCAGAAGGGCGCAATCGGCGGCGACGGTTTCGGCGGTGTGGCGGCGTCCGGTGCGGCGGAGTTCCGCGGTGACGAAGGACTGGACGCCGAGGCTGACCCGGTTAATGCCGGCGCGAATCCAGGCTTCCACCTTGACGCGATCGAAGGAGCCGGGCGCGGCTTCGAGTGTCGCTTCCAGCCAGGGTCCGCCGGGCACGGCGGCCAGCAGGTCGTCGATCGCGGCAGGCTCCATCAGGCTGGGCGTGCCCCCGCCGATGAACAGCGTTTCGGGGGTCCAGTTCCAGTGGAACGCCGCGATCTCCTGCCGCAGCGCCGCCAAATAGTCAGCGGACAAGCTTTGCGGAAATACGCCGGACGCGAAGTTGCAGTAGGTACACTTCTGGCCGCAGAACGGAAATGACAGGTACACGCCGGGCATCGTGGTTACAACTTGACTTCCTCGCCGGTCTGCCTGCGGATCGCTTCTTCGATCAACTCCACCAGATCCTGACCGGTGGCGGGGAGCACAAACGCGCTTCGCTCCGCATTCCAATCCAGCTTGTAGGAGGTGGAGTGAGCCGAGACCCAGATCTGGCGAACCGGGGAGTTGGGGCTGACCACGAACTTGCCCCTGGGCTCCTCGAACTCGATGGCCAGCGCGCCGGAGTTGAGGTCGGCTTCGAAGTCCCAGTTGTCGGAGGCCTTGTTGAGTTGCCGGTACAAGCCCTGGATCGCCTCATCGGCCCGGCGCTGAAATTCCTGTTCATCCATCACGGTCTTCTCGGATTCATTACACCATAACCTTTTTCCGATACTTTCGTCCTAGAAGCTTCATCTGTTACCCTTGGAACCGTCGCCAGCAATCGACGGCGAGAACACTTATGGAAGCTCAGTGTCTTCCGCAGCACCGATTGCCTGGCATCAGCCGCCTGTTCGCGGACTACCTGACCCATTTTGACCGGGTGGAGCGGTTTTACCGGCACAATCCGTTCGATCCGGCGTCGCTGGAGCGGGCGGCGGCGGAAATCCAGTACCCTCAGGATCGCAGGTCCGCGATGGCGGAGGCGTTGCGCGCGGCAAACGGCCCTTCGCCGCAGATCGACCTGTTCGAGCGGCCGGGCACCGTCGCGGTAGTGACCGGGCAGCAGGTGGGGCTCTTCGGCGGTCCCGCGTACACGATCTACAAAGCGTTGACGGCAGCGCGTTTAGCGGCGCGGCTGCGGGACAGCGGACAGCCCGCGGTGGCGATCTTCTGGCTAGCCACGGAGGATCACGATTACGAGGAGATCCGCCGCGCCTGGACCTTTGACGCCAACCGCCAGCCGGTAAGCCTGGAGGTGGGCGCATCACCCCGCCAGGGGCAGCCCGCGGGCACGGTGGCGATCGAGCAATCGCCGGTGGAAACGCTGCGGGCGGCGCTAGCGGACTTCCCCTTCGCGGCGGAAGTGATCGCCAAGGTGGAACAGGCGTATCGGCCAGGCGAGACCCTGGGCCGCGCGTTCGCGAATCTGATCCGCGATCTGCTGGCCCCCTTCGGCCTGATTTTCCTGGACCCCCTGGACCCGCAGGTCCGCGATACCGCCAGCCCGTTCCTCGCGCTGGCATTCGAGAAAGCCGCCAGCCTGCTGGACGCATTGAAGACGCGCAGCCAGGAACTGGAGGCCGCGGGTTACCATTCACAGGTTCTGGTGGACGGCAGATCGCACATGTTCTTCCATCTGGAGGACGGGGTGCGCCGCACGCTGCGGCTGGGCGATCCGGATTTCGCCGATTTCTCGCAGCGTCCGCACGCGCTGTCGCCGAATGCGCTGCTACGGCCGGTGATGCAGGATTACCTGCTGCCCACGGTGGCTTATGTCGGCGGTCCGGCGGAGATCGCGTACCTGGGGCAATCGCACGTCCTGTACGAGAAGCTGTTGGGCCGGATGCCGGTTTCGATTCCGCGGGCGGGGTTTACGCTGCTCGATTCGCGCGGCCGGAAGCTGCTGGACCGCTACCGCCTGAATGTGCCCGATGTGACGGTGCACCGCGAGACGTTGAAGGAGCATATCTCCGCGGCCCTGGTGCCGGTGGTGCTCGAAAAGCATTTCGCCTCCGCCAACGATCAGATCGGCCGCAATGTCGATACGTTGATCGCGGACCTGCTCCGTTTCGATCCGTCGCTGGCTAAGGCGATGAAGAAGAGCCGCGCCAAGATTCTGTACCAGTTGGACCGCATGGCGAAGAAAACCGCTCGCGAGGCGCTGCGGCGGGATGAGCGCGCCCAGGCGGAAGCAGCGTATCTAGGGGGGCTGCTGTATCCGCACGAGCACCTGCAGGAGCGCTTCTATTCCATGCTGCCGTTCCTGGCGCAGCACGGGCTGGACTTGCCGGAGCGCTTGTACGAGCA
>CAYOQB010000124.1:0-15284 GCA_964406035.1 uncultured Solibacteraceae bacterium | reverse complement strand
TCGCCTTTCGCCCAAGCCTCGCGCACCGCCTGAATCTTCTTCGCCCGGTTGCCGCGAGCCCGCTTCTCCACCTGGACCAATTGCTTCAGGGTGGCCGCCAAGGTCGGCATCTTGACGATCTCGCCCCGGCGCGGCATCACGCCCTCGGGATAAAAGAAGCGGCTGGAATCGGGCCAGGAATTCATGGTGCGCCTGAAGCCCGGACTGGCCAGCATGCCCGCGAACTCCTCCGCGATCGGGAAACCCTCGGCGCATTCGATCGCCGGGGCGATCACCTCCGCAAAGGATTTCGTGCCGTACTTCTCCAGCGCCAGCAGCAACCCATCCACCACGCCAGGCGTGATCGCGGAACGGAGCCCCTGCACCGGGATCGGTGGCATGCCGCCGGGATCTTCCCAGAATTCGCTCTTGCGCGCCTTGAAGAACTCGGGGGTCGCCTTCGCCGGCGCGACACCGATTCCGGAGATCGCAACCACAGGCTTGCCGGCCAATTTGATGAGGATGGGCATCTCGCCGCCCAACCCGAAGCGGCTCTGCTCCGTCACTCCCGCCGCGAAGGTCGCGGCCACTCCGGCATCGACGGCGTTTCCGCCCGATGTCAGCAGGCGATAACCGGCCTCCACCTCCTGGTTATTGGCGGCCCCAATCATCTCCCGGGTGCCGCGCACCGGGGGAAACATCGTGGAGCGCTGAGCGGCCAGGTCAACGGCGAGAAGCGCCAAAACTGCGAGCGAGCGGTGGAGGTGGCTCATGTTGTTATCGTCCTACTTTCCGACAGCCGGCGGTACTTGCGCAACAACTCGTACATCACGATGCCGCCCGCCGTGGCGACGTTCAGCGAGTGCTTTCGCCCCAGCATGGGGATCCGGATGTGCCGGTCGCACAATGCCAGCAGTTCGGGACGCAGGCCGTCCACTTCATGTCCGAACATCACGCAAACGGGAAATTGCGGCTGCCAGTCAAAGAGGTCCACGGACTGGACGCTCGTTTCCACCGCGGCGATTTCGTATCCGGCCTGCTGCAGCGCTCGCGCCGCCTCCAGCGCGTTCGCATGATGCTCCCACGGCACGCAGTCCTCGGCGCCCAGAGCGGTTTTCGTAATCTGCTTCTTGGGAGGGTAGGCGGTGATGCCGCACAGGTGCAGGCAGTGCAGCCCCACTCCGTCGGCGGCCCGGAAGAACGCTCCGACGTTGTACATGCTGCGGACGTTGTCCAGCAGGACGGCGGCGGGCAGCTTCAGGCCTTCATAGGCGGCTGCTCCGCGGGTGGCGGCGAAGGGGATACGGTCCGTCACTTCACCACAAGGTTGACCAGCTTGTCCTGCAGCACGATCACCTTCACCACCTGCTTGCCGTCCAGGTAACTCCGGACTTTCGGATCTTCGAGCGCGATTCGTTCCACATCTTCCTTGGGCAGCCCGAAACCCACAGTCATGCGGCCGCGCACTTTGCCGTTCACCTGCACCACGATCTCGGCGGCATCCTCCTTCGCGAGCTCCGCATCGAACACGGGCCACGGCTGGCGGAACACCGGCCCGGTCCGCCCGATCTCCTCCCACAGCTCCTCGGCGATATAAGGTGCGAACGGCGCCAGAAGCTGGATGTAAGCGGGCAGGATCTGGCCCATCGCTTCGCGCGACAGCTTCTCCTCCTGCGCGTACAACTCGTTGGTCAGCTCCATGATCGCGGCAATGGAGGTGTTGAAGTGCCAGCGATCCGTGAAATCGCCCGTGATCCGCTGGATGGTCTGGTGGAGCTTGCGAAGGGCTTTCCGATCCGCCGCGGGATCAGCGGCCCACTCCGTGCGGTCCGCGTTCCGAGTCACCAGCCGGTACACGCGGTCAAGGAAGCGCCGCTGTCCGCTGACGCTGTTCTCGTTCCACGGCATGTCCTTCTCCGGCGGAGCGGCGAAGAGCACAAAGAGCCGGCAGGTATCGGCGCCGTACTTGGCCACCATCTCGTCCGGATCCACGACGTTGCCCTTGGACTTGGACATCGCCGAACCGTCCACGCCCAGCACCATGCCTTGCGTGAACAGGTTCGCTGCGGGCTCATCGTTGGCGATCAGGCCGATGTCGCGCATCACCTTCGTCCAGAATCGCGAGTAGATCAGGTGCAGGATGGCGTGCGTGACGCCGCCGATGTACTGGTCGATCGGAAACCAACGGCGGATGATTTCGGAGTCGAACGGCGCGCTGGAGTTGTGCGGATCGCAGTAGCGGTAGAAATACCAGGACGAATCGACGAACGTGTCCATGGTGTCGGTCTCCCGGCGCGCGGCGCCGCCGCACTTCGGGCAGGTCACGGAGCGGAACTCCGGAATGTTCTCGAGTGGCGATCTCCCCTGCCCCGTGATCTCGATATTCAACGGCAGCAGCACCGGCAGGTCGGACTCCGGCACCGGGACCACGCCGCAGCGCTCGCAGTGGATCATGGGAATCGGCGTGCCCCAATACCGCTGGCGCGATACGCCCCAATCCTTGATCCGGAACGTGGTGGCAGCCTGGCCGAAGCCGTTGGCGCGGGCGTGGTCCGCCATCCGGACCCGAGCCTCCTCGCTGCTCAGACCCGACCACCGTCCGGAATTCTCTACCACGCCGTAATCCGTAAACGGCTGCTTCACCACGTCGGGCAGCTCCGCATCCGCGGGCCGCACAACGGGACGGATCCGGATGCCGAACTGGGTGCAGAATTCGAAGTCGCGTTCATCGTGCGCCGGCACAGCCATGATCGCTCCGGTTCCGTAGCCCATCAGCACGAAATTGCCCACCCACACCGGCACCCGTTCGCCGCTGAACGGATTCACGGCGTACGCGCCCGTGAACACACCCTCTTTGGGAACATCGCCGGGACCCTGCTGCGCGCGAGCATCGATCATCTGCTTGATGCGAGCTTTCGTTTCCGGAGAGTCGACCAGCTTGCCGGTAAAGGGATGCTCCGGTGCGAGGATCACGCAGGTGGCGCCGTATATGGTGTCGATACGCGTGGTGAACACGCGAACGGTGTCGCCCGTTTCCAGGCGGAAATCCACTTCCGCGCCTTCGCTCTTGCCGATCCAGTTGCGCTGCATGGTCAGGACGCGCTCCGGCCAGCCGTTCTCCAGCGTTCGGATGCATTCCAGCAGTTCGTCGGCGTATGCGGTGATTCTCAGAAACCACTGATCCAGAGCACGCTGCTCGACGGGCGTCGTTTCGTGACGCCAGCAGCAGCCGTCTACCACCTGCTCATTCGCCAGCACGGTGGCGCACTCCGGACACCAGTTCACCAGCGCCTTCTTGCGATAGGCGAGCCCGCGCTCGAACATCTTCAGGAAGAACCACTGGTTCCAGCGGTAGTACTCCGGTTCGCAAGTCGAAACCTCGCGCCGCCAGTCGATCCCGAAGCCGAGCCGGTGCATCTGCGACTTCATGGTCGCGATGTTTTCGATCGTCCACTCGCGCGGCGGCCGCTTGTTCTTGATGGCCGCGTTCTCGGCCGGCAATCCGAAGGCGTCCCAGCCCATCGGATGCAGCACGTTGTAGCCCCGCATCCACATGTAGCGGGCCAGCGCGTCGCCGATCGAGTAATTCCGCACGTGACCCATGTGAAGCTTGCCGGAAGGGTACGGCAGCATCTCCAGGACGTAGTATTTCTCGCCCGGCGCGTCGTCATCGGCCTGATAGTGCGGCGAATCCTGCAGCCGCTGCTGCCACTTCAACTCGATTTCGTTGTGGTCGTACGACTTTTCCGGCATAGCTGTTTCAGTGCTTCGATGTCCTTCCGGGCATCCTCGATGGTCTCGCGCGGTGTTTCGAGAATGAACGCCTTCGCGCGCAGCTTGGGATGTTGGAGAAAGCGGCGAAACCCGGTCTCTCCAATATAGCCTTTGCCGATATTCTCATGCCGGTCGACATGACTGCCCCGCGGCGCCTTGGAGTCGTTCGCATGGATCACCGGGATGTTGCCAAGCCCCAGCAGGCGATCCATGTCCGCGATCGTCTGCTGGAACCCGGTCTCGGAAAGAATGTCGTACCCGGAAACCAGCGTGTGGCAGGTGTCGATGCAGAAACCCACTTTCAACTCCGTCATGCCGGCCAGATAATCGCGCAACACCGCGAGCTCCTCGAAGCAGCCTCCCAGTTGGGTTCCCGCGCCGGCGGTGTTTTCCAGCAACAGCGTCAGTCCGGTGGTGTCGAGTCCCGCGGCGGCTGCCTGAATCGACTCCAGCACGTACAGGACGCCCTGTTCGAGTGAGAGACCTCGGTAGTTACCCGGATGGGCAACCAGATATTCGGCGCCGATCGCCAGGGCGCGCTCCAGCTCGCCCCGGAAGGCCTCCACGGACTTGGCTCGAATCTCACCCTCCGCGGCGGCGAGATTGATCAGATAGCTGTCATGGATCACCAGCGGGAACAGGTCGTGCTTCTCGCGAGCCCGGCGAAACGCGAGAATGTCGGCAAGCCGCGGCACGGAGGCCTTCCACTGTCGCGGGCTGGACGAAAAGATCTGAAACGTGTTCCCGCCGGCCTCAACACACTGCGCCGCGGCGTGCTCCAGCGACCCGGAGATCGAAGTATGCAGTCCGATTCTCAGGCGGGCGCTCCGTAGAAATTCTTCGTCCAAGCATGACGGCGCAGCTTCCCGATCGTCTCCTGGTCGAGCGGACCCTTGCGCGAGACCTCGCAGTTCGCCTCCACGTGGGCCGTCTTACGCATGCCCGGGATCACCGTCGAAACCGCCGGATGCGAGATCACGAAGCGCAGCGCGAGCTCCGGCAGCGGTCCCGGAACATCGGCCTGCAGCGCGCGCACCCGTTCCGCCACCTGTGCTTTCCGGTCGCCGCCAAAGTAGCGATTGCGGAAATCGCCCTCCGGAAACGTGGTGTCCGGCGTGATGTTCCCGGTCAGCGCGCCTTCATCCAGCGGCACCCGAGCCAGCACGCCCACGCCCAGCTCCTGGCACAGCGGAAACAGGTCGCGCTCCGGAGACTGGTCGAAGATGTTGTAGATCACCTGAACCGCGTCCACCAGCCCGGTGCGGATCGCCTCCAACGCGGTGTCCGGCTGATGATCGTTGATCGAGATCCCGAACGCCTGAATCTTGCCCGAGCGCTTCAGATCCTCTACGGCGCGCCGCCACTCGTCACTGGAGGCGAACCCGGGGTCCCATACATGAAACTGCTGCAGGTCGATCGTCTCCAGGTTCAGGTTCCGCAGGCTCTGCTCGGTGGTTTCAATGATATGCGCGTAGGGGAACACCTCGCCGATGGGCACGCCCGGGATCGCCGGCCAGCGCATGTTCTTGGGCGGCGTCTTCGTGGCGACATAGACCTTGCCGGGAGCCTCGCGCACGGCCTGCCCGACGATCTGCTCGCTGTGCCCGTCCCCGTAGACCAGCGCGGTGTCGATGAAGTTCACTCCCAGCTCGATGGCCCTCTCCAGGGAGCGCAAGGACTCCGCGTCGTCATGCCCCTGCCACAGCTTGCCGCCGATCCCCCACGCTCCATACCCGATTTCGCTGACCTGCATCCCCGTCTTGCCGAGCGGCCGATATCGCATTTTTCCAGGATAATGAAGTCAGCAGCCTATGTATCGCATCCTGGCGTTCCTCGTGTTGGTTTCGGCACTCCTCGCCGAGGGCAACTTCCGTCTGTTCCTGAAAGACGGGACGCACCACCTGGTGCGCGAGTACAGCGTCCAGGGCGATCGCGTCCGTTACTACAGCGTCGAACGCAGCGACTGGGAGGAGATCCCGGCGGAACTGGTGGACCTGAAGCGCACCGAGAAGATCCGCCAGGAACGCGCCGCCGAGGAGAAAGACCGCCGCGCCGCCGATCAGGCCGAGGAAACCGCCGAACGCGAGATCCGCAAGGAAATCGAGCGCATCCCGGTGGAGCCCGGCGTGTACCTCACCGAAGGCGAAAAGATCACCGCCCTGACTGCCTCGGAAATGAAAGTGACCACCAGCAAGGGCCGCAAGGTGCTGCAGGTGCTCGCCCCGATCCCGATTATCCCCGGCAAGGGCACCGTGGAAGTGGACGGCGAGCGGTCGAAGACCATCCTCCCCCTGGACCGTCCCGAGTTCTTCGTCCGTATCGGCGAAGAGCTCCGTTTCAGCATCGTGCGCATGAAGCCGAAGAAAGGCGCGCGCATCGTGGAAACGCTGCAGATCATTCCGGTGGCGAATGAAACCATCGAGGAGCGCGATGAGGTGCCGGTGTTCCGGCATCAGGTGGCGCCGGACCTCTTCAAGCTATGGCCCCAGTCTCCCCTAGAACCCGGTGAATACGCCGTGATCGTCTTCCGCGAAGGCAAAGTGGAACTGCAGGTTTTCGATTTCGCCCGGCGCTGAAAGCTACTTCTTCGCGGCGGCCGCGTCCCCGCCCACCACCCGGCTGGCGAAGTAGTTCAGAACCTTGGCGTCGTTGCGCGCTACTTCGTAGTACGCCGCCTTCAGCAGTTGATCCTTGCGGTTGATCAGCGTTTCGCGAATCGTCTGCTGCACCTTGGGATCGTTCAACTCCCGCTGTCCGGCGGGCTCCTTCGACACCAGCTTGAAGATGCGATAGCCTTCCTGCGTCTTCAGAATCGGCGTGATCTGCCCCGGCGCCAGCGCCATGATCCCCTTGCGCAGTTCCGGATTCGCGCGCTCCAGCGTCGACTCCGCGATGAACCCCATATCGCCGCCATTCGGAGCCGACTGCGGATCCTCTGAGTAATTCTGCGCCAGTTGCGCGAAATCCTCGCCCTGCCGGATGCGGGACTCCAGCATCTGGATCTTCTTGCGCGCCTGCTCGTCGTTGGGCGCCTTGTCGTTCTTCAAATTGCGAACGTTCGGATCGGCCTGCGGCGTCACCAGAATCTGCGCCAGGTGCACCTGCGGCTCGGCCAGGTTGAAGCTGGCCTTGTTCGACGTGTAGAAATCCGTGATGTCCTTGTCCGCGATGTTGATCTTCGACGTGATCTCTTTGTTGAACAGCTTCTGAATGCTCAGGTCCCGGCGAAGCTGCGCTTTCAAATCCTCCACGCTCAGCTTGCGATTCGCCAACTGCTTCTGGAACTCTTCCTGCGTGTAGGGCGCCTTCAGTTCGTTAAACTTCGTCTCCACCTCGGAGTCGGCGGCCATCAGGCCCTGCTTCTCGGCGCGCTGCAGCATGATCTCGTTGTCGATCATGCTCCGCAGCACCTCCAGCTTCTGGATGGTGACCTGATCGTCGCTGGGCTTCTCGCCCGCCCCGACAAACTGCGACTGGAACTGCTTGTCGAGTTCCGCGAAAGTGATCGCCCGGCTGTTGACAGTGGCTGCAACGTTCGCCGGAGCGGAGCGGGAACAGGCCGAAAGCAAAACCAGGGACAAAACTGTGACAGGGACCGCCCAGCGCGCGTTCTTCATTCGTATCCCCTGAGTTTACAGCACTCTTGCCCGTTTCCGGGCGGCGCCCGCCGAAGTATCATGACCTGAGCATGACCGACTTCGAAAAACTCGGGCAGTTCTATCTGGGCAAACACAAGGACGGCAGTCAGATCCTTCTTTACGATTCCAAGGACCTGGTGACCCACGCGGTATGCGTCGGCATGACCGGATCGGGAAAAACGGGCCTCTGCATCGGCCTCCTGGAAGAAGCCGCCATCGACTCCATCCCCGCGATCATCATCGATCCCAAGGGCGACCTCGGCAACCTGCTGCTGAACTTCCCCACGCTCGAGCCGCGCGAGTTCGCCCCCTGGGTGAACGCCGACGAAGCACGGAACAAGGGCATGGATGTGCCTGCCTTCGCCGCCCAGCAGGCGGAACTTTGGAAAAAGGGTCTCGCCGGATGGGGTCAGGACGGCGCCCGCATCCAGCGACTCCGCGACTCCGCCGAGTTCACCATCTACACGCCCGGCAGCGACTCCGGCCTTCCCGTCTCAATCCTCAAGTCCTTCGCCGCGCCCGGACCTGCGGCGATGGAGGATCGCGAATTGATCCGCGATCGCATCAGCGCTACCGCCACCAGCCTGCTCGGCCTGGTCGGCATCGACGCCGACCCCATCCAGAGCCGCGAACACGTGCTGCTGTCCACGCTTCTCGATAATGCCTGGAGAGAAGGCCGCGATCTGGACCTCGCGGCCATGATCGCGCAGATTCAGAATCCGCCCGTCGCGCGGATCGGCGTCATGGATCTCGACAGCTTTTATCCAGCCAAGGATCGCTTCGGGCTCGCCATGGCTCTGAATAACCTGCTGGCGTCGCCTGGATTCGAGTCCTGGCTGCGCGGCGATCCGCTCGACATCCAGAACATGCTCTACACCGCCAACGGGCGGCCGCGCCACTCCATTTTCTCCATCGCCCATCTGAGCGACGCCGAGAGAATGTTTTTCGTGTCCCTGCTGCTAAACCAGGTGCTGAGCTGGGTCCGCGCTCAATCCGGCACCACCAGCCTGCGGGCGATCCTCTACATGGACGAGATCTTCGGCTACTTCCCGCCGGTGGCCAATCCGCCGTCGAAGAAGCCGCTCCTGACCCTGCTCAAGCAGGCTCGCGCCTTCGGCCTTGGCGTCGTGCTGGCGACACAAAATCCCGTGGACCTCGACTACAAAGGCCTGGCGAACACCGGAACCTGGTTTATCGGACGCCTGCAAACCGAACGCGACAAGGCGCGCGTGCTCGAGGGCCTGGAAGGAGCGGCTTCCGAATCCGGCCGCGGCTTCGACAAGCAGGCAATGGAGCAGACCCTCGCCGGACTGGGCAATCGCGTGTTCCTGATGAACAACGTGCATGACGATCAGCCGGTGCTCTTCCAGACCCGCTGGACGTTGTCCTATTTGCGAGGTCCGCTGGCGCGAACGCAGATCAAGCAGTTGATGGATACCCGCAAAGTCACGCCGCCGCCCCCGCTCGCGGCCGCTCCGCCGCCGCCCGGAGCGCCTGCCCCAACCCCGCTACCGACCGGCTACCCTAAGGCTGCGAACGCCGCTCCGGTATTGCCTCCCGACGTGCCCCAGTTCTACATTCCCACTCGCTCCGGCGGAAGCGTTGGCTATCGCCCGGTGTTGCTCGGCGCGGCGCAGGTCCACTTCGTCGACGCTAAAGCCAAGGTGGACGAGACCCGGCAAATCGTCTTCACCACGCCTCTGCGCGATGATCCCGCGGGGCCCGATTGGGATCAGGCCGAAGATGCCGAAATCGAATTATCCGAGCTGGAGAAAGAGCCGGCGGACGGCGCATCGTTCAACGAATTGCCCGCAATCGCCACCAAGCCGAAAAACTATGCCGCCTGGCAGAAGAACTTCGCCGCGTGGCTCTTCCGAACCCAGAAAATCGACCTCTACCGCAGCCCCGGCCTCGGCGCTACGTCATCGCCCGGCGAAAGCGAGCGCGACTTCCGCATCCGGCTGCAGCAGCACGCCCGCGAAGAGCGCGACCTGGTGGCCGAGAAGCTCCGCCGCAAGTACGGCCCCAAGCTCGCCGTCCTGGAAGAGCGAAAGCGCAAGGCGGAGCAGGCGGTGGAGAAAGAGAAGCAGCAGCAATCCAGCCAGACCATGGATTCCCTCGCTTCCATCGCCGGGAACATGATCGGCGCATTCCTCGGCCGCAAGACCATCAGCGCCACCAATCTCGGCCGCGCCACCTCCTCCATCAAGGCCGCGGGCCGCATTCGCAAGGAAGCCGGCGATGTCGCCCGCGCCCAGGAAACCGCCGAGGTGCTCGCCCAGCAAGTCGAGGAGCTGAATCAGGAGTTCGCGGCCGAAGTCGCCGCGTTGCAGTCCAACATTGATCCCGCAACCGAGGAATTGGAAGTGATCTCCGTCAAGGCGAAAAAGACCAACATCAACGTGCAACTTGTGGCGCTCGCCTGGAAGGCGGATTAGCGCGCCACCGGCTGCACCCGCAGTCCGCTCTTCAGCGTCTGTTCCGAAGGCAAGGCCACCGTGTCGCCCTCTTTCAGCCCGGAGCGGATCTCGTACTCGGTTACGCTGGCCGCTCCGGTAACCACCGGCTGCCAGCGCAACGTGTCATTCTCCAGCAGGTAAACTCCGGTTTCGTTGTTCTCGCGGCGAACCGCTTCCTTGGGCACCGTCACCGCGCCTTCCACCACCTGCGACCGGATCTCCGCATTCACGTTCGTCCCCGGCAGCAGCTCCAAACCCGGGTTGTCGATCATCACCACCACTTCGCCCACCTGCCGCGAGCCCAGGGCCACAATCTGCGTGGGCGTCTTCTCCACCTCACCCTTCCACTGGCGGCCCGCACGCGCGTCCCAGGTAATGATCACCGGCATCCCGCGAGCCACCCGGCCCAGCTCCGGCTCATCCACGAATACCCGCACGCGAACCCGCTCCAGCCGCCCGATCGCCGCCACCAGATCGCCGGGATTCAGATAATCGCCCAGCTTCAAATCGAACTGGTACACCGTGCCCGCCACTGGCGCCGTCACGATAGCCGCCTGCAACTGCTCGCGCGCCAGCCGCGCGGCCGCTTCCGCTTCCCGCAGCTTCGCCTGGGCGATGGTCTTGTCCGCCGCCACCGACAACGACTCCCGCCGCTGCTGCAGATTTCGGATCTGCAACTGCGCCTGATCCACGCGCTCCCGCGCCGCGCGGACTTCCTGGCCAGTCGCGGCGTTCTTCGCCTCCAGCCGCTCCAGTCCGGCGAGTTCCTTCTGCGCCACCGCCAGGTCCAGCCGCGCGCGTTCCAAGCTCCCGGCGATCTCCGCCAAATCGCGAGCCCGGCCTCCGCTCTCCACCGTCTCGAGTTCCGCTTTCGCCTGGCTGATGCGAGCCTCCGCATTCGCCAGGTCCGCGCGAGCCTGGTCCGCGCCGAGTTCCACCAGCGGATCGCCCTGCCGCACATTGCGGCCCCGCTCCACCCGCAACTCCTGCACCGCTCCCGGACGCTCCGCACGCGCCGTCGCCCAATCCGTGGGCTCCACCTTGCCGTTGGTCGACAACGTGGAAACCAGCGTGCCCCGCCGCGCCTGGACCACCGGGATCTCTGGCGGCCGGTTGCGATTCAACACCGCCCAGGCGAGCAGTCCCGCCGCCGCCAGCGCCGCCACCACCGCGACCGCCCGCCCCATCACTGCTGCCTCGCGCAGAAGTCGAAGAGAAGCTGCCATTCCAGCAACTGAACCGCGCGAGCCCCGTCTTCATCGCCGCACCGCCGCGACTCTTCGCAGAAACGCACGAATTGCTCCGCGTCCCACGGCGCCGGCGATTCCGCCCAGATCGCCCGTGCTTCGCGAGCCAGCTCCGCGTGGATCGCGTGCTCCCCCGCGCGGCGAAACCAATAAGCGGCATTCCCAGCGTCCGGTTCCATGCGATGCAAAATCCCGTGCCAGTACGAACCCTGGCGCGACGTATCGTCCTGCGCAACCCGGTGCGCGCCCTCGAAATCCGCGAAGTAGATCCACAAGCCCGCCAGCACACCCGGCCGAAGTTGTGCCCCGGCGATCCGCTCCCGCACCGCATCCGGCGCCCGCCCTGCCACCAGCGCAAACGGCCGCAAGCCGCGGCCGTCCATCGCGAGAATCTCGGCGATCTCCGGGGAGTAGCAGGTGCTGTCGAAGGTCATCGTCAAACGTTCCATTGTGACATGCTCATTCCCGCTATTCTCGTTAGGATGTCCAACCGGACATACCTGCTGCTGTTGCTGGTCGCCCTGATGGCGTCGCGGCTGGTCCATGCGGCATTCCTCTGGGCCGACGACACCCTGCCCCTCGCCTCCGCGCAGCAGGTCTGGCGCGGCGCGACTCTATACCGGGACGTCTGGTTCGACAAGCCTCCCCTGGTGAGCTGGATCTACCTCCTGTGGGGAGCGCAGGCGGGCTGGCCCCTTCGCCTCGCCGGAGCGCTCTACGCATTCACCGCCGCATGGCTCGCCTTCCTCGCCGCGCGACATCGCTGGGGCAATGCCGAGGGCCGCTGGGCCGCTTCTCTGGTCGCGTTCTTCCTGATCTTCGGCATCCCCTCCGCCGTCCTGCCGCTCGCCTCCGACTCTCTGCTGCTGGTTCCGCACCTCGCCGCGATCCTCTTCGCCTGGCGTGGACAACCCCTGCTGAGCGGCGCCGCCGCCGGAACCGGACTGCTGGCGAGTTCCAAAGCTCTGCTGATTCTGGCGATCTGCCTTCTCTGGCAAACGCGATCCGCCCTCCCGGTGATCGCCGGATTCGCCATTCCCAACATCACCGCCATCCTCTGGATGTCTCTGCAAGGCTCGCTTGCCGACTTCTGGAGGCAAGCCTGGGAGTGGGGCCGGCTCTACGCCGCCAACACCTTCGTCGACAATCCGCTCCGCGAAGCCCTGACCCGCACCGCCAACTGGCTGGGATTCCACTCCGCCGCGGCGATCGCCGCCTTCCCGGGCCTCGCCCGCGAGAAGCCCGGCGATCGCACCCGCTGGATCGTGTGGTTCGCCCTCGCCGTGCTCGGAGTCGCCGCCGGACTCCGCTTCTTCCCGCGATACTACTTCCTGCTGCTGCCGCCTCTGGTTCTGGCGGCGTCGCGCGGGTGCGTGATCCTGACGCGAAGCCGCGCCGGCCTCGCGCTGCTCCTGATCCTGCTCGCGATCCCCGCTGTCCGCTTCGCGCCCCGTTACTTCACGCTCGCGGCCGACGCCATCGCCGGACGCGAGCCCGCCTGGAACGACCTCGCCCTGGACCGCGATTCCCGCGCCGCGGCCGCGCTCCTTGGCCCCGAAGGATCGCTCTTCGTGTGGGGCTTTCGCTCCGAGATCTACGTCTACTCCGGATTGCGCCCCGCCTCGCGCTTCCTCGAAAGCCAGGCGATCAGCGGCGTCCTCGCCGACCGCCATCTGTTCCGCTCCGATGCCGTCGCCCCGGAATTCATCGCCGCTCAGCGGGAGGAACTGCTGCGATCCCGCCCCGATTGGATCGTCGATGCAGTCGGCCCCCTGAATCCGGCCATGGAAGTCGGCAAGTGGCTGCCCGAATGGACGCCCGCATACCGCGAAGTGACCAGGACCCGGTTCTCGGTTATCTACCGGTTGCGCTAAACTAGCCCACTTGTGACACCACTCCGAATCGGCATTCTCGGCGCGGGCGGCGCAGCGCGCGGAATCCATCTTCCGGGGTTCCAACTCATCCCCGGCGTCGAAGTACAGGCGATCTGCGATCCCAACCTGGACGCCGCCAGGGCAACCGGCATCGCCGACATCACCTTCAGCGCGGGCGAGCTGCTCTCGCGCTCGGACATCGACGCCGTCGTGATCGCGACTCCCAACGACCTCCATCGCGACCTGCTGCTGCGCTCCGTCGCCGCCGGCAAGCATGTCCTTTGCGAGAAGCCCCTGGCCCTGAACTTCGGCGACGCGCATGACATGCTGATCGCGGCTTCCAAGGCCGGCGTCGTGCACATGACCGCCTTCACCTACCGCTACACCCCAGCGCTCCAGTACATGAAGCACCTGGTCGATACAGGCGCGCTGGGGAAAATTCGCACCGTCCGCTCCGCCTACCTGATGGCGCTCAGCGGTCACCTCCTCGGCTGGCGATCCACTAAGTCGCGCGCCGGCTCCGGCGTCCTCGCCGACATTGGCTCCCACCTGATCCACATGACCGAACTGGTCGCCGGCGAGATCGCCAGCTTGTGCGCGATCCAACGCAAATTTCGCGACGACCCCTCCAGCGATGTCGAGGATTGGTTCTCCTTCCTCGCTGAAATGAAAACCGGCGCGGTCGCTGTCTTTGAGATCTCGCGCGTCTGCGCCGGGCGCGGCGCCGGCATCTCCGAGGACATCTTCCTCGAACTGTACGGCGACGCCGGCAGCGCCTGCTTCGCATTGCAGGACCCGTGGGGTCTGCGGGTCAGCCTGGGCGAGGCCGCGAAAGATCCCTCCTTGCCCTTGCAGCGCGTCGCTGTGCCCGACCAATTCCTGAAGCTGGAAGGCTCCCCTCGCGACATTCACGCTCATGACCCCCGCTGGGGATACCGCTTCGATCAAGCCTGGCAATTTGTCGACAGCATCCGCGCCGGCCAGTCCCGCGCGCCTTCCCTCGCCGACGGCGTCCGCTGCCAGGCGGTTCTCGACGCAGCCCTGATCTCCAGCGAATCTCGCGCCTGGGTGAACGTCACATGAGATGCGCCTGCCTTGCCGCCGCGCTGATCCTCGCCTCCTGCTCGCGCACCCCAACCGCCAAGCCGCTCACCGTCGCGGTGAACGCCGGCGTCGAGGGCAGCGCCTTGAAAGCCGCAGCCAAGGCCTGGGGCGAACGCAACCAGTACCCTGTCGAAGTCGTCGAACTGCCCTACGCCAACCTCTTCGAAAAGGAAATGATGGACCTCTCCGGCGGAGGCGGCGCGTATGACGTCCTCATGATCGACGACCCCTGGTTCCCCCGGCTCAGCGAAGGCGGCCGCCTGACTCCTCTTCCTCGCCCCCCCGATGCCGACTTCATCGGTCCCGCGCTCGACGTCTGCCGCGTCCCCTATCGCACCGGGGCCTTCCACGCGTTGCCGTACGTCGGCAACTCCCAGCTCTTCTTCTACCGCAAGGACCTCTTCGACAAGCACGGCCTGGGCCCGCCCGACACATGGCAGAAGGTCCTCGACGCCGCCCGCAGGATCGGCGCTGCCGAAAAGATGTTCGGCTACGTGATGCGCGCCGCCCCCGGCAATGCCGTCGTCGCCGATTTCATGCCCCTTCTGTGGGCCTTCGGAGGCGACATCTTCGACGACCACGGCGCGGTCATCGTGGACCAGCCCGCCGCCGTCGAAGCGCTCCAGTTCATGATCGAGCTGGGCAAGGTCTCGCCGCCCGGCTACACCGGCTTTAACGCCGACGAAGTAGCCGCGCACCTGCTCCAGTCCACCGCCGTCATGAGCATCAACTGGCCCGCCTGGATCGCCGCCATGGACAACCCCGCGAAATCGAAAGTCGCAGGCAAGGTCGAGTTCGCGCGCATGCCCTCCGCCAAAGCCGCGGGCGTGGGCGAGCTCGGCGCCTGGCTCCTGGCGGTCCCCTCGGCGAGCCCCAACAAGGATCGCGCCCTCGAATTCATCTACTGGGCCACGGCCCCCGAGCAAATGATCGCCGCGGCTCGCGCCGGCAACCCGCCGACGCGCCGCGGCGTCTTCCAGCATCCGGAATTGGTGCAACAGTTCCGCGCCTTCCCGGCGCAGCTCGCGGCGCTCGAATCGGCCCGCCCCCGTCCCCGCACGCCGCAGTGGAACGAAATCGAGAATGCCTTCGGCATCGCGCTCTCCAAGGCCAACACCGGAAACCTCACTGCCAGCGATGCGCTGTCCGCCGCCGCGCGCGACATTCGCGCCATCGTCGAACGGGGCCGATGACTTCGCGCTGGCCCGG
>CAYOQB010000123.1:5913-15339 GCA_964406035.1 uncultured Solibacteraceae bacterium | reverse complement strand
TTCTGCACATCACGGCGTGGGAAGAGGCGGCGCTGCGCGTCCTGGAAGGCCAGGAGATCGGCGGGATGCCGGACGAGCAGAACTTCCCGGCGATGCCGGAGATCTCCGAGGAGGCCTGGCATCAGGCGTTGGGGCACCTGGAGAGCGTCCATCGCCGGCTGCTGGAGGACGCACACGATGTGACGGCGGAGGAGCTCACGCAGACGGTGCCGGGCAAGCAATACTCGTTGTATTTCCTCCTGCACGGCGTGGTGCAGCACAACGTTTATCACGCCGGGCAGATTGTTCTGTTGCGCAAAGCGATTTCTTAGAGGCTGGCTGAAGACCTTTCTATTTAGCCGATGCCGTTGCGGATCCGGTTTTCGCCAGTCCCGCGAGGTACGCGCCCAAATCCGCAACCTCCTCTTGCGTCCCGGCGAGCGGCGGCATGAACCGCCGGTACGGCGAATCGTCTTTGTTCTCGTGCAGAATCTTCAGCAGATTCGCAATGCCGGCGGCGTCGCGGCCCGCCAATAGCTTCCTCATGGAGCGGTAACCATCGACGGTATGGCAGGAGCCGCACTGGCCCCGGAAAATGGCTTCGCCGCGATTGGACCCGGTCCACAACGAAGTCTTCAGATATCCGGACTCGTTAAACGACGCGACTGACTTCACGCGCACACCGTTCGAGTACATGTGGTCGCCTACGACGTACGGCTTGCGCAGCAGCTCGCGTGAGTATTCGCCAGCCGCTGTGGCGAACAAAGCCAGAAGCAGCACCGCGCTGGCATGGGCGAACCCGAAGTCGCGGGGGCTGCGGTAGGCCAGGAAGTAGGCGACGCCCACGATGGTAGCGGACGCCATGGCAATCACCAATGCCGCGCGGGTCACCTGGGAGAACGTGCCGGATCCGATGGTGGAGATGCCCAAGGTCAGCAGCGCGCGCTGGGTCTCCGGCACCATGGCGAGGTACCAGATCATCAGCAGCGGCATCGCGACAAAGGACGGCAGCAGCCACTTCACGCTCCAGCGAACAAAGCTGGTTTTTAAAGCCGGGAACTGTTCACCGTCGATTCTGCTGGCGGTGATCAGGGCCCACACTCCGGCGAGCGAGATGCACACGCAGATTCGCAGGAACAGGCTCGGCCAGTAGGTGGGGTTGAAGAAGGCGTTCCAGAAGACGCTCGCCTCCGCGCCCGTGCCGGCGACACCCAGCCAGGTTTGGCCCGGGGTCAGCATGAAGGTCAGGATGCCGTTGATGATCACCAGCGTGCAGAAGGACGCTCCGGCGTAGAGCCAACCGATCTTCAGATGCAGCCGGTCGTCGATGCGGCCCCAGGTGTAATAGTAGACTGCGGCCGTGGTCAGTTCCACGATGAAGAAGACCCACTCGATGGCCCAGCCGAAGACGAAGTTGTGAATCAGAGTGCTGGTGGCTTCCGGGTGAGCCAGTCCGATGGCGAACCAGATGCCGACTCCCGAAACGGCGCCGAACACGCCGGTCAGGATCAGGAAGAACTTGGCGTGCCCCCGCAGCACGGTCATCCATTCCTGGCGCCCCTCGCGAAGCGCCTTTTGCTCCGCCATGGGCAGGTAGAGTCCGCCGCCCACAGCGAAGTGCGAAATCATGACATGGAAGATTGCGATCAGCCCGATCACCCAGGCTGAGCCGATCACCGGAACATCCCAGAACGGATAATTCATAAAGCCTCTATCGCACCGCCCAATAGCCCGCCACGGTGGTAACGATCAGAACCGCGCAGGCAAACAAACCGAAGTAATGCGCGCGACGCGCCCGCCGGCCGGACTTCGAATCCGGATCGTAGAACGGGATCAGCGTCCACAGGATCAGACCCAGGGTGAAGATGGAGATTCCGAGCGCTTCGCCGGCTGCGCCCGGGAACCAGTTGCCCATCATCTTCAGCATCTGGAAGGAGCTCATGAAGTACCACTCGGGATGGATCCCCAGGGGCGCGGGAGCCAGCGGATCCGCCTGTTTGCCGAGGTCCCAAGGGAACATCGACGCGAGCACGGCGAGCACGTTGAGCGCGATGAGCCACATCGCCAGGTCCTTCCAAACGAAGTTCGGGAAGAAGGGCATGGTCTTGCGCTCCGCGGCAGGCTTGGCTTCCTCACTGGGCGGCCAGGCGTTGCCGTGCTTCTGCACCAGCCAGAGATGGAAGGCCAGAATGGGCACGAAGATCAGGGGCAGCACCACCACGTGCAGCGCGAAGAATCGCTGAACGGTGAACTCGTTCACCTCCGGTCCGCCACGGACCAGGTCGGCGAGCGCGCCCCCGATGATCGGCATGGAGGCGGGAATCTCCAGGCCGACCTTCGTGGCAAAGTAGGCCAGGTCGTCCATCGGCAGCAGGTAGCCGGAGAATCCAAACAGCATGGCGAGCAGCAGCAGGACCATTCCCGAGAGCCATCCGAGCTCCCGCGGATTGCGGTAGGCCTTCATGAAGAACACCGAGAACATGTGGACAAACACCGCGAAGACCATCAGGTTCGCGGCCCAGGAATGGGCGGCGCGGATCAGCCATCCGAAGTTGACCTGATAAGTGATCTGCCGAACGGACTCGTAGGAATCGGCTCCGGGCCGGTAATAGACCAACAGCAGGATTCCCGTGAAGACCTGCACCAGGAAGAACAGCAGGGAGATGCCGCCCCAGTAATACCAGAACGAATGGGCATGGACCGGGACAGTTTTGTGTTGCGCGAATGCCTTCAACTCCTCCAGACCAAGCCGTTCATCCAGCCAGTGATAGATTGCCTGTCCCATGGTTATCCCCTCGAAACCACCACAGCTTCCTCATTCACCGCGGTCTTGAACAATTTCAGCGGCTTGGGCGGAGGACCACTGACGTTCACGCCCGTTTTCATGTCGTAAACGCCTCCGTGACAGGCGCAGTAAATGCGATCCTGGTCGGGCTGAAACTGAACCGTGCAGCCCAGGTGGGTGCAGACGGCGCTCATCGCGACCCAGGTATCGTCCTTGTGATGAATCAGCAGCGCCGGGGCGGATCCGAACTTGAACATCAGCGCCGTTCCCGGGGCGAGCTTTTGCGCGTCCTTCAATGCCACTTCGCTGACGGCCGAGGTCCTGGCCGCCTGCTCTACGGGCGACGCCAGGTAGCGGTAAACCGGGTAGCCGAGGGCGGCCAGGTAGCCCGCGCCGGCGACTCCGGCAGCGGCCAGGAACATGCGCCGGCTGCCCGGGGAATCCTCGTCTTCCAGCGGGCGGATGTGGGGAGAAACCAGGTCGGCCATGCTTCAAGCCGCTCCTTTCATCATTTTTCCGGACTCAAGCACAGGGCCCGGACCCTCTTGCTGCTTTGCCGCCTTCGCCACAACCGAGATCAGCCATGCGATCACGCCGAGCCCAGCGACAAACAGCAGCAGAAACAGGCCGATCACGCTCCAGTTGGAGACCTCGGTGCGCTGCCACACGTCGAAGCCCTTCTGCAGCAGGCTCAGGTCACGAATGCCGTCGCGATACACCGTCATGGCGATCATCGCCAGCACCGTCAGCAGCGGTGCGCCCAGAGTCGTGAAGGCGCTCTGATGCTTGCCGAGCCCGGCCATCGCCGCGGTGGTCAATATGAGGCTGGCGAGGGCCAGCCATGCATAGCCGGAGATTGAGTAGAGAGGATGATCGGCCAAGCCGGACCGCACCGCCTCGGGCTGCCGGCTGACGACGAGAAACGCGAGCCCGATGGTGGCCGCAGCCGCGACCGTGGCGATCCGGCCACCCAGCGCGCTCAGGTAACCCTTCATTTCCTTGGCGAACACCGAGCGACCAGAGAGATACAGCATCCAAATCCCGCCGGTCATCAGCCCGCCGGCGAGCATGAAGAAAAAGCGCGGCATCATTGTGGGGTCGCCGGAAGGCAAGTGCGCTCCCACCGCGGACCGTTCATACATCGCGGCCCAGGCTTCCGGGCGCAGCATCAAAGTCATGTTGCCCGTGAGGATCTGGGCGATTCCACCCGCCAGGATCCAGGACGCAAGTCCCGCCGGCCACGCGGTCTTCCCTGCCTCGATTCGTTCGGAGAACTGGTAAAGCAGCCAGTAACAGCCCATCAGAAGAAACACGACACCGATCCACCATGCGCCCAACAGGACGCTGGAGGTGTAGAGCGCGCGCCCGTAAAGAACCTGCGCGAACAGCAGGGGAGGCACCCCGAAGTTGATGACGTAGGTCATAACAATGGGCAGGCGGCGGGCCATCGCACCTGCGGCGTGGCGCGCATAGGTTCCGTGCCCGGAGACGCTGAGGATCGCGGCGATCAGCAACCCGCCGAGCAGAATTTCCACCGCAGCGAAGTGTAACGAAAGGGTTACAACATGCAGGACTTTCATCAGCCAGACGGGTGCTGGCAAGGGTATCGGGTCGACTGCCGGGAAGGAGTTCATAAAGCTGATAAGAAAGCGATGATGCAGGAAAAATTCGCGCGTGACAAGAAGAATTTGACGGTGGAAAGTGCGATCAAAAGAGTCCGCTTGCAGCACCGCACGGCGGGGCGGCGCGTCGCAACGGGCGCGCTACAATTGTTGTTCATGCGAAAACTGAGCGTTCTCCTGGCGCTGCTGGCGATTCTGCCGGCCGACGCCCGACAACCGGTGCGCGCCCGGAAGGCCATGGTGGTGGCGCAGGAGCCGCATGCCACGGATGTGGGGGTCGCCGTCCTGAAGGCCGGCGGCAACGCGGTGGACGCGGGAGTGGCCGTGGGTCTGGCGCTGGCGGTGACCCATCCTTTCGCCGGGAATGTCGGCGGCGGCGGGTTCATGCTGATCCGCTTCGCGGATGGGCGAACCACATTTCTCGACTTTCGGGAACGTGCGCCGATGGCGGCGACCCGGAACATGTATCTCGGTCCGGACGGGAAACCCACGCGCGACTCCATTGAGGGATGGAAAGCGGCCGGCGTCCCCGGCACGGTGCGGGGTCTGGAACTGGCGCATCAGAAATACGGCAAGAAGAAATGGACGGAACTGGTGGAGCCCGCCGTGCGGCTGGCGCGGGATGGCTTCCCGGTGTCGTATTCGCTCTCCCAGGGACTTCGCAGCTCGGCGATTCTTTCCCGCTTCGCAGAATCGAAGCGCATTTTCCAGCGCGACGGGCAGTACTACGAGATGGGCGAGGTGTTCCGCCAGCCGGAACTGGCTCAGACGCTGGAACGCATCGGCCGCGGCGGCGCCAAGGAGTTCTACGAGGGCGAGATCGCGCGCAAGTTCGCGGCGGAATCCGCAAAAGCCGGCGGGCTGATTACCGCCGAGGACTTGCGGAAGTACGAGGCGGTGGAGCGGAAGCCGCTGGAAGGGACCTACAAGGGGTACGGCGTCATCACCGCGCCGCCGCCGAGCTCCGGCGGTGTCGGCATCCTGCAGATGATGTCGATGCTCGAGAAATCGAACTACGAGCGAACCGGTGCCGGCTCCGCCGCGGCCATCCACTATGCGGCCGAGACCATGCGCCGCTACTACGCGGATCGCAGCGAATACATGGGCGATCCGGATTTCTACAAGGTTCCGGTGCGCAAGCTGTTGGATCCGGAATACATCCGGGCTCGGGCAGCGAGCATCGATCGCGAGCGGGTGACCAACAGCGACGCGATCCGCGCCGGCGAGAACCTTGCCGAGAGCGGCGAAACCACGCATTACGCGATCGTTGACGAACAGGGGAACGCGGTGGCCGTGACGTACACGCTGAACGGCGGTTACGGAAACGGCGTCACCGTTCCGGGACTCGGGTTCCTGCTGAACAACGAGATGGACGACTTCGCCGCGAAGCCGGGTGAGCCCAATATGTTCGGCCTGGTGCAAGGGGAAGCGAACGCCATCCAGCCGGGCAAACGGCCGCTGTCGTCGATGACACCCACCATCGTGACCAAGGACGGCAAGCTGTACCTGGTGGCGGGCGCGCCGGGAGGGTCGCGGATCATCACGGCGGTAATGCAAGTGATCCTCAACATTCTGGACTTCAACATGAACCCACAGGATGCTGTGGATGCTCCGCGCTTCCACCATCAGTGGAAGCCCGACAAGTTGTACCTGGAGGGCGGGATCTCGCCCGACACCGTGCAGATCCTGGAGCGGATCGGTCATCAAGTGGACTATTCGCCGGGAGTGGTGATTGCACGGGTGGAGGCGATCCTGCTGCGGGACGGGTGGCTGATGGGAGGCTCTGACGGGCGCGGCGACGGGAAGGCGTCGGGCTACTGATGGAGCGCGGACTTTCGACGTACCTCTTCGGCAACCAGCGCCTGAACACCGTCACGCTGGATCGCATCTGGAACGCCGGTATTCCGCTGGTGGAGTTCTTCTGCGCGCGCCAGCATATTGACTGGCGGAACCGGGCTCAGATCGCCGAACTGGGACATTGGTTCCGCGACTCGCGGTTGAAGCTGCACGCGATTCACGCACCGCTTTACAACGACGAAGCGGGCGGCCGCTCCGGGCCCAACTCGATTATCAACATTACCGAGCCCGTGAAGTCGAAGCGGATCGCCATGGTGGATGAAGTGAAGCTGGCGATTGAAATCGCCGAGGTGATCCCTTGCCGCTACGTCATCCAGCATCTGGGCGTCAGCGGGGAAGAGTACGATGAACGGAAGCTGGACGCGGCGTTCGACTCGCTCGACGAAATCAGCCTGTTTGCCCGGCAGCGTGGGGTGGAAGTGCTGCTGGAGAACATCCCAAATGGAATGTCCAGCGCGGAACGCCTGGTGAATTTCCTGGCGGTCACGCACCTCCGGGTCGGGTTCTGCCTGGATACCGGACACGCCCACATGCACGAAGGAGTGTCGAATGCCTTCGACACGCTGAAAGACCGGCTGTACTCCACGCATATCCACGACAACGACGGCAGCGACGATCTGCACCTGTACCCAAAGCTCGCCGGGGGGACAATTAACTGGCGAAGGGCGATGCATCGCTTCCGCTCCGCACCCGGTCAGTTCCCGCTGGTGCTGGAGTTGCGCGATACGCCCGAGTTCCAGCCCCCGCTCGAGTATGTGAAGCAGGTATTCGATCGCCTGGAGAGAGATCTGCAGTCCGAAGAACGGGAAGAATCATGAGTGAACCCACCATCGCCCACCGCATCACTATCGCGGAGGCAAGCCGCCATGCCGGCGAAACCGTCCGTATCCCGGGGTGGTTGTACAATCTGCGCCGCTCCGGGAAGATCGTCTTTCCGCTGCTGCGCGACGGCACCGGAGTGATGCAATGCGTAGGCGTCAAAGCCAACCTGCCGGAAGAGACTTTCGAAGCGTTGAAGAACCTGACGCAGGAGAGCTCCCTGATCCTGACCGGGAAGATTCGCGAGGAAGGCCGGGCGCCGGGCGGCTTTGAAATGGACATCGAAGCCGTCGAGGTTGTGCAACGAGTTCCCGAGGAGCATCCTTATCCCATCACTCCAAAGGACCACGGCGTTGACTTCCTGATGGACCACCGGCACCTGTGGTTGCGGAGCAAGCGGCAGCACGCAGTTATCGGAATCCGGCACGAAGTGATTCGCGGCATCCGCGATTACTTTGATTCCCACGGGTTCACGCTGGTGGATACGCCGATCTTCACGCCGGCCGCGTGCGAAGGCACGTCCACGCTGTTTGAGGTGGATTACTTCGAGGACGAAAAAGTGTACCTGACTCAGTCTGGTCAGTTGTACAACGAGGCGAACGCGATGGCGTTCGGCAAGGTGTACTGCTTTGGGCCGACCTTCCGCGCGGAGAAGAGCAAGACGCGGCGGCACCTGACGGAGTTCTGGATGGTGGAGCCGGAAATGGCTTACGCGGATCTGGAAGACGTGAAACGCGTGGGCGAAGAGCTGGTGTGTTTTGTGATCGGACGCGTGCTGGAGAATCGCCGGGAAGAGCTGAAAGCGCTGGAGCGCGACATATCGAAGCTGGAGGCGGTGAAGGCGCCTTTCCACCGCATGAGCTACGACGAAGCGGTGAAGGTGCTGCAGGGCAAGGGAAGCGAAATCCAATGGGGCGGCGACTTCGGAAACACCGACGAAACCCTGCTGACCGAGGGCCTGGATCGGCCGGTGATGGTGGACCGTTACCCCACCGAAGTGAAAGCGTTTTACTTCCAGCCGGACGCGGAACGACCGGAGCTGGCCTTGGGAGTGGATTTCATCGCGCCCGAGGGCTACGGCGAAATCATCGGGGGCGGCCAGCGCATCCACGATTGCGACCTGCTGTTGAAGCGGCTGGAAGAGCACAAGCTGCCGCGCGAGGCGTTCGAATGGTACCTGGATCTGCGGCGCTACGGCACCGTTCCGCACGCGGGTTTCGGAATGGGTGTGGAGCGCTTTGTCGCCTGGATGAGCGGCATCGAGCATATTCGCGAAACCATCGCCTATCCGCGGATGCTTTACCGCACGCGGCCCTGACCCGCGTGTCAAACTGGTAGCTACATGCGTCAAACTCGCGTAGCAGTCATCGGGACGCCGATGGACTTGGGCGCCGGCCGCCGTGGCGTGGATATGGGCCCGTCCGCCATCCGCGTGGCCAACCTGGATGAGCGGATCGCGCTTCTGGGCTACGAGGTCAAAGACCTGGGCAACGTGATGGTGGACCAGCCGGAAAGCTCGCCGGTTGGCCCGCAGACGGCCCGTTATCTGCACCAGATCACGCAAACTTGCACGCGCCTGGCGGAGATCGTGGAGAAGTCGGCGGATCAGGGCGATCTCCCCGTGGTTCTCGGCGGCGACCATTCCATCGCAGTCGGCTCGGTGTCCGGCATGGCGCAGCACTTCCGGAAGCAGAATCAAAAGATGGGCCTGATCTGGGTGGATGCTCATGCCGACATGAATACTCCCGAGATCTCGCCCAGCGGGAACGTTCACGGGATGCCGCTGGCGTGTTGTATCGGCAAGGGCCCCAAGGAACTCACCGATCTGTACGGCTGGTCGCCGAAGGTCGATCCGCGGAACGTGGCGCTGGTCGGGATCCGTAGTGTGGACGAGAAGGAGCGGCGCATCGTTCAGGCCGCGGGAGTTTCGGTGTTTACGATGCGCGATATCGACGAGCGGGGATTGCGCAGCGTGATGCAGGACGCCATCTCCGTCATCACCAATGGCACGGCGGGCTTCCACCTGTCCTACGACATGGACTCCGTGGACCCGCACGAAGCTCCGGGCGTCGGCACGCCCGTGAAAGGTGGCATCACTTACCGGGAAGCCCACCTTGTGATGGAGATGCTCGGCGACACGGACCAGATCGCATCCATTGAGGTCGTGGAGGTCAATCCGGTGATCGATGAGGCCAACAAAACCGCGAACCTCGCGGTGGAATTGATCATGTCCGCCATGGGCAAACGAATCATCTGAGAAGAAGTTCGACTATGAAGTACGCAGTGTGCGCGTTGATGTTCCTGCTGGCCGCGCGAGCCGATGAAGTATTGGTCCGGAACGGCGATCGGGTCACGGGGAAGTTC
>CAYOQB010000123.1:0-5813 GCA_964406035.1 uncultured Solibacteraceae bacterium | reverse complement strand
CGCGCGAGCCGATGAAGTATTGGTCCGGAACGGCGATCGGGTCACGGGGAAGTTCGTGAAGCTGGAGAACGGCAAAGTTTCGGTGGAGACCGAATTCTTCGGAGCCGTTCAGGTGGCTTGGGATGCGGTGAGTTCGCTGAATGCGGGCGGCGAGGTTTACCTGGTAACCAAGACCGGGCAGATTCTGGCAGGTCCGGTTCGGGTGCAGGATCAGGACATCGTCATCGAGACGGCGAACGCGGGGCCGGTGATCCTGCCGCGGGACGAGATTACACGCATGCGGTCAGAAGGCGAGGAAGTCACGGCATGGCGTGCGGCGCGCCGGGCGGCGAACCCGACGTTTTTCGACATTTGGAAGGGTAGTCTGGCCACTGGCGTGGTGATTGCGCGAGGCAACGCGAATACGTCGACTTACAGTTTGAGTCTGAACGCGGCCCGCACCACGCGAGTCGACAAGCTGGTGCTGAACGCAACCACGCTGTACGCGCGGGGCCGCGACGGGTCGGCCACGACGGTTACAGCGAACGCCCGGCGCGGCAGCGCCCGGTACGATCGCCAGTTGAGCCGCAACTCCTTCGCGTTCGGCTCGGGGGACCTCGAGTTCGACCAGTTTCAGCGGCTGGACCTGCGCAGCGTGCTGGGCACGGGGTTCGGGCGAAACGTAATCCGCAGCGAGGGCATGACGCTCGACTTCCTGGGCGGCGCCAGCTATAACCGGGAGGCGTTCTCCAACGGGCTGACACGCAGCATTGCGGAGGGTCTGTTCAGCGAGGAGTTCACAAAGAATTTTCCGGCGCTGCAGATTCGCCAGAAATTCATTATCTATCCTGCGTTCAGCAACCCCGGCGAGTTTCGCATGGCGCTGGATGCTTCCGCCACCACAAACCTGTGGAAATGGGTGGGACTCCAGGTAGCACTGAGCAACCGGTTCATCTCGAATCCCATACCCGGAACGCAACGCAGCGACGTCATTCTCACGACAGGATTCAAGATTACCGCGGGCAACTGAGGCCAATGAAACAACGAATTGCAGTGATCTACGGCGGACGCAGCGGAGAGCACGAAGTCTCCATCCGCTCCGCGAAGTCGGTGATGGAGGCCCTGGACCCCGAGAAATACAAGATCCTCCAGTACTTCATCTCGAAAGAAGGCAAGTGGAGCCCGCGGCCCATCGTTCCCGAGCCCGGGGCCAACCAGGAGATCGACGTCGTTTTTCCGCTGCTCCACGGCACTTTCGGCGAAGACGGCACGGTGCAGGGACTGTTGGAACTCGCGGATCTGCCCTACGTGGGACCGGGCGTGCTGGGCTCATCGGCGTCGATGGACAAGGAAGTGATGAAGCGCCTGGCTGTGGAACGCGGGCTCCCCGTGGTCGACTACCTGACACTACGCGGAAGCTATTCGCTGGAGCAGATCTGCGGCAAACTTCCCTTCCCCGTCTTTGTCAAACCCGCGAACCTGGGCAGCTCGGTGGGGATCGCGAAAGCTCGCAACTGCGCCGAACTGGAAACAGCCATCGCGGACGCGTTCCGTTACGACCGCAAGGTGATTGTGGAAAGGGGCATCGCCGGACGCGAGTTCGAGTGTTCCGTCATGGGAAACGAGGAGCCCGTCGCCAGCATCCCGTGCGAGATCCTGCCGTCTCGCGAGTTCTACGACTACGAAGATAAGTACCTTCTGGATGCCGCACGCACCGTGGTCCCGGCGGACATCACGCCGGAGCAATCAGAACGCATTCGCCAGCTTGCGGTGGAGTGTTATCAGGCAGTGGAATGCGAAGGGATGGCTCGCGTGGACTTCCTGATGGAGAGCGCCACGGGCAACCTGTACATCAACGAGGTCAACACCATTCCCGGCTTCACCTCCATCAGCATGTATCCCAAGATGTGGGAAGCGTCCGGTATTCCCTACGGGCAACTGCTGGACCGCCTCATCGCATATTCGGTGCAGCGGCATCAGGCCAAGAGCGCCCTGCGGTACGAGCGTTAGATGACCGGGTTGTTGTTCTGCCTGCTGCTGCTGGCCGATCCCTTGGAAGAGCTGGAACAGCAGCTGAAGAAGTTCGTCGAAGTTTTCGCTCTCACCCGCGAGAACGCAGCATCCGCGCTTCCCAACGAGGCGATTTACGCCGGCGCACTCCCCGGCGCGCTGCGCATGCTGGACCCGCATTCCGTCTTTTTTGATCCCGGCCAGTTCGAGCAGCTCAAACAGATGGAGCGGTCCGAGCAGAAGGGGTTCGGAAGCGTGGTGAGCGTGCTTCCGGGGCGGGTGATCTTCCTGCAGACGCTGCCCGGAACGCCCTCGGCCCGCGCGGGGCTTGGACCCGGCGACGAGATTCTCGCGATCAACAACATTCCCCTGGCCCGGCTGGAGTTCGAGCAACTAGTTGGTCTGCTGGGCCAGGCGCGGCAACAGCAAGTCCGGCTCGACGTGCGCCGACCTGGCAATGTCCGGATACTGCAGTTCACCTTGACGCCGGAGTTGATGGACTCCCCGAGTGTCGATCGCGATTACCTGCTGCAGCCCGGGATCGGTTACGTCCGCATCGCCTCGTTCGATCAGCCGACAGGCAAGCTGCTGCGCGAAAAGCTGGAGGCGCTGGGCGGCGAGTCCCTGCAAGGCTTGGTGATCGACCTTCGCAATAATCCGGGCGGCGTTGCGGCCGCGGCCGTCGAAGTCGCTTCGCTGTTTCTACAGCCCGGCGACACCGTACTGAACATCAAAGCGCGCAACCAGGATAAGAGCGAAGAGATCAAAGTGCCCGCGGCCGCAAAGAATTATTCGTTCCCGGTGGCCGTATTGGTGAACGAGAAGTCGGCCAGCGCGTCCGAAATCCTGGCGGGCTCGTTGCAGGACCACAAGAGGGCCGCGATCATCGGCCAGCCGACGTACGGCAAGGGACTGGTGCAGAGCGTGTTCCCGCTGTCACAAGGCGCGGGACTGGCGCTTACCACCGCCTTTTATTACACACCCTCCGGGCGCAACATCCAGCGTCCCCTGCAGGACAGCGCCCTGACCACCGATCCGAAGGTCCGGGGCGGAATCGATCCGGATCACGTGGTCTTACCGCCCGTTCCCAGCCGCCTTCGCGCAGTGCTGGAAGCGAGCGGCGCCGTAACCGGATTCGCCACGGAATACCTGCAGCGCAACAAGGTGGACGAGAACTTCCAGGTGACGGGCAAGCTCCTGGACGACTTCCAGGTGTTTCTCTCCGAACGCCAGATCCGGCCGGGCGTCGGCGAATGGCTCGCTGACCGGGATTGGATTCAGAGCCGCCTGCAGCAGGAACTGTTCAGCCTCGGCATCAGCGTCGCCAAGGGCGATGAAGTGGAAGCGCGGCGGGATCCGGTGGTCCGCCGCGCGCTCGACTCGATTACTGCTGCGCCCCGCCGGTAGGCGAGGGCTTGGTGGGATTCTCCTTCCACCACCATTGCTGCTTCAGGGGCTTTTCCGCCGGCCAGACCTGGTTCAGCGTGTCCCCTTCGTACAGTTCGCCGTTCTTCATGACGAACTGGATGGTGTTCGTATTGCGGATGTCGGAGAGCGGATCCTTCTTCAGCACGATCAAGTCGGCCATCTTGCCGATCTCGATCGACCCCAGATCCTGATCCATGCCGATCGCCTCCGCGCCATGCAGCGTCGCCGCGCGCAGGACTTCGTGGTTGGACAGCCCGCCTTCGGCCAGCGCCCACATCTCCCAGTGACACTGGATGCCCTGGATCTGCCCGTGACCGCCAATGCATACCCGGCCGCCCGCGCGGACGATTTTCGCCGCTGACGCCGCCAGTTTGGGGAAAATATGCTCGTCCTTGGTAAACCACGGCCGCCGCTTCGCCTTTAAATTCAGAACGTCAGTGGGGAAGAAGCGCCGCAGTTTGGGATCGTTGTACACCTCGGTGGTGGTGTAGAAGTAGTTTTCGGCCCAAGGCCCGCCGTAGGCGACGAGCAAAGTCGGCGTATAGAAGATTCCCGACTTCGCGAACAGCTCGACGGTGTCCTTCATCAACGGAACGACCGGGAAGGAGTGTTCGTTGCCGGCCATGCCGTCGATCGCGTGGGTCAGGTTGAGCTTCAGGTCCAGACCGCCCTCCGTGGTCGGCATGATCCCGTTCTCTTTGCAGGCCTGCACCACCCACTGCCGCTGCTGCCGGTTGCCCACCATGTAGCTCTTCACGGTGTTCGTCCGGTAATACTTCTTGTAGCGGGCGATCGTATCGCGAGCCTCTTCGTAGCTCTTGAAGTTGGTATCGCTGAAGATGCCCGGGCCGGTGGAGAACGCACGCGGTCCGATCATGTCGCCGGATTCGATCAGGTCCTGGTACGCGAACGCGTCATTGGTCATCGTTTGCGGATCGCGCCCGGTGGTGATGCCATAGGCGAGATTGGCGAGATAAGCGTAGCTGTCCATCTCCAGTTGCCCGCGCTTGATCTCGAAGTAGTGCGCGTGCGTGTCCACGACGCCGGGCATGATGGTCATCCCTTTCACGTCGATGACCTTGGTCCCCGCGGGAATGGTGAGCGTGCCGCGCTTCCCTACCGCGGCAATGCGATTGTCCGTGACCAGCACATCGCCATCGGGGATGGTCTCGTCGCCCTTCATGGTGATGATCTTTGCGCCCCGCAGGACCACGGAACCCGAGGGTTTGGCGCGCTGGACTTCGACGGCGACCTCGATTTCCGAGGGGGCCGGCTTCGCTTTGGGATCGAAGTTCACGCCGGAAACCGGCAGCCGGAACAAGCTGGCTCCGAGAGACCAGGCGATCTGGCTTCCGCCCTCGGTCCAGGCGAAATCATCGACGCCGAGGTCCGTCAACTTCCGTGCGGGGATTGCCGGGCTCTGCACCTTCACCTCGATCGGGTCGGGACCGCCCGCGGGAGGCATGGAAACCAGATACAACTGACGCGTGATCTTGGCGAGAGCGAAGCGGCCGTCCGGGGACACGCGAATATCCTCAGCGCCCGCGGGTTGGTCCGGGGTGCGACCGGGGCCGGTTACTTTCAGATGCCGGCGCCGGTCCGTTCCATCAAACCGCACCGACACGAGCTCTCCGGCCGGACCCATCGGTCCGCCGCCGCTCACTGCATAGACGTAAACGCGATCCGGTTCCGCGGTCCGGAAGTGCGGCCGGCCCGCGCCGCGCGCGGCCATGATAACGGTCGGATCGCCGCCGTTCGCTGGAATGGAAACCAGGTCCATGCCAAGCAGGCCGCCAAGGTCGCCCGCCGCGGTGATCCGCGTCCGATTGTAGCCCTTCAGCGCGATAATTTTCGTCCCATCCGGTGACCAGACCGGGTCGCGGTAATAGGCTGATAGCCGGGAAAGCTGCTGCGGTGCTCCGGACCCGTCCGCCCGGACTTTCCACAGGTTCCCGCCACTTCCGTCCCAGGTGGAATAAGCCAGCCACTGCCCGTCCGGGGACCAGGCAGGTTGATACTCGCGGGCATTCGCATTGGTGACGCGCACGGGCCGCCCCGACGGAAGGTCCATCCGGTAGAGCTTCGTCAAAGCAGAGAACGCAACTTTGCTGCCATCCGGGGACGGCATGGCGCCCTGAATGAGACGCGCCCGGACCGGACCTTCTTCCAGCCGCATCGGGAACTTGAGCTGGGGTCCCAAGTCGAGCGAGACGTTCGCCGTGAAGGGGATCTCGGCCGTCTGTCCGCCGGGAACGCCGACCCGCCACAGTTTCCCGCCATAGTTGGTGATCAGACTTTTGCCGTCGGGAAGGAAGCAGAAGGCCGGCATCGTGTCGCGGGAAGCAACGGATTCCTGCTCGTCGCGCTGCACCGGGTACTTCAGCCAGCTCTCCTCG
>CAYOQB010000122.1:0-15611 GCA_964406035.1 uncultured Solibacteraceae bacterium | reverse complement strand
TCGAATGCCTCCGCGATCACCTGCAGACCCAGCATGTGGAGTTCGCCTATATCTTCAACTCCCGGCTCACCCCGGAGCAGTTTTTCGAGATGATCGCCTTCGATCTCGACCTGAACTGCGACCGCAAGTCAAAGCCTGAAGTCCTCTTTGCTCTCAACAACCTGCTGCTGCAGACCGCTCATGAGGGACGCACCACCGTCCTGATCGTGGACGAGGCGCACAACCTGGATTGGGACGTCCTGGAAGAGATTCGGCTGTTGGGCAACCTGGAAAACCGGCGCGGCAAGCTGCTGCAGATCGTACTCGCCGGTCAGCCCGAGTTCGACCGCAAGCTCGATGCCCCGAACCTGCGGCAGCTCAAGCAGCGCATTGTGTTGCGCTGCCACCTCCGGCCGCTGAATCTGGTGGAATGCACCGAGTACATCGAGTCGCGGCTGGCCAAAGTCGGCATGCGGAATCAGGCGGTATTTCCGGATGAAGTCCTCGCCGAGATCCACAACCGGTCCCGCGGCATCCCCCGGGTGATCAACGCCATTTGCGACAACCTGCTGCTCACCGCCTTCGCCATGGCCAGCCGGGTCGCTTCCGTCGAAATGCTCGACGAAGTCTGCCATGATATGCGCCTCGATTGGCCCGGGCAGTCGCGAGCCATGCGCCGCCGCTCCGAGGAAAGCTTCGAGCCGCTGTACAGCCCGCGCGGCGACTAGGCTTTCGCCAGCGCTACCAGGCGCTTTGCGTGAGGACCGTACGGCGTCCGCTCGAACGATCCGTACAGCCGTACATCCGAGAATCCCACCGCGAGTAGCCGCTCCCGCAACTCCACTCCGGAGTACAGGTTCACCTGGAATTGATAGCTTTCCGCCTGGCCTTCCTTCACCACGGTCCAGCGGCTGCTGGCGCGGCTCCAGTCGTTAGTGATTTCGATCTGCTCAAAGTACTCCACCCCTTCGTGATCGCGATGCGTGCGCGCCGGTTCGAAATCGCGCGCCACAATTTCCTTGCCTCGCGTGTCCAGCAGCAGCGTCCCGCCCTGACGCAGCATCGCCCGGACATTCGCCAGCACGCGCAGGTCGTCGTCGCGGTTCTCGAAGTAGCCGAAGGAGGTGAACAGGCTCACCACCAGGTCGAAGGCTTGGGGACGCAGGAAGCCGCGCATATCTTCGTGCACCAGGTCCAGGAAGACGTTGGCTTGCCGGGCGTTTTCCGCGGCGTTTCGCAGCAGGAACTCGGAGAAATCCACGCCGGTGACGCGAAATCCGCTGCGCGCGAGGGCGACAGCGTGCCGTCCGGGGCCGCAGCCGAGGTCCAGCGCATCGCCGCCCTGGGTCCGGGTCAGGGCCTGCAACTGGAACGCCTGGCGTTGCGCTTCCCGGAAGCGCGACTCGCTGAACAGCACCGGGTACAGCGCCTGCCACAGACGGTCGTCTTGAAACCATTCCATTCTCAATATGTTAAAGGAGTCCGGGACACTCCCCCAGGCTTCACGGTAGAATAAAAGCTTGGCAGACGCACCTGTAAACCTGGAAGCCCAGCCGGAGGCGATTCCCGCCAAGCCGCCCGCCATCACCCACGATCATCCGCGGGGGGCGATCGCGGAATGGACCATCACCATCCTGCTGCTGCTGTTCGGCACGACTACACTGGTGCAGGCCTTCGTGATCCCCACCGGATCCATGGAGGACACGCTGCTGATCGGCGACCACCTGCTGGTGGACAAGCTTGCGTACGCTCCTCCCGGTCCGATTTCGAAGTATGTGCTGCCGTACAGCGATGTGAAGCGCGGCGACATCATCGTGTTCCGCTACCCCATCGATATCCGGCAGACCTTCGTGAAGCGCGTCATTGGCGTGCCCGGCGATCGCGTCCGCATCGTCAACAAGGAAGTGTTCCTGAACGGGTCCAAGCTGACCGAGCCATACGTGTACCACAAGACCGATTACCTGGACTCGTATCGCGACAATTTCCCCGGCGAGCCCAATGTCCGTGTATACGAGCCCGCCCAGGTCATGCTGGAAAAGAACGTCGCGGGCGGGGAAGTAGTGGTGCCGCCGAACGCTTACTTCGCCATGGGCGACAATCGCGATTCGTCTCTCGATTCCCGCTACTGGGGCTTTGTCCCGCGCGAGAACATCATTGGCAAGCCGCTGATCATCTACTGGTCCTATGACGCGCCGACTGAGCGGCTGGCGAGTTCCTCCATCGGCTTCGATCACATTCTGGACCTGGCGCAGAACTTCTTCAGCAAGACCCGTTGGAAACGCACTTTCATGCTCATCCACGGGCACCCGATCCCCTAAGCGAACAATGTCGAAATCGAATCAATACGGCCTGATCCTGGCCGGAGGGCGAGGCACGCGCTTCTGGCCCAGGTCCCGCCGCGCGCGCGCCAAGCAGGTGCTTAGCTTCTTTGGCGAGCGCACCCTGATCCAGCAGACCGTGGACCGCCTGGCTCCGGTAATCCCGCCCGAGCGGCTGTGGATCCTCACCTCCGCCGCGCTGGTGGACGTGATCCGGAAGCAGCTTCCCGAAATTCCCAAGAGGCAGATCCTGGCTGAGCCTGCCCAACGCAACACCGCTCCCGCGATCGGCCTTGCCGCCCATATCCTGCATTCGCTCGACTCTCGCGCCGTCTTTGGCGTATTTCCGGCCGACCACCTGATCGCGAAGGAAGCCGCGTATCGCAAGCTGGTGCGCGCGGCGTTCCGCGCCGCGGAGCAGGGCCGCATCGTCGTGCTCGGCGTTCAGCCCAAGTGGCCCGAAACCGGTTACGGATATATCGAATTTCCGCGCCAGTCGGAGCCGGGGACCGTCTCGACGGTGAAGAGTTTTCGCGAAAAGCCCGATTTGGCCACCGCCAGAAAGTTCATGGCTGCGAAGCGCTTCTACTGGAACGCCGGCATGTTCTTCTGGCGTGCAGCCACCGTTCTCGACGCCCTCCGCGAGCATCTGCCGAAAACCGCGACCCTGCTGGCCGGGCTTCCACCGGCGGACTCGCCCGCTTTTTCCTCCCGGCTCAAGAGGGTTTTCCCCCACTGCGAGAACATCTCCATCGACTATGGCGTCATGGAGAAGGCGAAGAACGTCGCCGGGATCTCCACCGGCGACATCGGCTGGAATGACGTGGGAAGCTGGCACGCTGTCTACGAGCTCGCCCGCCGGGATGCCGACGGCAACGCCGTTCGCGGCGATGCGCTGGTGGCCGAATCCTCCGGCAACTACGTCGACGCCGAAGGGAAACTGGTTGCGCTGCTGGGGGTCCGGGACCTCGTCGTAGTGGACACGCCCGACGCCCTTCTGATCGCCGACCGCGCCCGCTCCCAGCAGGTCGGGGACCTGGTGAAGCTGCTCGAGAAGCAAAAGCGCGATCACCTGCTGTAAGATCGCGTGGTAACAGCCATGCGACTTATTCCGCTCCTTCTCGCCGCGTCCGTTCTCGCCACCGCCCAACCGCTGGATCGCCTGAAGGCGAACATCGAACGCATCACCCGCTCGGTGAACGCCCAGTGGGGCATCTACGTGAAGTGCCTGGAAACGGGCGAGGAGATAGCCCTGAACGCCGAACAGTTGATGGACACCATGTCCGTCATCAAAATCCCCCTGATGGTGGAGGCCTTCCGGCAGATCGAGGAAGGCAAATTCCGGCTGGCCGACCGTCACACGCTGAAGGAGTCTGAGAAGCGCCCCGGCACCGGCATCATGCGATCGCTGGATGAAGGTGCGCAAGTCACCATCAACGACATCATCACCCTGATGAACATCATCAGCGACAACACGGCCACCGACCTGTTATTCGACAAAGTCGGCGGCGTGGAGCCGGTGAACCGCCTGATGGAAAGCTACGGCTTGAAGTCGATCCGTGCCACGGGTCCCACCAGCGTGTGGTTCGCCGCTCTGCGCGCCGCGCCCAGCGCACTGGAGTTCCACCGTGCGGCGAAAACGCCTTTCGGCCTCTCCAGCGCCCGCGACATGGGCCGACTGCTCGAGAAGATCAAACGCGGCGAAGCGGTCAGCAAGGATGCCAGCGAGAAGATGATGCAGGCCATGCGCGGGCAGGTCTACAGCACGCGGCTGCCCAAGTATGTCACCGGGTTCCGCATCCCCCATAAAACCGGCGATTTTCTCCCCTATATCGGCAATGACGTCGGCGTGTTCGAAAGCAAGGAACGCAACATCGTGGTCTGCGTCTTCACCGCGAAGCACGAAGGCATCGGCGCGCAGTTGGAAGACGCGATCGCGCGCATTGGCGAACAGATCGCCAACTACTTCACGTACCGGTAAGCCGACACCTTGCGTCCCTTCCAGCGGATGGACGTTCCCAGCGAAGTGGCGATCAGGCCGTTGATCGCGGAGAGCAGGTAGAAGTAGATCGCCAGGGGCGCCAGCAGCACGGCGGCGCTTCGATACCAGGGCAACAGCAGCGCCAGCGGCAGCGCCGCGAACGAAATCGCCACTAGATCCGGCGATTCGCGGATCAGCAGATAGGCAACCACCGGATGCACGGCCATCAGCAGCGCCGCCAGTCCCCGCTGCACACCCTTTGCGGGAGGATCCAGGATGTAGCGGTAGGCATGCTTCTCCAATGCGCTCCAGAAGTCGCGAAAGGTAAGATAGCCGCATCGCGAGCCCATCGACTCGGCGCGCACGATGCCGACTTTCAGGCGATGCCGCCGCGCCGCCGCCGCCAGCGGGATATCCTCCACTAGCGCGGCGATCAAGGGCTTGTGCCCGCCGATAAACTCGTACGCACCCCGGCGGAACAGGAGGCACGATCCGCTCACCAGAACCTCCGCCGCGTTGTTGGGGCTTACACCCACCAGTCCCAGCGCCTGCTCCAACGGCAGCACCGCGCGTTCCAGCCAGGAATTCGGCTGCTCGCGCAGCAGCACCGAGACCATATCCAGGTTGCCGTGCCGCGCGTACTCGGTTAGCGCCGGAACGAAGTTGGGCTGATACCGCGTGTCGGCGTCGGCGAACAGAATCCATCGGGTGGGCGCATGCGTCGACCCCGCCAGGCAGGCATTCGACTTGCCTGGAAGTCCCGAGGCTAGCGGCGGAGCAGGGATCACAAACGCGCCCGCTTGCTTAGCGAGCTCGGCGGTCCCGTCCGTGGAGCCATCGTCCACCACCAGCACCGGAGCGGGCTTCAGCGAGTCAATGACCGCGGCGATGTTGGCTTTTTCATTTCGCGCCGGAATGATAACCGTGATCTCCCCGGCGTCGCGATGCTGCGTTGGCGGAAGCACCGGCAGCATCCGCCACGCCATCCAGGCCCGCAGAAAAAGAACCGACAGCAGGAAGCCCGTCGCGATCGCAGCCCACAAGGCAAGCTCATAGAACTCGATGGCATCCATTTCGCTCAGCATGTCGGCACTGGGGGCGGCAAAAACCAGGATACATGGCCGTGGTGTACGGGTATCGGGATCGGACGCCACGATCCAGGGAAGCCCACACCAGTAGAACCGCCTTCAGGCGGTCGTGGCCTTCAGGCCACGTCACCCCTGGCGAGCGTAAACGCGGTACTACTCATGGCTCTGGCGAAAGCGGCGCGACGTTGAAGTTGTAGTGCCGCCTTCAGGCGGCCGTGGCCTTTAGGCCACGTCACCACAGGACGCCTCCCAAGGAGTTAGCGTAGAACCGCGTTCAGGCCACGTCACCCCTGGCGAGCGTAAACGCTCGCGCCGCGTAAACGCGGCACTACGCGTAGCTCTGGCGAAAGCGGCGCGACGTTTATTTTGTAGTGCCGCCTTTAGGCCACCTCACCCCAAGCCGGCGCGGTTCAGTAGTCCAGCCTTCGGCAATATTCCCCAATCTCCTCCTCACCCGGTTCCACCCGCCGTTCCCAATTCCTCGGATCCGCACCATCGAACCCGCTTATCAGCGCCAGCTTGGCGATTCCGTATAGCTCATGCACACTCAGCGGCCGGTTCGCCGACTCCCACACGCCCCGCGCAGCCGCGCCCACGATCACCCGCACCGGGTAGTACGTCTCGCGGTCATGCGACGCCGAGAACACGAACTCGCGGTCGCCCTCCAGTTCCCGCGAGCCTTCATAAACGTACTGGAAAACGAAGCCGCTCTCCGCCGAATAGGTCTTCAGCCGCCGCACGGCCGGAGCCCCCTCCAGCCTCGGTTCCGGCTTCCCAAATCGCAACCATGACGGCACGCTACCCTGAATCTAGCATGCGCAACGCGTTCCTCCGCGGAGTCGAGCTGTTCAATACGGGCGAGTACTTCGAGGCGCATGAGGTCTGGGAAGAAATCTGGACCGCGGAGCGCGGGCCGAGGCGGGTGTTCCTGCAGGCGCTGATCCACTGCGCGGTCGCCATGCATCATCATTCCACCGGCAATGCGCTGGGCGCGGTCCGCCAGTTTCGCAAGGCGATTGCCAAGCTGGAGCGTTTTCCGCCGGAATGCGAACAGATCGCCGCCGGAGCCCTGCTCGCCTGGTCGCGCGAGGCCCTGGACTCTGTCGGGCAGGGCAGGACGCCCCCGCCATGTACAATAAAAGTTCTAACGCCATCGTGAAAACCGCCCGCGCGATCCTGTTGGCCTTGCCGTTGTGGGCGCAAACTCCGGTCAAAATTGAGTACAAGTGCACGCCGGAGGACGTCCATGCCTTTGGACTCTCCTGCACGGCGGAGGAACCCTGCCAGGTCTTCCTGGAAATCGCCGCCGTCGATGCCGCGGGGGACAAGATCTTCGTCGCGGGCAACCTCCATACCGCGTCCGCTACGCTGTATTCCATCCTGCTGGCGAGCTCCGACAGCGGCGCCACCTGGACGGAGCCCGTCGCGCGCATCCCGCACGCCTCCCTGGACCAGATCCAACTGCTGGGATTCGACGCCGGCTGGGTTGCCGGGCAACTGATCCATCCGCTGCCTCGCGATCCGTTCCTGCTGATCACGGCGGACGGCGGCAACACCTGGAAGCAGCGCGCCGTGGTGGAGGACGGCCGCTCCGGCGCTATCGAGCAGTTCGTGTTCGAGAACAAGACCAGCGGCAGCCTGGTGATCCGCGGCGGCGGACGCTGGGAGTTGTATGAGACGCAGACCGGCGGCGATTCCTGGTCGCCAAAGGAGATCAAGTCCACCCCCATCCGGTTGAAGCAGGAGAAGCGTGAACTGCCGCTCCGTGTCCGCGCCGATGCCGCCGCCCGGATGCATCGCCTGGAACGCCGGACCGGGGACGCCTGGCAAACCATCGTGAGCTTCCCCATTCAGATCGGTTTGTGCCGTCCCGCGGAGACGCCATGAAGACCGGACCGGTGGATTTGGAGCTGTTCCGGCAGCTTCTGGTTTCGATCGCCGAAGAGATGGGTGCGGTGCTGCGCCGCACCTCCTACTCCGCCAACATCAAGGAGCGCCGCGACTACTCCTGCGCCGTTTACGACGGCAACGGGGACGCTGTGGCGATGGGCGACCACATGCCGGTGCACCTCGGTGCGATGCCCATGGCGGTGCGCGCCGTGCGCGAGCGCCTGGCGCTCGGTCCCGGCGATGTCGCGCTGGTGAACGATCCGTTTCAGGGCGGGACACATCTGCCCGACATCACCGCCGTCTCCGCGGTATTTCTGAAAGGCGTACGCACGCCGGCCTTCTTCCTGGCCAATCGCGCGCACCATGCCGATGTCGGCGGCATGAGTCCCGGTTCCATGCCGCTCGCGCGCGAAATCTATCAGGAGGGGCTGCGGCTGCCGCCCATCCTTCTGGTTCGCGGCGGCAAAGTTGACGAGCACCTGCTGGATCTGATCCTCGCCAATGTGCGGACTCCCGTGGAGCGCCGCGGCGACCTGATGGCGCAGCTCGCTTCGCTGCACCGCGGCGAGGTTCGTCTCCGCGAGCTGGTGCTGCGCCGCGGGCTGAAACCGCTGCAGGCAGCTATGCGCGACCTGCAGGATTACAGCGACCGTATGATGCGCGCCGCCATCGCCGAGCTTCGGCCCGGCGTCTACTCGTTCTCCGACATGCTGGATAGCGATGGGCTGACCGATGTCCCTCTGACGGTGAAGGTCGCCATCATCATCCGCCGCGATCAGGCTATCGTCGACTTCGGCGGGTCCAGCCCGCAGGCCGATGGTCCGGTGAACGCCAATTTCGCTGTTGCCACCGCGGCCGTCCTCTACTGCTTCCGATGTCTGGTTCGCGAGACGGTCCCGTTCACCAGCGGGATGCTGCGCGCCATCCGTATCCTTGCTCCGGAGGGCACGGTGGTGAATGCGCTTCCCCCCGCGGCGATGGCCGCGGGCAATGTCGAGACTTCGCAACGCATCACCGACACGGTGCTGGGCGCGCTGGCGCAAGCCGCGCCCGACCGCATTCCCGCCGCCAGCTCCGGCACCATGAACAACCTCAGCTTCGGCGGGCGCGATCCCGTTCGCGGCAAGGCCTTCGCCTACTACGAAACGCTGGCCGGAGGCATGGGCGCCTCCTCGGCGGGTGACGGCTGGAACGCCGTGCACACCCACATGACCAACTCGTGGAACACGCCCGTGGAAGCGTTCGAGCACCAGTATCCGCTCCGCATCCGCGAGTATCGTGTCCGCCGCGACTCGGGAGGGCAGGGAATGCACCGCGGCGGCAGCGGACTCATCCGCGCTTTCGAGTTTCTAACCGCCGCGGAGGTGACGCTCCTCTCGGACCGCCGGAAGTTTCCACCCTACGGCTTGAACCATGGCTCGCCCGGATCGCTGGGACGCGCCGTGCTCCTCCGCGACGGCAAGCGTCGCGAGCTTCCTGCCAAGCACCGTTTCGAGGTGCTGCCCGGCGATGTCCTGCGCATCGAAACTCCCGGCGGCGGAGGCTGGGGCGCGCCCGAATGAAGCGTGTCCTCGTCCGCGCCACCAACTGGATCGGCGACGCGGTCATGTCCCTCCCCGCGCTCCGCGCGCTGCGGGAAGCCAACCCCGGCGCGCACATCGCGATCTTGGCCAAGCCCTGGGTAGGCGACCTCTACGGGCGTGAGCCCTTCTGCGACGAGCTGATCCCCTACGAAGCCGCCTCCGGCGTCCGCGACCTCGGCTCCAAAATGGACGCCGCCCGTGCCCTCCGGGGCATGGACTTCGACACCGCCATCCTCCTGCAGAACGCTTTCGAAGCAGCGATGGTCGCCTGGGTCGCGCGCATCCCCCGCCGCATCGGCTACAATCGCGACGGCCGCGGCCTGCTTCTGACCCACCCTGTGCCGGTTCCCAAGCCCGGCGAAATCCCGCGTCACGAGCGCTACTATTACCTCGAACTGCTGCGCCGCGCGGGGCTGATTCCGAAGCTTCCCCAGGTCGATGCCATCCGCCTGGAAGGCGCACGCGACGCCCGGCACGGCGGCATCGAACTGCTCCGGGCTGCCGGTCTCGGCGACTTCGTCGTCGGCATCAGCCCCGGCGCTGCCTACGGGACCGCCAAGCGCTGGCTTCCCGATCGCTTCGCCGCCGCCGCCGCCGAGATCTCCAGCCGCACCGGCGCGTCCGCCGCCGTCTTCGGATCCGCCGCCGAACGCCCGCTCTGCGAAGAGGTCGCCGCGGCGCTGCGGAAAGCGGGTGTGACAGTCCGGAACTTCGCCGGCGAAACCACGCTCGCGCAGTTCATCGCGATGGCGGCAGCCTGTCGCGTCCTGCTCACCAACGACTCCGGCGCGATGCACATCGCCAGCGCCCTCGGAACTCCCACCGTCACCGTGTTCGGAGCCACCGACGACACCACCACGGGACCCACCGGACCGCTTGCTCGCGTCGTGCGCGAGCCTGTCGATTGCAGTCCCTGCCTGCTGCGCGAATGTCCCATCGACCATCGCTGCATGACCCGCGTCGACGCCGCGCGTGTCGCCCGCGCCGCGCTCGAATTGCTCAAGTAGGCCCGGAGTTGTTCAAATAGAGGGTTGGATACCCGCACCAAGATCATCTCCCGGCAGGAGTTCCCCTCCCAGGCCGGACCCGGCACGCTTCTGGTGACCGGTTACTTCGATCCCATTCTCGCCCGCGATGCACAGCAGCTTGCTGAGCTTCGCCAGGGGCATGCGCGGCTTGCCGTCGCGATTCTTGACCCCAACGAACCGATCCTGCCCGCCCGCGCCCGCGCCGAACTTGTCGCCGGACTCTCGCACGTCGACCTGGTCATGGAAGGCGCACCCGACAACTTCGACGGACCAGCCGTTCATCTGGAATCCGAACACGCCGTACGCTTCCGCGAGCTCGTCGCGTTTGTTCAGGAACGGAATCGGGCGTAGAATCACCGCTGAGGATGGCCGCACGCAACATCCTGATGGTCCGCTTGAGCGCGATGGGCGACATCGTCCACGCCATGCCCGCCGCGGCGACGCTGCGCCACAGCTTCCCCGACAGCCGGCTCACCTGGGTGGTGAAGAAGAAATGGGCGCCGCTGCTGGAGGCGAATCCTTTTGTCGACGAGATCCTCGCCTTCGACCGCACCGGACTCGCCGGCTGGCGCGACCTCCGCCACCGCCTGCGCTCCCGCCGCTTCGATCTCGCTTTCGACTTCCAGGGTCTGCTGCAATCCGCGATCATCGCTTCGATGGCGCGGCCCGAGCGCATCTACGGTCCGGACCGCCCGCGCGAGCTCCCGGCACGGCTCTTCTACTCCACCGCGGTTACCGTGAAGTCCGCTCATGTGGTCGACCAGAATCTGGAGATCGCCCAGGCCGGAGGCGCGTCGAACGTTCTTCATACCTTCCGCATTCCGCCCGGATCTCCCGAAGGCGATCTGCCGCCGGGACGCTTTGTGCTCGGCTGTCCCCTCGCTGGCTGGACCTCCAAGCAATGGCCGCTCGACCGCTGGTCGGAGCTCGCGCGGACCCTCCGCGACGCGCTCGGCGTTCCCCTTGTCGTCAACGGTCCGCCGGATGCCGAAGCACGCCTCCGATCCATCAGCGGCGCGGTGGTTCATCTTTCGGGACTCCCCGGATTGCTTCATGCCTCGCGTGCTGCATGCGCTGTCGTCGGAGTGGACAGCGGACCCTTGCACATCGCCGCCGCTCTATCCAAACCCGGCGTCGCGATCTTCGGACCTACTGACCCGGCCCGCAACGGACCCTATGGCGACACCATCCGCGTACTGCGCGATCCCGCTGCGCGTACCTCCTATCAGCGCGGCGCTCAGGAGGAGCCGAGCATGCGCGCCATTCCGGCGGAAGCAGTGTTTCGCGAGCTGGAGCGGCAGTTGAGTTCCCAAACGGCGGGCAGCACCGCGTGATCTTCTCTAAACCCTACGCCGACTTCGTGGCCCGGCTGCGCGTGCCCTCCGGATTTCTCCTGGTGGGCGCTTTCTTGTACTTTGCCGCGCCCACACGGGATTCCCTGTGGGCCGGACTGCCCCTTGCCGTGCTCGGTCTCGCGCTGCGAGCCTGGGCGGCGGGACACCTCGAAAAGAATCAGAAGCTGATCGACGGCGGCCCTTACGCTTGGGTCCGCAACCCGCTCTACCTCGGGACCCTTGCCGTCGCCGCCGGCCTCGCGATCGCCACCCGGCGCTGGGAGCTGGGCGTGTTGTTCGCCGCCGTCTTCGCTTTGGTCTACCTTCCGGTGATCGCCAACGAGGAAGGCCACCTGCGGAACCTGTTCCCCGCCTATCGCGACTACTGCGATCGCGTGCCCGCGCTGATCCCGCGCTGGCCCCGCTCCCGCGGCGGGTCGCGATTCTCCTGGCGCACCTGGTGGCGCAATGAGGAATACAATGCGCTGCTCGGGTTCCTCGCCGGCTATGCCTTCCTGGTGTGGAAGTCCTGGCCCTGACTCATTCCTCGCGTAGCGCCACCAGCGGATCCACCCGCATCGCCCGCCGCGCCGGAACCAGATTCGCAGCCAGCGCCACGCCCACCAGCAGCAGGCCGACTCCGCCGAGCGTCACCGGATCCCACGGCTTCACGCCGTACAGCATCTCCGCGATGAGCTGCGCCGCGCCGATCGCTAGCGCCATGCCGATCGCCGCGCCGGTCACCGCCAGCACCGCCCCCTGCCGCAGCACCATCGACAGGACATCGCTGGGCCGCGCGCCCAGGGCCATCCGCAGCCCGATTTCACGGGTGCGCCGTCCCACCAGGTAGGTCACCACTCCGTAAATTCCCACCGCGGCCAGCGTCAGCCCAAGCGCGCCGAAGACGCCCAGCACGGCCGCCAGGGCTCGCGCCGGCAGCAGCGCCAGCTCCATCGCTTCATTGGCGGTCTTGATGTTGACCGGCACGGCGGGGTTGATGTTCGTCAGCTCGCGGCGCGCGGCTCCCGCCAGGTCCGCGGGACGGCCATTGGCGGCGCGCACCACCAGCATCGCGCGGCCCAGGTTCGCCGGAGCTTGCAGCGCCGCTTCCCACAGGAATGGGCGGGGCTCCTCGCCCAGCGTTCGATACTTGCCATCCCGGGCAATGCCGACAATTTCCAGCGGCTGCCACTTGCCCGCGATCTCCAACTCCAGTCGCTTGCCCACGGCGCCGCCGTGCGGGAAGTACCGCCGCGCGAAGCTTTCATTCACCATCGCCACTCGCGGCGATTTGGAATCGTCCGTGATCGCAAACTCGCGGCCCTGCAGAACCGGAATCTTCATGGCGTTGAAGTAGCCCGGTCCGGCGCTCGCCGTATCCACGGACGGCAACTGGTCGTCCGGCACCGGAGGCTGCCCCTCCACTCGCACTTCCGTCGTCCGGATTTCCATCCTTAGCGGCAGGTGCGATATCGAGCCCACCTTCGCCACGCCCGGTAGCGACGCCAGGCGCTCCAGCGCCTGGCGGTAAAACGCCTCCGTGTCCTCCGGCGAGAAGGTCCGCGCCGGCATCTCGATGCTCGCCGTCAACGTGGGATTGGGGTCGAAGCCCATGTCGATCCGCTCCGCGTTGCCCAGGCTGCGCAGGCATAACCCGGCGGTCACCAGCAGCACCATCGAAGCCGCCACCTGCGCGATCACCAGGCCCTTGCGGACGCGCGAGCGCGAGGCGCCGGCCCCGGCGGAGCCGTCCTTCAAGGCGTGTCCTAGATCCTGCCGCGTCGCCTTCCAGGCCGGCCACAAGCCGAACAGCAGGGACGCCAGCAGCGAGATTCCCAGCGCGAAGCCCATCACTCTGCCATCGGTGGTCAGGTCGATATAAAGCGGAATGGGCGCCAGGCGAATGGTTCCGTTCAGTGCGCTCGCCGCCCAAGCCGCCAGCGCCAGCCCGGCGGCGCCGCCGAGAATCGAAACCAGCAGGCTTTCGGACAGCAGTTGCCGGGCGATCCGCCAGCGGCTGCCGCCCAGCGCCAGCCGGATGCTCACCTCCCGCCGCCGTGCATCCGCGCGCGCCAGCGCCAGGTTCGCCAGGTTCACGCAGGCGATCAGCAGCACCAGGCTGACCAGCGCCAGAAGCACCGCCGACACCGCCGAAACGTTCGACCGCACCATCGCGGGCAGCATCGTCACAGCGGTCGCGTTGATGCCCCGGCCCTTGTGCGATTCGGGAAATCGCGTCCGCCAGCCGGTCGCGATCGGCTGCAGGCTGGCTAGCGCCTGCTCCCGCGTGATCCCCGGCTTCAGCCGCCCCACCACCCACTGCGACCTTCCCGTGCGCGAGGTCAGCATCTGCGGCGATTTGGTGGCCTCGCTGAGAACCGTGATCGGTACCCAGATATCCGGCACCAGCGCGATCATCGTGCCCATGAACTCTCCCGGCGCCACGCCGATCACCGTGTAGGCATGCCGGTTCAGGCGCAGCGTGCGGCCCACGATCCCCGGATCGCGGCCCAGCCGCGCCCACAACCGTTCGCTGATAACGATCGTGCTCGGCGCTCCCGGCCGGTCGTCTTCGGGCGTGATCAGCCGGCCCATCCTGGCCTGAATGCCCAGCGTCCGGAAGTAATTTCCGGTAACCATGTTGGCCATCACCTGCTCGCCCGGCCCGTCATCGCCCATCCGGAACTCGTGTACGTTGTGCAGCATGACGTCGCTGAAGACCTGGTTCTGATCCCGGACGTCCAGATAATCCGCGTAATTCCACGGCTCGTACTGCTCCATCATCCGGAAGTCATTGTTCTCGCTGGTCTGGTAGAGCTGCACCAGCTCGCCGGGATTCACCGCCACCGGCGGACGAAACAGCAGCGTGTTGATGATGGAGAATACGGCGGTATTGGCCCCTACGCCCAATCCCAGCGTCAGCACCGCCACCGCGATGTAGCCTGGGCTCTTGCGCAGAACCCTCAGGGCGTAGTTCAGGTCAGTCCAGAGCGTCGTCATTGGTACTGAGTACGAGACGGACGCCGCAAAAGATCCTTACAAAACAGGCTTCACTCCGGGATAAACCAGCGAGTCCATCAGCCACTCCCGGTTGGACACCAGATCCGACTTCAGCCGCTCCACCAGCGCTTCGCGCATCTCGAACAGGCGATAACCGTCGCGCGGACGCAGATAGCCCGCCGCCCGGGCATCCTCACGCACCGTCTGCTCCATCCCAACCTCCGCCGCGCGATCCTCGTAGCGCTTCCGGTTGTCCAGCAGCGCTTTCACAATAAAGGGCATCACCGTCGAGTAGTCGGCTTGCATGCTCTCGGTGGACTGCTGATAGGTATCCTTGTCGACTTTGCCCCAGGTGACCGCCTCCGCCGGCGGGCACGACGACAGCGACCCGTCGGTCACCGGAGCGGTCACGATCTGCACATCGAACTCATAACCACGGACCTCCGGCAGACCCAGCACCTGGCCCAAGGCGGGCTCGGGCTGAAGATTGTAGTTCTTGGGAACGCCCCCGCCCAGGATCAGCGTTCCCAGCGCCTTCGCTTCGCTGTCGAACAGACCCCAGCGGTGGTAAGCGCAGGCCTCGAAAACCTCGGCGTGCAGATCCAGATCGAATCCGTACTCCGGAATCAGGCCCGACTCCCGCATCGCCCACAGCTTCATCGAGTTCAGGAACACGCTGCCATCGGCCGGCGCGCCCACGAAAATGGGGATCGCCATCCGGTAGCAGGTGGACAACAGGCCCGCTTCGATGCCGTTGCGGGTTTCCTGCTGCGCGTAGAACTCGCCCAGCCGGTGGCGCAGCTCCGTGCCCGTCATCTTGCGCTGGAAGTCCGGGCGGCTGAGCATCGCGGTAAGGAACTTGTCCTGGTCCAGCAGCACTTCTTCGTCGAAAGCCATGTCCGTAACGCGGATGGTTTTCTCATCGCGGAGGGCGCCGTCGTCTCCGAAAATCGGCACTTCGTGAATAGGGTCGCGATGCTCGTTCAGCGAGCGATGGCCGTCGTGATAGCAGACCGCGTCCGTGGTGGAAAGGTAGGCGATCCAGCCCGCCTCGATCAGCGGGATCAGCCAGGCTTGATGTTGTCCGGACACCGTCACCGGACCGCTGATGGCCAGGGTAAGGGGGCAGCCCATGCCGATCGCGCGATCCAGAATTGTGTAGATGCGCCGCAGGTAGGCGCCGCCGAAGGCCGGCAGGCAATGGCGGAACAGTTCATCCAGGCTGGCGGCTTCATCGACGCGCTTCACGCGGACGGTGCGGCGAGGGTGATCCATGACTCTATGTTCGCAAACGCGCGGCACGATGCGCCTTCCCCGTGCCAGTTCCACCTGTTCCGTGCCGGGAGTCCGGGGAGTCCGTGCCAGTTCCACCTGTTCCGCGATCAGCCGGTTGCTCCGATCACCGCTGGG
>CAYOQB010000121.1:0-15632 GCA_964406035.1 uncultured Solibacteraceae bacterium | reverse complement strand
GGATGCGAAATGCTATTCTTTCTGGGAATTTCGGCAGTTACCTGGCGGAGCGGCGGGCAGTACGGGAAGCCGCGACCGGCGGGCTCTCATAATCCGGAATCCGTGAAGGCAGATCAGGTTCGCAGTACAGCATGCTCATTTTCGGGTTTCTTCTTCAGCAACAGCCGGGAGGCTTGACGTCGCTGCTCGGGTTTTTGCCCCTGGTGGCGATCCTCGCCATCTTTTACCTCCTGGTCTTCCTCCCCATGCAGAGGCAGAAGAAGCAGCAGGCGGAGATGGTGAAGAGCTTGAAGGGCGGCGACGTGGTGGTGACGTCCGGCGGATTGATCGGGACCGTGCATAGCGTATCCGATGAGGCGATCGTGCTGCGGGTGAAGCCGGATAACGTAAAACTGCAGGTGGCGCGGACCGCCGTCAGCGCGTTGCTCAACGATTCGCCGGGAAAATAAGCGCCAGGAACATTCCAGACTGACAAGAGCACTGAAGCAATGACCGGAAACCTCAAAGTACGCACTCTCTCCGTGATCGCCGTGATCCTGATCTGCATTTACGGGATCGTGGGCCTGCCCACCTCCGTGGATCAGTTGAAGCAGAACATCCAGAAGAACATCCGCCTCGGGCTGGACCTGAAGGGCGGCAGTCACCTGGTGCTGCAGGTGCAGCTTCAGGATGCCTTCCGCGCCGAAGCGGACCTGTTGATCGACCGGATGAAGGAAGAACTGCGAAAGGCGAACGTCGAGTTCGCGGATATGCAGCGCAACGATCCGCAGTCGCTCGCGGACGCCGAGAAGATCCAGATAGACGTGAAGGGCGTTCCCGCCACCAAGGCCGGCGACTTCCGCACCGTCTTCAACGACACCATGGGCGCGGACTGGCTGCTGACGGCGGTGAACTCCACCGACTACCGGCTGACGATGAAGCCCTCCTCGGTGCTGAAGCTGAAGCAGGATACGATTACGCAGACGCTGCATACGCTGGAGAAGAAGATCAACGGCCTGGGTTTGGCCGAATCCACCGTGCAGCCGCGTGGGCGCAGCGATGCCGAAGCCGAATTGCTGGTGCTGCTGCCGGGTGTCGACGATCCCGCCCGCATCAAGCAGATCCTGAAGACCGCGGCCATGCTGGAGCTGCTGGAGGTTAAGGACGGCCCGTTCAACACTCGCGAGGAAGTCCTGGCCAAGCACGGCGGCGTGCTGCCGCTGAATACTCAGATTCTGAAGGGCGAGGCTCGCGCGGGCGGCGGATTCTATCTGCTCGCGCGGACCGCGGTGGTTACCGGTCGCGACCTGCGCGACGCGCAGGCGGTTCAGGGCCAGTATCCCGCGCAGTGGGATACCAATTTCGTTCTCACGCAGGACGCCGCCAAGCGCTTCGAACGCTACACCGAGGCGAACGTCGGCAACCGGCTGGCCATCGTGCTGGACAAGGTGGTGATTTCGGCCCCGCGCATCGATTCCAAGATCTCGGACAATGGCCGGATCACCGGCGCGGCGTCGGCCGAGGAAGCCTCGGATCTGGCGCTGAACCTGCGCGCCGGCTCGCTTCCCGCCGGCGTCGAGTATCTGCAGGAGCTGAGCGTTGGCCCCTCGCTGGGCAACGACTCCATCCGCTCGGGTCTCATCAGCGGCATGATCGGGCTGATCGCGGTGGTTTTCGTGATGCTGGCCTATTACAAGAAGTCGGGAATCAACGCCACGCTGGCGCTGGTTCTCAACGCCCTAATCCTGATCGGAGTGCTGGCGTATTTCAACGCCGTCCTGACGCTGCCCGGCATCGCCGGCATCATCCTGCTGATCGGCATGGCGGTGGATTCCAACGTGCTGATTTTCGAGAGAATCCGCGAGGAGCTGCGGGAGGGCAAGAGCGTTCCGGCGGCCATCCAGGCGGGCTTCTCGAAGGCCTTCCTGACCATCATCGACACCCACGTCACCACGGTGGTGTCCTGCGCCTTCCTGTTCATCTTCGGCACCTCGGCGGTGCGGGGATTCGCGGTGACCCTGGTGGTGGGGTTGATCGCCAACATTTTCACGGCCGTCTTCGTGTCCAAGCTGATCTTCGATTGGGAGCTCTCGGGCAAGAGGCAGGTCCAGACCCTGAGTATTTGAAGCTTGGACAGTTGCGTCCCGCACGGGGACTTGCGATACTGTCCGAAATCTTCAGAACCGCTCGGGAACTTTTTGGAGATCGCCGGTGTCAGTGGTATCGAAGCCGGCCTTGTAAGGTTCCATGGAGTTATTTAAGAACATCAACTTCGACTTTCTGGGCAAGAAGTGGCCCTTCATCATCGCGTCCCTGGTCCTTACCGCGGCCGGTCTGGGCAGTCTCGTCATGAAGGGCGGTCCCCGCTATGGCATCGACTTCAAGGGCGGGACCAACATCTACGTGCGCTTCAACCAGGAGCCCCCGACCGACCGCATCCGGGCCGCTGTATCCGCCAGGATCCCCGGCGAGATCTCGGTGCAGCAGATCACCGGCCAGCCCGAGGTGCTGATCGGCACCGAAATCCGCGACGAGAAGCAGTTGAACGCGGAGCGGCAGGTGCTGGTCGATACCCTGACGGAGACCTTTGGCGAAAAGTCGGGCAAGCTGGACGTGAACAACGCGGGCGCCGAGGCAATCGCCAACCGCCTGCGCGAGCCCTTGCAGCGCGCCAGCGTCGCCATGCCGGAGGAAGATTTGCAGAAGCTGGCCAAGGACATCGCTGAGTATCGCGCGACCCATGGCGGCCTCTACCGGAACATTGATGAGTTGTCGGCCGCGGGCGTGAAGCCCGAAGTGATCAACATCGCCAAGCAGGAGCTGTACGCGGGGCCTTTCACCATCCTGCAGACGGATGTTGTCGGTCCCAAGGTGGGCGGCGAGCTGCGCAGCCAGGCCATCCTGGCAACCCTGTACGCCCTGGCCGGAATGCTGGTGTACATCGCGTTCCGTTTTGAATGGATCTATGGCGTGGCCGCGGTCATCGCGGTGTTCCACGATACCGTGATCACCATCGGGCTGTTCTCCATCTTCGACAAGCCCATCGATCTCACGGTAGTCGCCGCGCTGCTGACCCTGGTCGGCTACTCGATGAACGACACCATCGTGGTGTTCGACCGCATCCGCGAGAATCTGAAGACCAGCCGCCGCGAGGGGTTTGCCAGGATCGTAAACAATTCGATCAACCAGACGTTGAGCCGGACGGTTTTGACTTCGGGTCTGACGTTTTTGAGCGCGCTGGCGTTGTGGCTCTTCGGCGGTCAGGTGTTGAACGGGTTCTCCTTCGCCCTGGTGGTGGGGATCCTGGTGGGCACGTATTCCTCGATTTTCATTGCCAGCCCGATCCTGATATTCTGGCAGGACCTTGTGGAGAGCCGGAAGAAGGTTCCGGCGGCCCCGGCCCGTACGGACGGCCCGGGAGCGAAGCGGGAGAAGGTCGCCCGGTAGCGGCCCTGAGGGAACTTTTATAGAGTGATCCGGTTCTCAGGAATAGAAGACCGGAGAGGGAGGATAGGCGATGTTTGAGCAATCCTTGGTGGACGGCACAGGCAAAACGAACAAGAGTTGGACGGTGATGGTATCGTTCCTGGGTCAGATCGGGATGATCGCGGTTGCGATTCTGATTCCGCTGATCTACACGGACACGCTGCCGCGCGCGACGCTGACCAGCTTCCTGGTGGCGCCGCCGCCTCCTCCGCCTCCGCCCCCGCCGCCACCGGCCGCCGCTCCGGTGAAGATCGTGAAGGTTGCGCCTCGGCAGTTCGATGCCGGCCGCCTGATGGCGCCCAAGCAGATCCCGAAGGAAATCGCGCAGATCCGAGAGGAAGACATTCCCCCGCCGTCGGCTTCGGCCGGTGTGGTGGGCGGCGTTCCCGGCGGCGTGCCGGGCGGCGCTCCCGGCGGCGTGATCGGCGGAATCATCGGCGGCATCCCGTCCGCCGCGCCCCCGCCCCCGCCCAAGGTGGAGGCCCCCAAGCCGGCGACGCCCCAGCGCATCCGCGTCGGCGGCAACGTCCAGCAGGCGAACCTGATCCGGCGCGTAACGCCGCAGTATCCGCCGCTGGCCAAGCAAGCTCGTATTCAGGGAACCGTGCGGTTCACCGCCGTGATCGGCAAGGACGGCACGATTCAAAACCTGCAACTGGTCAACGGTCATCCGCTGCTGGTGCAGGCCGCGCAGGACGCCGTGAAGCAGTGGCTGTATAAGCCGACTCTGCTGAACGGCGAGCCGGTGGAGGTTATCACGACGATCGACGTGAACTTCACGCTCAGCGCTTAGTGGTTTCGAGGGTCCGGACGCCTGACCGCGTGCGGGCCCTGGGAAATTGATCGAATCAATTCAACTCGCAGGAGAAAATGATGCTATTACAGATGCATGTTTGGGCTTTCTTCCTCCTTCAGGAAGCCCAGGTTGCCTTCGACGTACGCTCCATGTGGAATCAGATGGGCTTCCTCGCGAAGGCGGTCGTGGTGATCATGTTCCTCATGTCGGCGTGGTCCATCGGCGTGATGATTGACCGTTTTCTGGCCTACAACGCGGCTCGCAAGCAGTCCCGCCTTTTCGCCCCGGCCGTGGCCGGCGCGCTGAAGGACGGCAAGCTGGATGAAGCCATCAAGATCGCGGACCGGTTCCCCAAGAGCCACCTTGCCAAGGTGGTGGTGGCCGGACTGCAGGAATTCCGCGCGCATGAAATGAGTACGGAGATTCCGGGCGAAAAGATCGAAGCTTCTGCTCGCGCCCTGGAGCGCGCCGAAGCCATCGTTCACGCGGAAATGAAGCGCGGCGTTTCGTCGCTGGCCACCATCGGCTCCACGGCCCCCTTCGTGGGACTGTTCGGAACGGTGGTCGGCATCATCAACGCGTTCAAGGGCATCTCCACCGAGAAGTCGACCGGCCTCGGCGCGGTCGCGGGCGGTATTTCGGAAGCGCTGGTGGCCACCGCTATCGGCCTCTTCGTCGCCATCCCCGCGGTGTGGATGTTCAACTACTTCACCAACCGCATTGAGGCGTTCGACGTGGAAATGGGCAATTCGAGTTCGGAGCTGATCGACTACTTCCTGAAGCGGTCGCAGCGCGCAACCACGAAGAGCTAGTTTCCGGCTGGATAGTGCGAGTTGAATCGGGCAGCGGCGCCGCCCTCCAGCGGCGCCCACGCCCAGCAAAGGCAAAACGATGCGAAAGCTGAAGAACCCAACGCCCCCCAGCGTCGTCAGCGACATCAACGTCACCCCCATGGTGGACGTGATGCTGGTGATGCTCATCATCTTCATGGTCATCACCCCCATGCTTTCCAAGGGCGTCAGCGTCGATCTGGTGAAGACCAAGAACCCGATCGCCATGCAGAACGCCGACAAGGAAGACGCGGTTCTGGTGGCGGTGACCCGCGACGGACGCATCTTCCTGAGCCCCGGCAATGACCAGCTCCCGGTGGATGTGCTCCCCAGCAAGGTCAAGGATCTGCTGACGAACAAGCTGGACAAGACCGTTTACATCAAGAGCGACGCCCGCGCCCAGTACAAGGTGGTCACCGACGTGATCGACAACCTGCGCGCGGCGGGCGTGGATCAGCTCGGATTGCTTACCGAGCAGAACAAGCAGCGGGGCGAGGAAAAGCCGGCCGAGAATCCGGCGCCGGCGCCCGGTCAGTAACAGAGAAGTTTAAGGACAGCGAGGGACGCACTTATGGCAATGGCAGTAGGCGGGAAGGGTGGACCTTCCGCCGACATCAACATGACGCCGCTCATCGACGTGCTGCTGGTTCTGCTGATCATCTTCATGGTCATCACGCCGCTCACGCCGCACGGACTCGAGGCGCTGGCGCCGCAACCGCCCAATCCCAACCAGCCTCCGCCGGATCCCAGCCAGGACCGCACGGTGGTGATCATCATCGAGAAAGACCGCAGCATGAAGATCAACACCGAAGTCACCGACATGAACCGCCTGCAGAAGCGCCTGGAAGACATCTTCAAGACGCGCGCGGAACGCGTTGTGTTCGTCAAGGGTGATCCGGACCTCGAGTATCAGGAAGTCGCCAAGGCGATCGATATCGCCAAGGGAGCCGGCATCGACAAGATCGGCCTCATGACTCCCCGTATCGAAGCCGGCCAGTAAATTTCAGCGGCACGAAGGAAGAGAGCACAATGACCCGGATCATAAAATACAGCCTGATCTCGACAGCCGGCTTGATGATGCTTTTGGGCACCGGCTGCGACAAGCTGAAGTCGCGCGACGAGCTGAATAAGGGCGTCCAGGCCTACAAGAGCGCCCGCTACCAGGACGCAGTCGAGCACTTCAAGACCGCTATCTCGCTCGACGACTCCAACCCCAACGCGCGCCTGTACCTGGCCACCGCCTACATGACGCAGTGGATTCCGGGCGCCGAGTCGCCGGAAAATCAGGCCCTCGCCAAGGGCGCCCGCGACGAGTTCATGAAGGTGCTCGAAAAGGACCCCAACGACAAGACCGCCCTGGCCTCGCTCGCTTCCCTCAGCTACAACGAAGCCACCGCGCTTTCTCCCGAGCAGAAAGTGGTGAAGTTCGATGAAGCGCGGGACTGGCACCTGAAGCTGCTCGCCGTCGATCCGCAGAATAAGGAATCGAACTACTCCCTCGGCGTCATCGCCTGGGCCAAGTGGTATCCCGCCCTGATGACCGCCCGCGCCAAGCTCGGAATGAAGCCCGAGGATCCCGGTCCCATCAAGGACAAGAAGGTCAAGGAAGAACTGAAGGAGAAGTACGGCGCCGTCATCGAGGAGGGAATCAAGAGCCTGGAGAAGGCCGTTGAGACCGACAAGGAATACGATGACGCGATGGCCTACATGAACCTGCTGATCCGCGAGCGCGCCGACCTGGCCGACACTCCGGAACAGTACAAGAAGGACATCGACACCGCCGACAACTGGGTGCAGCGCGCTCTGGACACCAAGAAGATCAAGGCCGCCCGTGCTTCCGCGGCAGCCGCCGCGGGCCAGATCGTCTCCGAGGAAGACAAGAAGTAGCGCCGCGACAATCGCCGTTTACACCGGGCGGAGGATCCGCGAAGTTCCTCCGCCCTTCGTGTTTCCGCCGTTTCCGATAAACTGAAAGCATAGGTATGCCCCCAGACATCACCGGCGGCGCCGCCCCGGGCGATCCTGCCCAGGCGCTCCCGCTTCCGGTTTTGACGCCTCCCGATCCCGTGGAAGCGCTCTTCGAGCAATTGACCGCTAAGATCCGCGCCATGCGCCCTTCCGAGGACCTGCGCCCGCTCGAAAAGGCCTTCCGCTTCGCCGCTCGCCTGCACCACGCGCAGAAGCGATCCTCCGGCGAGCCGTACATGATCCACCCGCTGCACGTCACCCACATCCTCGCCGACATGCAGATGGACCTGGTGTGCCTGGAAACCGGACTGCTTCACGACGTCGTCGAGGATACCTCCACCACCGTGGAGGAGATCAAGAAGGAGTTCGGCGAGCCCGTCGCCCAGTGCGTCGACGGCGTCACCAAGCTGGCTAAGCTCAAGTTCTACTCCAGCGAGGAGCGGCAGTCCGAATCCGTCCGCAAGATGCTGCTGGCCATGGTCAACGATATCCGGGTGATCATCGTCAAGCTGGCCGACCGCCTCCACAACATGCGGACGCTCGAGCACCTGCCGCCGGAGAAACAGCAGAAAATCGCTCGCGAAACCCTCGAGATCTACGCTCCCATCGCCCACCGCCTGGGCATGGGCAAGATCCGCGGCGAGCTGGAGGACCATGCCTTCCGCTACCTCGATCCCGAACTCGCCGAGAACCTGAACCGCGAGATCGAGTCCAAGCGAAGCGCCAATGAAGCTTTCCTCGCCGAAATCTGCCGCTCCATCGAAACCCACCTGAGCCGCGAAGGGATCGTGGCCCGCGTCGACGGCCGCGTGAAGCGGCCCTACTCCGTCGCCCAGAAACTGCAGCGCCAGAAGATCTCGCTCGATCAGGTCTACGACCTGCTCGGCGTCCGCATCATCACCGATTCGGTGAAGAACTGCTATGCCGCGCTCGGCGTGATCCACAATGAGTGGCACCCGATTCCCGGCCGCATCAAGGACTTCATCGCCATCCCGCGCCCCAACCTCTACCAGTCGCTGCACACCTCCGTCATCGGACCCGGCGGGCTCGCTTTCGAAGTCCAGATCCGCACCGAGGAGATGCACCGCATGGCGGAGGAGGGCATCGCCTCCCATTGGAAGTACAAGGAGGGACGCAAGGGTCCCGGCGACGATGACCAGCGCATCGCCTGGCTGCGCCAGTTGGTGGAATGGCAGCGCGAAATGCGCGATCCCGGCGAGTTCATGTCGACCCTCAAGGTCGACCTGTACCCCGAGGAAGTCTACGCCTTCACCCCCCGCGGCAAAGTCGTCGTGCTGCCCCGCGACGCATCCCCGATCGACTTCGCCTACGCCATTCACTCCGAGGTCGGAAATACCTGCGTCGGCGCCAAGGTCAACGGCCGCATTGTGCCGCTGAAATATCCCTTGCGCAATGGCGATGTCGTCGAGATCCTCACCCAGCCCGGCCACGTTCCCTCCAAGGACTGGCTGGCGATTGCCAAGACTTCCAAAGCTCGCAACAAGATCAAGCACTTCATCAACACGACGGAGCGCGCCAAAGCGATCGAGATCGGCGAGAAGTACCTGGAGAAGGAGGCGCGGCGCCTCGGCGTTCAGATGGCCCGCATCGGACGCAAGAGCCTGGACGCCGTGGCCGAGGAGTATGGCTGCTCCAAGGCGGAAGACCTGTACGCTGCGTTAGGCTACGGTAAGTTCTCCGCCAGGCAGATTCTGCAGAAGGTCGCTCCGGAACTGGTCGAACAGCCTCCGGTAGAGGAACCCAAGCCCGAGTACTCGCAGACTCAGCAGGAGATCGCCGACGGCGACCTGGTGATCAAGGTCCGCGGCATCGACGATCTGCTTACCTATCGCGCCAAGTGCTGCAACCCCATCCGCGGCGAAGCCATCGTCGGCTATATCACCCGCGGCAAGGGCGTCGCCGTCCATTCCACCAACTGCCCCAACGTGCAGAACCTGATGTATGAGGTGGAACGCAAAATCGATGTGGAATGGGCGCGCGCATCTAAGGACACCTTCGACGTGCGCATCCTGGTCTACACCGACGATCGCCCGGGGATGCTGCAGCAGCTCACCACCGCGCTGTTCCACGAGCAGGCCAATATCCGCACCCTGGAAGCTCGGCCCGATGAAAAACGGTCCGACGACGGCGCGATCATCGACACCACCGTGGAAGTCCGCGACAAGAAGCAGCTCGAAAGAATGATCGTCGCCATGCGGCGTATCTCCGGCGTGCGCGACGTGGAGCGCGTGAACAAGTGAGTCCCGAACCCGAGCACATCGCTATTTCCAAGTCCAAGGGCGTCACTATCGACTGGAAGGACGGCCACAGGAGCGTCTATCCGCTCGCCTGGCTGCGCGATAACTGCCCTTGCGCCACCTGCAGCGGCGCGCATGGCACCACGCCCCAGAAATCGAACTACTCCCAGGACGCCGCGAACCCGTTCAAGATGTACCAGCCCGCTCTCAAAATGCTCTCGGCGGAACCGGTTGGCGAGTACGCGATCCGCATCCAGTGGTCCGACGGCCACAACACCGGCATCTACTCCTGGGACGTGTTCCGCCGCATCTGCAACTGCGCCGAGTGCCGCTCCAAAAACGAAACCGCGAAGGCTGAGCCTCCGCGGTAACTTGCAGCCAGACTTCGGATCTCTTCAGCGAACCGTCACCGTCGCCGCCGTCGTCCGGCAGTTGTTGGTCTCGTTGGACTCCGGAACCGCGAATCCAGAATCCGCGCAGGCCCGCAATTGATAGGTGCCGGTCGCGGCCAGCGCGGGAATCGTCAGGGTCGTGGTTTGCGTGCTGCGCCCGCCGGCGGCCAGGTTCGCCCCGACATTCCGCGTCCCAAGAGTCACGCGGGACCGGCCCGTCACCAGCTCAAACCGCACCGTGAAAGCCGAGTTCGCCACGATCGCGCCGTCATTGTCGATGCTGTTGGAGACCGTGAACGATGCGCCCCGGTTGATGGTTCCCGGCCCGTTCCCCAGCGCTGCCACGTTCAACTCCGGCAGCGGCTTTGCAATGTTGTGCTCGCCGTAAACCTCCGATACCAGATTGATGCTCTCCGGATGGAACTCCCGCATGCCTTCCCAGAACTCGTGGATCGAAGTCGGATGGTTGTGGAACAGGTCGCTTGACGGATCGAAGTTGCGGATCACCTGCCAGGTGTCGGCGAACGTCATGTTCAGCCGGTCGCGCCGTCCCGCGCCATCGCCCAATTGATCGTCGTCGTCGGCGTCCACGATGTCCCACAGAATGGCCGCGATGATGCCCTCGGTCTGCGCTTCCAGTCCGGGGAAATCGAAAGGCCGCGCGTACGTTTCCACGTCAAAGAAATTCAGCAGCGGGCTGACGCCGTAGCCGTCGGCTTCGTTGTGCCGCTCGTGCAGCACCACGCCGAAGAAGTTCGGCCAGCCTTCGGTCCAGGCGATGTCGCCGTTCTCAGGTCCGAAGATGCAGTGCCCCGGCGAAGGATCGTCGCAGATGCCGTTGTCGTAGTCCGGCGCGGGGCTCTCCGCCAGCTTCACCAAAATGTGATGTCCGTATTCGTGATACACCGTGAACTCGTTGTCGAAGGGAATTCCCGGCGACAGAAATAGATCGGAAAAGAATCCGCTATACCGCGAGCCGGACGGCGTGTCCAGCAGCACGTTCACCTTGGGCATCGTCTCCCCCTGCGACGCCATGAACTGCTGTGCCCGCATGATCAGATTGTGCGCCTGCACGGCGTCGGCGCGGTTGGTGATCACCAGCGTATTGAAGTTCTGCGTCCCCGCGCCGACGTTGTTGCGTACCGCCGAGTTGAACACGAAGTTGCCCGCGAAGATGTTGTCCGGCTTCACCATCACGATGTTGTTATTCAACACCAGGCGCACCCGGATATCCGGTCCGTCGAAGAGATCACCGCAATTGCCCGTCAGGTCGAAGTTGCCGTCATTGTCCGTCAGGCCGCTCGCGCAGACCTCATCCGGGAAGGGAGCGTCGTTCCGGTTCACCATCTCCACCGTTCCCCGGCGAACGCCGCGGCGGATGCCGTTATCGTCGTCAAATGTGAATCGGCCGGTGGCGCGCACGTTCACCGCGGCCTTCTTGCGATCCGCCTTCAGCGCCACCCGTTCCGGCATCTCCTGCGGCTCGCCCGGAACTGTAGGTTCCAGGGACGTCTCCGGCTGGACGCCGTCAGCAGGGTCCGCCTGCAGCGCGAGACGCTTCGCGGGGGCCTCGTCCTTACTCTCGATCTCGCGCAGCGCCGAGACGCGCTCCGGGAAGTTGCGGCCGAACCGCTCGGCTCCCAGCTTCGCCCGCGTCTCGCTGAACCCGGGGACCGCCAGCAACGCTTCAATCGGCGACGGCTGATCGGTCAGCGGAACCGCCCGGAACTGCAACTCCACACGCTGGCCGGCTTTCAATGCGCCCGTCCAGAATGTTCCGCCGTCCAGGATCTGCCATTCGGCAGGGTTCGCCACGCGCATCTCGGCGTGCGGCAGATCGCGCCCGGCTTCGAATACGGCCCAAATAGTCACCGGCTGCCCGGCGCGCAGCGTGTCCGCGCTGGCCAGGCTGAAGCGTACCGGGGCGGCGACCTTCGCTCCCGCCGGAATGGATGTCATCGCGAGGGCCGCCAACAACAGGGCGGCCCGGGTTCGGTGTGCCAATAATCTGCTTGTCATCTTGCCTGTGTTCGCGGAAGCCCCCTCGAATCAGGCTCATTGAGCTGTTCCGTGCCCTTTTTACGCGCTCTTCTGCTATCCTCCGGGCATGAGAATCCTTGCATCCCTGCTGCTGGTCGCCGCCCTCTCCTGGGGCGCTGAGATTTCCGGAAAGTGGAAGTTCACCGTCGAGTCCGAAATGGGCGTTTCCAACCCGGAGGCGACGTTGAAGCAGGACGGCGAAAAGCTCACCGGCGACTACAAAGGGCAGATCGGAGAGTACAAAATTGCCGGAACCGTGGTTGGAGACCAGGTTCGGTTTTCATTCAAGGCCTCGCCCACCGGCGAGGAGATGGAAGTTGTTTACACTGGAACGCTGGACGCCGCCGGAAAGTCAATGAAGGGCAAGGTGACCCTGGGTTCGCTCGGGTCCGGAACCTTCACGGCGGAGAAACTATAAGTGTTTGACTGGCTGGCCGACCCCGAGGCCTGGATCGCCTTGGGCACTCTCACTGCCCTCGAGATCGTCCTGGGCATTGACAACATCGTTTTTATCTCGATCCTGGCGGGCAAGTTGCCTCCAGCGCAGCAGCCTCGAGCTCGTCAACTCGGCCTGCTGGCGGCCCTCGGCTCGCGCCTGGCGCTGTTGTTCAGCCTCACCTGGATCATGGGGCTGACCGCCCCGCTGTTCACGGTCCTGAATCAGGAGGTTTCCGGACGCGATCTGATCCTGCTGGCCGGCGGGCTCTTCCTGATCGCCAAAGCGACTCGCGAAATTCATCACCGCGTCGAAGGCGCCGCCGAAGCCGCTCACCAGCCGAAAGCCGACACTTTCCGGGGCGTGATCTTTCAGATCATGCTGATCGATATCGTTTTCTCTCTGGACAGCGTAATCACAGCGGTCGGCATGGCGAACCGGATCAGCATCATGGTGCTCGCCGTGGTGATCTCGGTCGGCATCATGATGCTGTCGGCGGGAACCATCAGCGCATTTGTGGGGCGGCATCCCACGGTGAAGATGCTCGCCCTCAGTTTTCTGCTGTTGATCGGCGTGGCCCTGCTCGGCGAGGGTCTGGAACTGCACATCCCGAAAGGCTACATTTACTTCGCGATGGCCTTCTCGCTGGGCGTGGAAGTCCTGAACATTCGCTCGCGGCGCGGCGCCCAGCCGTCCCCTCGACTTACAGCAATCGAAAGTTGACCTCGATCGTCGCGGCCACCGGCACCGGGCGCCCGTCCTTCATGCCCGGCTTGAACTTCCACTTCTCCGCGGCTTCGATCGCTTTTTGATCCAGGCCCAGGCCCAGCGACCGAACCACCCGCAGGTCGCGAGGCTGGCCCTTTTCATCCACCACCACGGACAGCACCACCACGCCCTGCCACCTCGCCTTGCGAGCCTCCTCCGAGTACTCCGGCTCCACTTTCAGCAGCACTTGCGGACCCGATACGCCTCCGCCAACGCGATACACACCGTCGCCGAATCCGCCGCTGTGTCCCGGCCCGAAGCCCGGACCCGAGCCCGTTCCGATGCCGCCGTGTCTGCCCGCGCCGATGCCGTTGCCGAACCCTGTTCCATTGGAGGAAATTCCGAACTTGCTCAGCGGATCGCCGATGTTCGTCGCGCTGATGTTCGGAACATCGGGCGGCGCAACGATCGTCGGCTCCATCGGCAGCTTCGGATCCGGATTGTGGATTACCGCCTGCGGAGGCGTGAACTGCCTGGCGGAAACCTTGGGCAGTTTGCCTTTGCTCGCGGGCAGGGGAGAGCGATCCCCCCCGCCGCCTCCTCCTCCTCCCGGTTGCCTGGCGGGCTTGGCGATATACGGCGCCAGTTCCACCGCCGTCAGCATAACGCGCTCTTCCACCAGCGCCCTGACGTTCTCATTGGCGCCCAGCGCAAACGCCAGCACAACCGCCGCCCCGTGGATCGCCAGGCTGAGCACGCCGGACCGCTTCTCATTCCCCTGGTACAGCCCGGCTAGACTCTTCACTTCCACCGGCCGCGAAGTCACCGGTAAGGGTGGCAGCTTCGGCGGATTCACCGCGTCCCGAAGGTTGCGCAGAAACGCCTCCAACCACGGCTGATCCGGCGGCAGCAAGTGCAGCTCGGGAACCGGCGGCGCAACCGCAAGTTGATCCAGCCGCGGCAGCAGCGACATCTGCTCCCGCACGAACGCGTCCGCCGCGGCGATCTCCTCCAGGCCCGCGCGGCAGTCTCCGCACGCCAGCAAATGAGTCCGGATCGCCTCCCGGTCCGGCGCTTCGCCGTCCAGGTACTCCTGCAGTTCGCCTTCCGACCAACAAAGAGACTTAGCGGTTTCCATAGCGACCTCGATACTGTTTCTCGAATGCTTTTTGGGCCCGCGCGATCAGAGTTCCGATCGACGCCGGATTCAGCTCCAGAGCCGCGGCCAGCTCCCGGTACGAGAGGCCCGCGGATCGCAGCAGCAGGAGCTCCGCTTGTTCCGGCGGCAAGTCGCGGAGCACTTCCCGCACCTGCTGCTGCCGCTCGCTCGCGATCAGGTCGTCGAGCGGCGTTCGCGCGGTGGCTGACGCGGGCGCGGAGAGGCGCTCGTACCGCGTGCGCCGCGATCCCGAGCGGATCTCGTTCAGCGCCGCTCTTGTCACCACGCGGCTGAGCCACGCCCGGATCTCGGCTTCCTGCGTCAGGTTCTGCCGCGCCAGCTTCCATACGCAGTCCGCCGCGATCTCCTCCGCGCGCCCCCGTTCCCCCGCGATCCGCCACGCAATGCGGATCGCGTGCGGATACCAGCGCGCGAACAGTTCCTCGGAGTTCATCACCCCGCTCGCGGGCGTCAGGCTTTCGGCAATCAGATTGACTGAGTCCACGACTCTTCAACACCGCCCGCTGTATTTTTGTGACACGTTCTCAAAGCAAAAAGGCGGGTCTTCTGACCCGCCCCTTTGAGGAAGCACACACACGGAGAGAAACAGACTTACAGCAGCCGGAAGTTGACCTCGATCGTCGCGGCCACCGCCACCGGGCGGCCTTCCTTCATGCCCGGCTTGAACTTCCACTTCTCCACGGCTTCGATCGCCTTCTGATCCAGCCCAAGCCCGAGCGAGCGAACCACACGCAGGTCGCGAGGCTGGCCCTTCTCATCTACCACTACCGCCAGCACCACCACGCCCTGCCACTTCGCCTTGCGAGCTTCTTCGGAATACTCCGGCTCGATCTTCACCAGGAGTTGCGGCGCCGATACGCCGCCGCCGATGCGATACACGCCGCCGCCGAACCCGCCGCCGCGCCCCGGCCCGAATCCGGCGCCCGAGCCCGATCCGACACCGCCGTAGCTGCCCGAACCGATGCCGTTGCCGAACCCGGTTCCATTCGACGGAACTCCGAACTTGCTCAACGGATCGCCGATGTTGGCCGCGTTGATGTTCGGAACATCGGGCGGCGCCACGATCGTCGGCTCCATCGGCAGCTTCGGATCCGGATTGTTGATCACCGCCTGCGGAGGCGTGAACTGTTTGGTGGAAAGCTTGGGGAGTTTGCCTTTGCTCGCCGGCAGCGGAGAGCGATCGCCGCCGCCGCCGCCGCCCCCGGCCAGTTGCTTGGCCGGCTTGGCGATGTATGGCGCGAGATCCGGCGCAATCAGCGTTACCTGTTCCTGCACCGCGTCCTGCACCGCTTTGTTCGTGCCCACCAGGAACAACAGGCCCACCACGCCGACGTGAATCGCCAGACTCATCATGCCGGAGGAGGTCTCGTTGCCCTTGTACAGGCCCCACATGCTCTTCAACTCCACCGGCTTGGAAGTCACTTCCAGCGGCGGGAGCTTGGGAGGATTGATCGTGTCTTTCAGGTTGCGTACGAAGCCTTGGAACCAGGGCTCGTGCTGAGTCAGCAGGTGCGCCACATGATCTGCGCCCGCGGCGTCGTCCTTCGATTCGTCATAGG
>CAYOQB010000120.1:0-15668 GCA_964406035.1 uncultured Solibacteraceae bacterium | reverse complement strand
TTGCGGCTGTCGAAGATCAGCTTCGATCTCTCGATCAAAGCCGGATAGTCGAACTTCTTGTGATCCGTGATCACCACCACCGCATCGGCGGCCGCGGCGCTGTCCAGCAAGTCCACGGACTGCATGTCGATGCCCTCATGGGACAAATCCTGAATGAAGGGATCGCTGAAGGAAACCTCCGCGCCCCGCTTCCGCAGCAGGTGAATAACGTCGATCGCCGGTGATTCCCGCACGTCGTCGATGTCGCGCTTGTAGGCGACGCCCGCCACCAGAATCTTCGATCCCTTCAAGGGCTTGCCGTGATCGTTCAAGGCGTTCTGGATGCGGTCCACCACGTACTGCGGCATCGACCCGTTGATATAGCCCGCCAGCTCGATGAATCGCGCCTCGATGCCGGCCTGTTTCGTCTTCCAGGACAGATAAAACGGGTCGATCGGAATGCAGTGCCCGCCGAGCCCCGGTCCTGGATAGAAAGGCATGAATCCAAAGGGCTTAGTGGCTGCCGCGTCGATCACTTCCCAAACGTTGATGCCCATCCGGTCGCACATCAGCGCCATCTCGTTCACCAGCCCGATGTTGATCATGCGGAAGGTGTTTTCCAGCAGCTTCACCATCTCCGCGACGCGCGTCCCGTTCACCGGCACCACCGTGTCCAGCGCCTGCGAATAGAAGGCGGCGCCCATCTCCGTGCACGCGGGCGTGATGCCGCCAACCACCTTGGGGATGTTCTTGGTCTGATACTTGGGATTGCCCGGGTCCACCCGCTCCGGCGAGAAGCACAGAAAGAAATCCTCGCCGCACTTCAAGCCGCTCTTCTCGAAGATGGGAAGCAACAGTTCGTCCGTCGTGCCGGGGTAGGTGGTCGATTCCAGAATCACCAGCAGCCCGGGATGCAGGAACTTCGCAATCTCCTGCGTCGCCGAGACGACGTAGGTCATGTCCGGATCCTTGGTCTTGCGCAGCGGCGTCGGCACCGCGATGTTGATCGTATCCAGCAGGGAAACGGCCGCGAAATCCGTGGTGGCCTTCAGCTTGCCCGCCTTCACCAGCGGTTCCAGCGTCGCCGTGGGAACGTCCTGCACGTAGGACACGCCGCGATTGATGGAATCGACCTTGGACTGCACCACATCGATGCCGACCACGTCGAAGCCGGCGGCGGCGAACTCCACGGCCAGCGGCAGGCCCACATAGCCCAGCCCGACCACGCCCACCTTGGCCTGCTTGTTCCCGATCCGGTGTTTCAGTTCTGTGTATGCTTTTGTTTCCGTCATCGTCGTCATTCTTGAGCTTATCCGTAAAACTCGCCTTCCGCGATAATTTGTGCCGGACCCGTCAGAAAAAGATCTCCCTGTTCTTCCCACTCGATGGCCAGGGGCCCGGCGGGTGTGCGCACCGTCACTGGACTGCGCACCAGTCCCCGCGCAATCGCCGCCGCCACCGCTCCGGTGGACCCGGTGCCGGAACTTTGCGTTTCCCCCGCGCCCCGCTCCCAGAAACGCACGTCGAGCGTATGATCGTCCGAAACCCAGACGAACGATACATTCGTCCGCGCCGGAAACTTCCGGTGGAATTCGATCTCCCGCCCCAGCTTCCGCCAGTCGAAATCGAACTCATTGACAAACAACGCGCACTGCGGGTTGCCGGCGTTCAGGATGGTGACCTCCCGGTCACCCTCGGAAAGCGGCAACCGGAAGCGGAACTCCTCGATCACCGGCCGTCCCATGTTCATCAGGAACAGGAACGCGTTCCCATCCCTCTCCATCAGGCTCAAGTGCTTCAGCCCCGCGCCGGTGCGGATCCGGATTTCGTCTCCGGCTTGTCCCGCGGCGATCAGCAGAGCCGCGGCGCAACGCGTCCCGTTACCGGAGATTTCGCTGCGGCTGCCGTCGGAGTTCCACAGCTCGATGGACGGAAGGTCGCCCCAGGCGTCCACCTGCATCCAGCCGTCGGCGCCGATCCCGGTGTGGCGATGGCAGATCGCCTTCGCGATCTCGGCCGGATCAATCTCCTGCGGCACGTCCCGCGTCCATGTAAGCAAAAAGTCGTTCCCCGCGCCGTGCGCTTTCGTGAACTTCATCCGCCGCGCCGGTAGATCTCCACCACCGGCCCTCCCTTCGGCTCAATCCGCTTCCAACAGGAATACACCAGTCCCTTCCGCCGTGCCTTCTGCAACGCGGTGGCCACCTTATCGCCCGAAAACGCGATCACCCACTCCTGCCGCAGGAACAGCTCCGGACGCGCCAGCGCCGACTCGAACAGCGGACGGTTGCCCTCGTGCAAAGCCTCCCGCAACGGGACGCCTGCTTCCCGCAGGATGCCGGTGAGATCTCCGAAAGGCATCCAGATCCCCGTGCCCATCCGGTAATGGTCCTTCAGGAAGTGCGCCGCTTCCCGGGTCCAGGCGCGGCGAACCTCGGAGTTCACCTGCGATTCCTTCCAGCATATCCAAGCGTCCGGAACCGGGTTCAGCAGCCAGGGAATCAGCCCGGCGCCGGCAACCAAACCGGCCGCGGCGACTTTCCAACGCTTCGGCGCCGCGGAAACCATGGCTGCGGTCAAACCCGCCAGCAGCGGCAAAACCGCGAGTCCATAGCGCGTGTTGTAGTAGGAATGCGGCCACAGGTTCGGAACAAAGATCGGCGTTCCGCTCGAATAGATGCTCCAAATGTAGAAGACGGAGGGGATCGTCAGCCAGGCAATGCTCCAGTGCCAGCGCCGCCACAGCGCGACCACCCCGGCCGCGGCGGCGATCAGCAGAGCCCAGCCGGACACCGCCCTCGCCGCTTCCCAGTAGTAGCGGGCCGCGGCGGGCAGATCGTGATCGCCCGGATAAGGCTGCATCCCCGCCGCGAGCTGCCGGCTGTAGATCGCCATTGCCGACCACTCGCCCCGGTAGAACTCCAGCGGATCGCGCCAGTACCACCAGTTGTGCGCGAGCCACGCTACCGGCCCCAGCATCGCCAGCGACACGAACACCGCGGTCCGCGGCCAGCGCTGCCGGCCCGAACGCACCAGCACCACCAGCGCCGCGAAAGGGATCAGAAACCAGCCCTCGTAACGGGTCAAGGACGCGAGCAGCGACCCCGCCGCGGCGATCCCGATCCCCATCCAATTCTGCTCCTGCTCCGCTACCACCAGCCCGTACAACAACACGGCGAATCCCGCCAGGAACACCGCTTCGGTCATCGGAGTCGCCTGCAGATAAAGCAGATTGGGATTTAGCGCGGGGACCAGCGCCGCGGTCCAACCCGCGGCTTCCGATTGGAAAACCCGTCGGAACGTCAGGTACAGCACCCAGCAGCCGATCACGAAGCAGGCCGAGGCCACCAGCGCTCCCGCCAGCCCGCTCCGCCACAGGTCATCGCGGGTCACCAGCGGCTGCATCAGCGCGTGCAGTGATGGAAGCCAGACCGTGCCGAACTGTTCGCCGTTGGGCGTGCGGGAATCCAGCACCCGCCGGCCGATGTTGAGATGCGCTTCCGCATCGCCGTAGTAGAGGCGCCAGCCCTGCGCGCCAACGTAAGCATTAGCCGCGATGCTGATCCCTGTCAGCAGCAACAACACCAGAACCGCTGCCCAACGCCGGTTCAAAGCTGTGTGAAGTCCTGGAATTCGGCGAAGCGGGCGTCGATCTCCGCCCGGGTCAGCGTCCGGAAGCGGTTGACGCCGAACTGCTCGCAGCAAAAGCTGCCCATCACCGATCCGTAAATCACGGCCCGCGCCAGCTCCTTGCGGTCGATATGCCCATTGCCGAGGTCCAGGCCGCGTTCCGCCAGGTAGCCGATAAAGCCGCCGGCGAAGCAGTCGCCCGCGCCCGTGGGATCGAAGACCTGCTCCAGCAGATACCCGGGAACGACAAAGAAACCGTCCTTGTTGAACAACATCGCGCCGTACTCGCCGCGCTTGATCACCAGCGTCTTCGGACCGAGAGCCCGAATCTTGTCCGCGGCGCGTTTCAGATTGTGCTCCCCAGAGAGCAGCCGTGCTTCGCCGTCGTTGATCAGCAGGAAATCCCAGCCGGCGATGGTCTTCAGCAACTCCTCGCGGTGATCTACGATCCAGTAGTTCATCGTGTCGCCGCCGGTCAGCTTCACCCCGTTCATCTGCTGCTGCACCGCTCTTTGCAATCCCGGCTGAATGTTGCCCAGCATCAGGTACCGGTGCGATTTGTAGGAATCCGGCACCTTGGGATTGAAGTCCGCGAATACATTGAGGTCCGTGGTCAGCGTGGTCCGGTCGTTCATGTCATCGGAGTAAACGCCGCGCCAAAAGAACGTCTTGCCTCCGGGCACCATTTCCAGGCCTTCCAGCCCGATTCCGTGCTGCTGGAGCAGTTCTGCATCCTGCTTGTCGAAATCATCGCCGACTACGCCCACGATGGACACCTTCGTGAAGTAGCTGGCGGCCAGCGAGATATAAGTGCACGCGCCGCCGAGCATGCGGTCCACCCGGCCATGCGGGGTTTCGACTCCGTCATACGCGACGGAGCCAACAACTAATAGAGACATTCTTTCATTCTAGTGGTCCGCGGCAGCCGGGATTCGCGGTCGGGGGTTTGTGGCAAACTGAATTACCATGCGCACCTGGGCTGCTCTCCTGCTGATCTCCACCGGCTGCTTCGCGCAGCCGAAAACCGAAACCGGCGACATCAATGGAGCCAAGTTCCGTATCGATGTCCCCGCCAACTGGAATGGCGGGCTGGTCATGTACTGCCATGGCTATAGCCCGGTACCGGTCGCCTATGATCGTCCGGAACTGAGCCCGGTGCTGAAAGTGTTCCTGGACCAGGGTTATGCGCTGGCGCAATCCGGCTATGCCGCCGGAGGATGGGCGATTCAGGAGGCCATCGTCGACACCGAAGGACTCCGCCGCTACTTCGTGGGCAAGTACGGGAAGCCGAAGGAAACCTATGTCACGGGTCATTCCATGGGCGGGTTCCTCACGATGACCCTAATGGAACAGCACCCGGCAGTCTACGACGCCGGCTTGCCCCTCTGCGGTCCGCTCGCACCGACGCTGTCGTTTATGGGGCGGGGCGCGTTCGACAGCCGTGTCCTGTTCGACTACTACTTCCCCGGCGCTCTTCCGGACCCCGGCAAGGTGCCCGCGACCTACCGCAATAATCGTGAGGAGGTGGCTCGCATCAAGGCCCTGATCGACGCTGCTCCCGCCAAAGCCGAGATTCTGCGCCGCCAGAACGGCATCAAGAATAACCAGGATGTCGCCTCCACGCTGGTGTTCGTCACCGCGATGCTGGCCGAACTGCAGGCTCGCGCCGGCGGCAATCCGTTCGACAACCGCAACATCATTTACTCCAACACCGATGACGACAATGCCGTAAACACCGGCGTGAAACGCTATGCCGCCGACGCCAAGGCCACCGAGTACATGCGGACGTTCTACACGCCGACCGGACGCATCTCCAAGCCGATGCTGGCGATCCACACCAGCTACGACGCGCTGGTCCCGGTAAGCATCCCCAATACCTATCAGGGCCTGGTGGATGCCGCCGGCACGTCCAACCTGTTCGTCCAGCAGTACGTGAAGCGCGACGGCCATTGCGCCATCGCCCCGGAGGAAGTTGCCCGCGGATTCTCGCTGCTGCGCGAATGGAAATCGTCGGGCGTTCGTCCCCCGGCCGGCGATCAGGCGCTAATCACCACCGGCGGAGGCCGCTGACCATGACCCGGCGGGAACTGCTGGCCGGCTGCGCGGGAGCCTTCACCCTGGCCCGCGGAGCGGTTCGCGCCGACCGTTTGCGCCAGCGCCTGGAGAAGCTCAGCACCTTCGGCCGCGTCGCCGGTGGAACCTTCGCGGACGGCGTCAGCCGCCTCGGCTTCTCCGACGCGGATGTCGCCGGACGCGAGTATGTCATCGGGCTCATGAAGACTGCCGGACTGCAGCCTCGCATCGACCCCGCCGGCAACATCTTCGGCAGGCGTAAAGGTGTTCAGGACGACCTGCCCGCCGTGCTGTTCGGTTCCCACATCGATTCGGTTCCCAACGGCGGCAACTTCGACGGCGATCTCGGCTCGCTCGGCGCTATCGAGGTCATTGAAGTTCTGAACGAAACCGGCGCCCAGACCCGGCACCCTCTGGAAGTGGTGATCTGGACCAACGAGGAGGGCGTCGCCTACAACAATGGCTTGTGTGGCAGCCGCGCCGCCGCCGGGAAACTCGAGCCCGGGGAACTCGATCACGTCTGGAACGGCGTAAAGAAAGCCGACGCTTTCCGCAAGATCGGAGGCGATCCCGGCCGCATCGCCGAAGCCAGAATCCGTCGCGATCTGAAGTGCTACCTGGAACTGCACATCGAGCAGGGCGGGACGCTCGATCGCGAAGGAATTGCGATTGGCGTGGTGGAGGGGATCGTCGCCATCGATCGCTTCGCAGTGGAAATCGCCGGGTTCGGCAATCATGCCGGGACCACCCGCATGGCGGATCGTCAGGATGCTTTGCTGGCCGCCTCCCGGCTGGTGATCGCGGTGAATGACATCGCCCGCAATCTGCCTGGGCGTCAGGTGGGCACCGTGGGCCACCTGGATGTCCATCCCAATGCGCCGAACGTCATCCCCGGCAAGGTTCGCATGACTGTGGAGTTCCGCGACCTCTCCGCGGCCACTCTCGGGACTATGCTGGAGCGCCTGCGCAAGGCCGCCTCCGAAATCGGGAACGCGACCCGCACCACCGTGACTCTGCAGCCTGCCTCCAGCCACGAGGCGGCGCTAGCCGACCCCGCGATGCAGGATCTGGTGGAAGGTTCGGCCCGGAAGCTCGGCCTCAGCCACCGCCGCCTTCCGAGCGGAGCGGGTCACGATGCGCAAATGGCGGCGAAGTTATGCCCGATGGGGATGATTTTCGTTCCTTCCGTCGGCGGCATCAGCCATTCGCCCAGGGAGCTCACTTCCTGGGACGACTGCGCCCGCGGCGTTCAGGTGCTCCTCGAGAGCGTACGGCGGGCGGCGGCGTAACCGGGAATGCGCTGGATCGCGGCCTTTGCCCTGGTCAGCTTGCTGGCTTTGGCCCTGGTTCCGCCCGTGCCCCAGGATCAGAGCTACCATTCGTTCGCGGACCGGCGTCCTTGGCTGGGCATTCCGAACGCCCAGAACGTGCTGTCCAACTTGGCGTTCCTGGCCGCGGGAGCTTACGGAATCGCGGCTCTGCGGCTGGCCAAGTGGGCGAATCCGGCTCACGCCGCACCGTGGTGGACCGCTGCGATTGCCGCGCCTTTCGTCGGCCTCGGCAGCGCTTACTATCATTGGCATCCCGGCGACGGCTCTCTGGTTTGGGATCGCCTGCCGATGACCGTCGGGTTCATGGCGATCTTCACCGCAGTTCTGGCGGAGCGAATGCAGCCCCGTGCGGCTCGCCTGCTCCTGCCGTTTGTGATGGCCGGAGTGGCCAGCATTGCCGTGTGGCAGCTTTCGAACGATTTGCGCTTCTACGGCTGGGTCCAGTTTTTCCCAATGGCGGTTACGCTGGTTCTTCCGGCGATCACCCGAAGCCCTTATTCTAGGGACCACGCTTTCGGCTGGCTTCTGGGACTGTACGTGGTGGCGAAGCTCGCGGAGCTGTTTGACGCGCGCATCTTCGCGCTATCCGGAGGGTGGACGGGCGGGCACGCCTGGAAGCATGTGCTCGCCGGGGCGGCCTTGGCCATGGCCTTCCGGGCGGTTATGATGCGTTCCGTGAGCCCTGGATCGCGCGCTTAAGAATCTTCCCTCAAGCGTTCGGCTGTCCTTGCCGATCATAGTCTTAGGGGCAACCGGGAGTGACTCTCCGGCATCCAATAATATGTCCAGGCTTGCTTTCCTGATGTACAATTGGAGTGGGACATGACTATGTGGCATCAGCTTCGTGGCGGTGGCGGCGGCGGCGGGTTCGCTTAAGTTTGTTTGCTGATTTTCCATCGCCAGCTATACTTGGCGCCTGAGAGCGGGAACGGCACCTTTAGGATGAGCGACTTCTTGTCCACCTGCTTCATAGAGGCAATCCGGTCCATCTCAGGAAGATGATGGTTTGACTGGATGGTGACCTCCGTCTCCGGCACCACGAATTCCGCTTTGCAATCATCGCTAAACTGAATCACTACAGAAGCTTCCAGGCAGGGCGCTGACAACTGCAAGAAGTACTCTTCTGGCGCGGAGTCAGGACCGAAATCCATGCGAAATGCGTTGGCGGCCGTCTCCACCTCTATCTCCCAGCGGAGCATCAGCGCGCCGGTGAACTTTGGCCTATCCTTCAATGACGCAAGCCCCTCCGGCATTCCGGTGAGCAGAAACGCCTTCAGATCAAGTTCTTTCTTGTTCAGATCGCCATGAACCGGGCCTGAGCTTAGAACTTTGTCTGTTACGTCCACGACCTCACGATGGGGCTTTTGACCCCAAACGGCGTCCGCGATCTCTAGAAGTTCCTTGATCTTCTCCCCGGGTGGCTGGAATGCGTAGACAGTCACCTCGTTCTTCGTGACCTTGACCACGTCGGAGTCGAAGCTAAGGTTCATCTTGAAATCTCTCCGCTTGCCTTGAGCCACATAGATGAGCGACGTCCGTTTCAACTTGGCTGCGCCGTCCTGGGAGATGGTCACTATATTGTCGACGCGGCACGCCGCGGACCCGTAACGACGTATTCCAGCCAGGAAGAACCCCGGATTGCTCGGAGGCAGATTTCTAGCCGCTCCGAAAACACCGGAATGGCGAAAAAGAGTAGTGAGCTTCTGCGATGGCAGGAACAGACCGGCGACGTCCAGGCCCTTGCCCGCGTACTTCAATCCAGTCCAGAGGAGACCTACAAGGTTGAATTCCAGAAACGCTTCCGAATTCCGCGTCGCCAAACTCTTTGCGGGGCTCTGCGCCAGCCAGATGAACGGGATGGTCGTGAACAGGAGCGAATAGCCCACCCGGATGTATTCGTTGGTAATCTCCCCAGCCCACGGCGCCTTCAGTTTCTCAAAGTGCGAAAGCCAAGTGGCGCCGAATACAAGTGCGATTACCAGATACTCTCGAGCCTCGTAGAACTCTGCCTCGTGGAGCCGCATATCCTTCATGCGCGCCTGAATCGATAGCCGAAGCTGATCCTCGTCCTTGTCGCGGAGGTCCGTGTACGCCAGTTCCATGCCTTCCGCAAGAAAATACACAACGAAAAACGCGAGCAGCAGCAGCCCTTTGCTGATCCATTCCCCCGCGGGCACGCTCTGGAACCAAACGCAAACAATCAACCCGAAAACCCCGGTCCAGAAGAGCAGGCGCACCCAGTCCCAGCCGTCCCGCAGGTAGCTAACCCAGGACTTATTCGCCACGTCCGGAACGGGGTTGTCCATGGAGTCTCGATTCTACCGCCGGATCAACACCACCGGCTGCTCCGACGCCCCGTACCCCTGATCCAGAAATTCCTTTAGCGCCGCGTACTGGCTGGCCGGAACCGTAGCCGCCGGAATCTGCAATCGCCGGGTGAACACAACCTCCCCGCCCTTCGCCTCCCATTTCAACTGAAACGAGCCGAAGACCGACTTCAACTCCACTGGTTCCGGAAGCTCGTCCACCGCGAAACCAGCCGGGACCTTCACCTGCACGGTTTCCTGAAAGCTCTCCGAATCCAGCACCACCGGGTGCCGCCGCTTCCGGTCCGCGAGCCGAATCGCTTCCTCGTGGCGCAGCACGGCGGCGCGGAAAATCAGCAACCGCGGTTGCGGACTCTGGGCGAATCGCGGTGAAGCGAACGAAGCTTTCAGGTGAAACTCGCCCGAGGCGGCTTCGTCCCGAGGTTCGACGCCTTCCACCTTCGCGCCGGGAAGGCTGCTGGTGATCCAACGCTCGATGGAGGAGTTGAAGTCGGCGCTCGAGAGCGCCCGGCGCGTGCCGCGTGATTCCGCGGCGGCCTCGCCCCCGCGCCGTTCGGTGACACTCCCCGTGATGGAGCCGTCGGCGCCCAGCGCCGCCACGGTGTTCCGTTCGAACAGAATCTCGGAGGCTGGGGTGAAGGGCATCCGCACCAGGTCCCCCGCGTCGCCCGCGATCACCAGAGCGTAACTGTCCTGCTCGTGCTTGGGCAGAAGGCCCGGCGGGACATCCGGGTCCGTCGGATCGAAGGCCAGCAAGCGGCCCAGCTTGGGATGCCGGAACACCGCCGGCGCGCGCACCGCATCGCTCACCTGAACAGCCAGAATCGCGTGGTTGAACTGCTGCGGAGAAGGCCAGTTCTCGCGCACGTACATTCGGTCCCCGGAGTAAATCGACATCGGATAGGACGTGATCCCTGCTGATTTCAGAAGCGCCCTCATCAGGTTCGCCTTGTCCTTGCAATCGCCGTACATCTTCTTCAACACATCGGCGGCGGCATGCGGCCGGTATCCGCCGCCGCGCCCGAGCCCGGTTTGAATCGAAACGTAATTCACGCTCTGCGCGAAACGGCCGATCGCCTCGATCTTCGCGAATTCGGAAGTCAGCCCCTGAATCAGCGCTGCCGCCTTGGCGGCGATCGCCGCATCCGGTTCCGCCTGCGGATCGTTCAACTCCGAAAGCCACCGCGAAACTTCCTGCCAGTTGGCGAAGGTCTTCCCGGCGGTGATGCGCGCCTCCGCCGAAGACAGGCAAGTGATGGCCACCCGTGGACTAAGCGAGCTCGCCTCCGGACTCGCCTCTTCTGGCTCCAGGTAGGGAAGATTTTCCATTTGCCAGGTATAGGAGCTTCCGCTCACCGAGGGCTCCAGCGGAGCGTGATTGAAAGTCACGGATTGCGCCCGCCAGCCCGGGGGTAGCGAAACCTGTATGCGGGACGTCAGCACCGGAAGCCGGTTCTGGAACTGCCACTCATACTGGGTAAACACCGTCTTCTCTTCCGATGTGGCCTCGTAGCCGAAGACCGCGCCCGGATCGGCATCCCGCGACCCCGAGGCGAAGCGAACCCGCACCTCATTGAAAATGTCGTTGTTCGCGGCCGCCAGGTCCAGGATCTCGTCCTTGCCGTACCGCTTCACCCGGCCGGAGGGATGAATCATCCATGCGTTGAACTCCCGCACCTTTCCGGAGTCCGTCAGATAGACCTTCCTCGCCGCCGCGTAGGGCGCGCCTTGCTTGTTCAAAATGCGCACGGCGAAGCGCGTGGCGTTGGTGATCTTGCCACTGTCCTCCATCGAAATCCGCTCTTCGTGCAGCAGCACCACCGCCGGCGCCTTGGCATCCTGAGCGGGCGCAGGTGCGGAGGCCAGCTCGCGCAGCCACTGCGGCGCCTCTTCGGCGCCCCGCGCAGCTCCGGCCGCCGCGAACAGTACCGCCGCCAGCCGCCTAACGCGCGCTCTGCTTAAGTGTGATCGCATGATTATCCTGCTGATGAACGAAATCGAAAACAGCCTTCAACGACGGATAGCTCTGCACGGGAAACAGAATCATGTCGTTATTGCCGAACTCCATCTTCCGGGTGTAGACCACCCCTCGGCCGCCCTCCGCCACGCCCAGCGTCGCCGCGTAGGAGCCCACCTTGGCGAAGGCGCTGCTCTGCGGCGCGGAAGCCCCATCGAGCTCCCATCCCGCGGGAAGCTCGATGAGAATCTCGTCCACCTCGCTCCAGGGGTACTGGAAGTAGACCATGTTCTTGCGCGTGGATTCGGTGAATTCCGCGCCCAGGTTGCGCTGAAAGAAGGCAGGCTGCAGAAACAGCCGGCGTCCGGTCCGCTGCGCGTAACCGGGCACCTTCACACGGTAGCTGACGCGCATCGGCAGGGCATGATGATCCGCATTTTCAAGCTGCAGCCCCGTGACCTCCGCTGTGGACAAGCGGTTCACGATGCCTTCCTTGAACAACTCCTCTCGTTCCGCCGGGCTCTTGCCGGCATACAGGCGCTTCTGCGTCATCCCGGGGTGACCGGTGTATTCCAGCTTCACCTCCCCCTCCAGCGTTCCGTCCGCCAGCAGCTTCATCTTCGCCACCCGCTTTCTCACCGACCGCGACGGAGGCGACATGGGCGTCTTGACGAAACTTCCCTGCTTCGGATCCAGCATCAGCGCCATCACGCCCTCTTCCTGCCAGCGGAGCATCCCGTTCTCCAGGAACTGTGTACCCGGATCGTAAAACTTCCACGAACTGTCGGATTTCACCGCAATGTTGTATGTGTTCAGAAAATAGCCGTTGGGCACCTGGGTGTTGAAGAACGTATCGCCCCGGTCCGGCACGCGTGTCAGATGCGTCTCAAAACCCGCCGCCGACGCCAGCGCCGCGAACAGCAGGCTGATATCGCGCGCGGTGCCCGCCCCCTGCTTGACTGTCTGAGACGGCGACTTGTTCGGCTTGAAGTCCCGCCGCTGCTCCGCCGTGTATCCGGAGCTCTCTGAGAAGATGTTCTTGATCTTTGTCTTGCAGTACACATCCAGCCGGGCCAGCTTCTCCTCCTCCGTGGCCGCCCCGCTGATCAGTTCCGCCGCCAGCTTTTTGATCGCATCATCGGCCTTCAGGAAGGGCTTTTCTTCCTCGTACAAACGGCGGGAATAAGATTTCCAGAATTGCTCCGGAGTCTTGGCGTCGTCATCGCTGTAATACAGCAGCATCCACGCCTTCACTTCATCTTCCGGAGGCATCCGCGGCTCCTCCCGGTAGGCGGGAACTCTGGACATCGTGGTCAGGTAGAAGCCGTCCTTCTCCTTCACAAAGGGCGTGTGATCCGCATTCTTAGGGAAACTCCTCATTCCCAGAGGAAATCCGGGCAAGCTCAGCGGCTTGATGTGGTACATCACTTCCCACACCGGGATCTCCCGTTGGAAGTAGAGGCGGATATAGCTGGCCAGTTGATCCCGCCGGGTTTCCTTCCACCGATACTCGATCACGTCCCCCACCTCCACGCCGGGCATTGCGAAGGACTTACCCTTAAGCTTCAAGCCCTTTGTTTTCACCAGGTCCCGCTCAAAGATGGCGTCCTTTTTCAGTTCCAGAATGGAGCCGTCCTGCTTCAGCGTGCGTCCCGCGACATCGCTGATCGACACCCGCGCGCCGGACGCGATCTCCACCGTCCCGTGGTCGTCCTTGCCTTTCTCGGTGTAGATTTTGATCCGGATGTAGTGGTTCAGAATTGTTGACGGTTCTCCACCTTCCGCGCGATCCTCCACCCGCACATCCCAAAAAATGGCTTCCGCGTCCGCCGCGGCATCCACTTTGGGCGTCTTCCGGGCCAAATCCGCGCGTTCGACGGGGAGCCAGTCCGCCGAAAAGCACATCACAGTCATGAATATTGCAGCGAGGAATTTCATTTGTAACTCCTGATTGCCGGGGGCACAGCATAGAATCGGCGATACCTGACAGAAAATCAAGACATATCGCGGCAAAGCTTGCGTTTGAGCTAGAGTAACCGTCATGACTCTGCGCTTCTGGCTGCTTTTGCTCTTCTGCCTGGTACTTTCGGCCCAGTCCAGGAAGGTGATCACCGTTGGAATTCCGCCTCAGGACACCAGCGAACTCGCCGCCGCCGCTGGCAATCGAGCCCGCGTGATCGCCGTGCCCCCCGACAAGGTCTTGTCCGAGATCGCCGACGCGGATGCAGTCGTAAGCTTCCGTCTGACGCGGGAGCAGGTTCAGGCGGCGAAGAAGTTAACCTGGATTCAGAATCCGTTTGCCGGCGTCGAGCAGCTTGTCTCCATTCCGGAGATCCGCGATTCCGCCATCACTCTCACCAACGCAAAAATTATCGCTGGGCCCAACATCGCCGACCACGCCTTTGCCATGCTCCTGGCGCTGACCCGGCAGTTGGTGCGCACCATCCCGCTGCAAAGCCGCCAGGACTGGAACGGCGCTCGCGCTTTCCCCCGCATCGAGCTCAACGGGCGGACTGCTGTGGTGATCGGCGTAGGGGGCATTGGCATGCAGATCGCCCAGCGCGCTCACGCTTTCGGCATGCGCGTGATCGGAGTGGAGCCGAAGGATGTGCCCATGATTCTGTTCCTCGACCGCGTGGTGAAGCCGGACCGGATCGACGATGTCCTGCCGCTGGCCGACGTCGTGTTCATGGCCGCTCCGCACACAAAGGAGACCGACAGCCTGCTGGACGGCCGCCGCTTCGCGCTGATGAAGCAGGGCGCGTACTTCATTGCCGTTTCGCGGGGCCGGACCTATTCCGCCGCGGCGCTCGCCGAAGCATTGGATTCCAAACGCCTGGCGGGCGCCGGGATCGATGTGGTGGACCCCGAACCGCTACCTCGGGAGTCGCCCCTGTGGAAGTTCGAGAATGTCGTGGTTACGCCGCATATCGCCACCCAGTCGGACAAGCTCGGCGCCAGAACCATCGACCTGATGAAGGACAATTTGCTGCGGTTCCTCAATGGCGAACCGCTGATCAACGTCGTCGACAAGCAGCGCGGATATTAGGGCTCCACGGGCTTCTTCAGCAGCGCGTCCGATTCCTCGCTGGTGGGATCCAAGGCGACCAGGATCTTGCTGCGCCGGGCGAAGAAAACATCGTAAATGCGGCCTTCATCAAGCGCCTCGTACAGTTCCTCGCTCACCTCGAACTTCTGCTCCTGCATGACGAAGGTCCAGCGCCGGGGCCCAGGCATGCCGCGCCGCAGCTCCTCGGTCCGTACCCGGGCGATCCGCCCGCGCCGGACCACCACTTCCCGCTTACGGATGTCCCACAGCACGCGCAGCGGCACTTGCATCAACAGGAAGCAGATCAGCCAAAAGAGCGAGAACGCCGCCATGCTGAAGATCAAGGGCTCGCGATTCGTTCCCGTCAGGGTCAGGGGATGGAACCAAACGTGCGGCTTGAAGAAGTAGACAGCCACTCCCGCCAGCGCTTCCACTGCTCCCATGTTACGGATCCCGATACAGAAAGACAGCCAGAAAACCACCCAAACAATGAATCCGACAATCCCGGCGAACAGCGGCCCAGCAATGCGGACTTTCATGCGTACCGCCTGGTCGTCCGCGAGCCTGCCCTTCCGGTTTTCCCCGATTGACGCCGGCCCATGGCCGAGAGCCTTCGCCAGAGCTTCGGCCAGGGGGAGGGACGATTCCGCGACTGGCGAATAGTACGACATGCCAATCGGAACATCGGGCGTTCGAGGCCAACACTTTATTGCGATACACTTTTCCACGTGAAACCACTCGCCCTGGCCCTGTTAACCGCAAGCCTATGGGGGCAATCCGGCCCCGATATGCTCCTGGTGAACGGCAAAATCTGGACCGGAAACCCGGCCCAACCCGAAGTGCAAGCCGTTGCGATTCAGCGGGATCGCATCCTGGCAGCCGGTTCCGCGGCGGAGCTGCGCAAGCTGGCGGGTCCCTCCACCCGGGTGCTCGACCTCGGCGGAAGCCGTGTCGTGCCCGGCTTCCACGACTCGCACGTCCACTTCTACGACGGCGGAACCCACCTGGCCAGCGTCCAGCTTCGGGACGCCGCCTCTCCCGCGATTTTCCGCGACCGTATCGGCGAGTTTGCCAGGAAAACCGCCAAAGGCCGCTGGATGCTGGGCGGCGACTGGGATCACGAGAATTGGACCCCCGCCAGCCTCCCCACCCGCCAACTGATCGACGGCGTTACCGGGGACACGCCGGTCTTCATCAACCGTCTGGATGGTCACATGGCGCTGGCGAACACGGCGGCGCTGAAGCTCGCGGGCGTTACGCGCGCCACCCGCGACCCCGACGGCGGCGCGATTGTGCGCGACGCCGCCGGCGAGCCCACCGGC
>CAYOQB010000119.1:0-15676 GCA_964406035.1 uncultured Solibacteraceae bacterium | reverse complement strand
CCATGCGGTGCCGTCGCTCTGCTCCAGTTCCCCGCCGCCGGGCATCGGCTTGGAGCGGTCGAACAGGCCGATGTTGTCCAGCCCCAGGAACCCGCCTTCGAAGATATTGTTGCCGGCCTGATCCTTGCGATTCACCCACCAGGTGAAGTTCATCAGCAGCTTGTGGAACACGCTCTCCAGAAACGCGGTGTCCTTGCGCCCCTGAATCCTGGCGTCGATCTGGAAAACGCGCCAGCAGGCCCAGGCATGCACCGGAGGGTTGACGTCGGAAAAATTCCATTCATACGCCGGGAGCTGCCCGTTCGGATGCATGTACCACTCGCGCAGGAAAGTCCCGAGCTGGTGCTTGGCGAACTCGGGGTCGATCAGCGCGAACGGGATCATGTGAAACGCCGAGTCCCACGCCGCATACCAGGGATACTCCCACTTGTCCGGCATGGAGACGATGTCGTCGTTGAACAGGTGAATCCATTCGCTGTTGCGCCCCTGCTTGCGCTGCGGCGGCGGAGGCGGCTGCGCCGCATCGCCGGTCAGCCACTCCTCCACCACATAGTGATAGAACTGCTTGGACCAGAGCATTCCGGCGAACGCCTGGCGCTGCACCCTTAGCCCGTCCTCGCTCAGCTTCGGATTCGCAAAGCGGTAGAACTCGTCCGCTTCCTGGATCCGCTCGGCGAAAATGCCGTCGAAGTCGTGCACCAGCCGGGTGGCCTCGGTGGCGCGATACAAGCGCAGCCGGAACACCTGGCTCCCGCCCGCCGGAACCCGGAAGTGATACCAGCCGCACGCTTTTGTGCCGCGCTGTTCGGAGTTCACGACATCCTTGCGGCCGCGGATCACCGCCTCATGGAACGCGTCCTTGAAGTGCCCCGCGCCGAACCCGTACAGGCGCTGCGTGTTCGTTTCGTTCTCCGCGAACAGCATCGCCGGCGCGCCGTCCATCTCGAACACAAACGACCCCAGCGAGTCGTGCCGCACCTCCAGTGAAGAGGCGTCCTGCTGGCGTAACTCCGGCTTCACCGACCCCGGCTTCCAGGACCACGTGTTGCGAAACCACAGCGTCGGCAGCAGGTGCAACTCCGCCGCCTCCGGACCCCGGTTCTCCACCGTCACCCGGATCAGAATGTCGTCCACATCGGCCTTGGCGTACTCCGTGTACACGTCGAAGTAGCGGTTCTCATCGAAAACGCCGGTGTCGATCAGCTCGAACTCGCTGGCCGAGCGCGGGCGGTTGCGGTTGGCCTGCACCAGCCAGTCATAGGGGAACTCCGCCTGCGGGTACTTGTACAAGCACTTCATATAGGAGTGCGTGGGCGTCGAATCCAGGTAGTAGTAATACTCCTTGACGTCCTCGCCGTGGCTGCCCTCCGGCCCGGTGAGGCCGAACAGCCGTTCTTTCAGAATGGGATCGCGGCCGTTCCACAGCGCGAGCGCGAAACACAGCCGCTGGTGATTGTCGCTGATTCCGGCAATCCCGTCCTCACCCCAGCGGTAGGCGCGGGAGCGGGCGTGATCGTGTGGAAAATGGGTCCAGGCGCTGCCGTCGGGCGAATAGTCCTCCCGCACGGTGCCCCACTGCCGTTCCGAAAGATAAGGTCCCCAGCGGCGCCAGTGGGCCTCCCGCCTGGCCGCCGCTTCCAGTCGCAACTGCTCCGCGTTCATGGGCACAAACGAATTGTACGTTTTCGGGCGGAATGCGCGGGCGGCTAAAGCTTTTCCGGGCGGCGGGCGAATTAGGAGCAGAGACTTCATCTCTTCTAGGAACTCCGTTTGACCGGTCCACAGATCCTGGCAGTACCTCAGAAAGCTCCGGCCGCGAAGACCGTCCGGCTGGACGCCGTGCTGAAAACGTCCTGGGGACGCCTGCTGGTGCCTTCGCTGACCGACCTTTTCTTTATCGCCGTCATGAGCTGGCTGTTCCTGGCGGGCGAGTTCGGCTGGAAAGGGCTGCTGAACGACGCCGATGCCGGCTGGCACATCCGCACCGGCGAGTACATCCTGGACACCGGCGTAGTGCCTCGAAACGATCTGTTTTCCTTCTCCAAACCCGGGGAGAAGTGGTTCGCCTGGGAGTGGGGTTCCGATGTCCTGATGGCCTTGTTGCACCGCGCCGGCGGCCTGAAGGCGCTGGTGCTGGCCGCCGCGACCTTGATCACGCTGTTCGCCGCGCTGCTGCTGCGGCGCATCGCCGGGCAGGGCGTCAGCTTGTGGGTGATGGTCCCGGTAGCCATGCTCGGCGTGGGGGCCAGTTCGCTGCATTTTCTCGCCCGGCCGCACCTGTTTACCATGCTGTTCCTGGTAATCACGGCCTGGCTGGTGGAAAGCGATCGCCGCCGCCGGACCCCGTGGATCTGGGTATTGGCGCCGCTCACCGCCGTGTGGGTGAACCTGCATGGTGGCTTTCCGGCGGGTATCGCGGTGCTCGGAATCGCCGTGGTGGGTAGCGCGGCGGAGGCTGCGCTGGCAGGTAAGCCGTGGCGCGAATGGGACCTGGCGCTTCGTTACACGCTGGTGGCTATCGCCTGTGCCGTCGCGTCGTTATTGAACCCGTTCGGCATCGGCGTACACCTCCACATCTATGAGTACCTGCGCTCGGACTGGATCCAGAGCGTGGTGCAGGAGTTCCAGGCGCCGAACTTCCGCGGCGAGAACGCGGCGCAGTTCGAGGCGCTGCTGTTCGCCGGGCTGCTGGCGGCGGCGGGACTGTTGAAGCGCCGCGAGATCACGCCGGCCTTGTGGATTCTGGGATTCGGACACCTGGCCCTGACCTCGGCCCGCCACATTCCGGTTTTTGTCGCGGTTGCCGCGCCCTGGATCGCCTATGAGGCGGCGCATTGGTGGGCGCACTGGACTTCGGGCGCGTCGCGGAAGAGCATCGCCGGAATTCTGGACGGGATCGGGCGGGACCTGGGTCCGAGCTTCCGGCGAACCAGCTTGTGGGGAGTCGCGCTGGTGGTGGTGCTGGCGTTTCTGGACAAGCCGGTGAAGTGGCCTAAGGATTTCCCTGAGGAGCTATTCCCCGCCAAGATGGTGGCCGAGCATCGCGAGTTGCTGCAGTCGAGCCGCGTGCTGACCCAGGATCAATGGGCGGATTACCTGATTTATCACCACTATCCAAGGCAGAAAGTGTTCGTGGACGGGCGCAGCGATTTCTACGGCCAGGAGTTGGGCGGCGAGTATTTGCGGATGATGAACGCGCAGCACGACTGGGCGCGGCTGGTGGACAAGCACGGTTTTGAGGTGGCGTTGGTTCCGGTGGAGTGGCCGCTGGCGGAGCTGTTGAAGCGGGACGGGCGATGGAGGTTGCTGGCCGATGATGGCAAAGCCCTACTTTTCTCCCGGTCGCGCCGATAAGCATAAGCGAAGCAGTGGGCTGCCGGAACTTAGGTTCTAAGTAGGAACCACAAAAACAACTCCCTGGCCTACTGAAATCTACCGACTCTACCGAAGGATGGAGAGGAGCAACAGATGAAGACGTCCGAGGCGAATCCGAACCGAGCAACGAAGGCAGGCTCCCCTTCGATGATGCCCATCGAGTGGATGGTGAACTGGCGGTTGCCATCGGGTAAAGCCTTAGCGGAGTTCGCCTTACAGGCGGGATTCCTGGCGCCGCTGATGCTCAGCGGGCCGGTGCCGAAGCGCAAGGCGGCGCGGGCGGCGGCGGCCGGGTCGGCGGCCGCGGCGGTTGCCCGGCGCGCCGGGCAGGCGAGGGGATCGCGCTGACCGTATCCCCGGTGGTAGCGCTTTCGATCGCGGTGGGCCTGGCGGCGACCATCGACGACCTGCGGCGGCGGCACATCGCGAACTGGATTCCGGCGGTGGCGCTGGCGGGCGGTATCGCGATTCAGACCTTCGAATCCGGCTGGCGCGGCGCGCTGGCGGGTGTTCTGGGCGCGGCGGCCGGTTTCGGCGTTTTTCTGATTTTTTATCTGCTCGGCGGGATGGGCGGAGGCGATGTCAAGTTGATGGCCGGCTTCGGCGCGATTCTGGGCGCCGGGCGGTTGTTGGAAGCGGCGATGTGGACGGCGGGCGTGGGCGGGCTGATCGCGCTGGGCGCGGTGGCCTGGACGGCGCTGCGCAACCGGATGCGCAAGCAGCAGGGCGCTCCGCTGCGCGCCGATGCCATTCCTTATGCCCCGGCGATTGCCGCCGGAGCGTGGCTGTCGCTGGTTCCGGTCTGAGTGTGTTGCAGCGCTTTTTAGCGGGTGCGTTTTAAGAAGTTTTAGCGGACTAGAGGTTCGAGGAGAACGGATATGGATCGCAGATTTCTCACCGTGTTGGGCGTCAGCCTGGTATTCGCGCTGGTGGTTTCGAGCATTTTCTACCAGATGACGGCGCGTTCCGGGGGTCCGAAGTCGGATTCCGGAGACAAGGACATTGTCGTGGCGACGCGTCCGCTGGTCATGGGCGTGACCATCAAGCCGCAGGACGTGAAGACCGTGAAGATCGTCACCTCGGCGTTCCCCAAGGGCGCGTTCTCGAAGGTGGAGGAAGTGATCGACCGGCCAGTGGTTTCCAACATTCTGGTGGATGAACCGGTGATCGACGGCCGCCTCGCGGCTCGCGGCTCCGGCCTGGGCCTGGCGCCGACGATTCCGGTGGGCATGCGCGCGGCCACGGTGCGGGTGAATGACGTTGCCGCGGTGGCGGGCTTCGTGCTGCCGGGGATGCGCGTGGACGTGCTGGTGACCGGTCGTCCGCCGGAGGGCAACGACAACATGACCACGACGTGCCTGCAGAACATGCTGGTGCTGTCGGCGGGACAGACGCTGCAGCCCGATCCGCGCGGCCAGGCGATCCAGGCGGCCACGGTGACGCTGCTGGCGACGCCGGAGCAGGCCGAGATCCTGACGCTGGCCAACAATGAAGGCCGTCTGCAGCTGGTGCTGCGCAATTCGGTGGATCAGGACGTGGCCAAGACGCCCGGCCGGACCGCGGCGGAGTTGTACGGCGCGAAGCCGGCGAAGAAGGAATCCGAGGAGCCGCGCCCGCGGCCGGTGATCCGCGCTTCGGTGGCGCCGCCGCCGGCGCCCGCGGTCGCGGCCCCGCCGCCGCCGCCCCCGCCGGACCAGGTGGTGATGATCCGCGGAACGAAGAAGGAAGTGGAAGTCCTGCCGCGCCGCATGTTCTAGGGCGCGTCGCGGCCTAACGGGAATGAAGAGAGTGGGAGAAGAGGAAAACATGATTCGGCGAATCCTCAAGCAAGGCAATCGCGGCGCTGTCCGGCAGGGCCCCGCGAAATGGAACCGGGCGGTGGCGGCGGCGCTGGCTCTCGCCGCGAGCCTCGGCCTGGCGCACGCGCAATCGGCCGAGGACCTGCGTCTGACGGTGGGCAAGAGCGTGGTGATCGACTATCCGTCGGACATCCGCCAGATCTCCACCTCGAACCCGGATATCTTCGACGCCAGCCCGGTGACGACGCGCGAGATCCTGCTGCATGGCAAGGGTCTCGGCTCGGCCACCATGGTGGTCTGGTCCAAGGACGGCTCGCGCACGTTTTACAACGTCAGCGTGGAGCTGAACCTGGAGCCGGTGCGGCGCCTGATCAAGGACACGTTCCCGAGCGAGGACATTCAGGTGCTGAGCTCGCGGGAGTCGATGTCGCTGAACGGGCGGGTTTCCTCGCGCGAAGTCGGGGAGCGGGCGGCGGCGCTGATCGCGCCCTTCGCCAAGAACATCGTCAACAACACCAACGTCGTCGGTCCCATTGAGAAGCAGGTGCTGATCCGCGTGAAATTCGCGGAGATGGACCGCAATGTTTCGAACCAGTTCGCGGTGAACCTGCTGTCAACGGGCGCCACCGGCACCATCGGGCAGACCGGAACGGGGCAGTTCAACAGCGGCAGCTTCAACCGGGTGGGGGCGAGCTCGATTTTCGCGATCGCCGACGCCTTGAACATCTTCGCTTTCCGTCCGGACCTGAACCTGGGCGCGTTCATCCGCGCGCTGCAATTGAAGGGCATTCTGCAGATCCTGGCGGAGCCGAACCTGGTGACGACGGCGGGCAAGGAAGCCAACTTCCTGGTGGGCGGCGAGTTCCCGGTGCCGGTGCTGCAGGGCGGCGCCAACGCCGGCGCGGTAACCATCCAGTTCCGCGAGTTCGGCATCCGTCTGGCGTTCACGCCGGTGATCACGCCCAACAACACCATCAAGATGGTGCTGCGGCAGGAGGTCAGCTCCATCGATCTGGCCAATGGCGTGAGCTTCTCCGGCTTCGTGGTGCCCGCGCTTTCGACGCGCCGCGCCGAGACCAACATTGAGCTGCAGGAAGGGCAGAGCTTCGTGATCGCGGGCCTGGTGGACAACCGCGAGACGGAGAACTTCAACCGCATCCCCGTGCTCAGCAACATGCCGATTTTCGGGACGCTGTTCAAGAGCATCGACCGGCGGCGCTCCCGCTCGGAGCTGATCGTGATGGTGACGCCGGAGATCACGGTGCCGCTGAACCCGAACGATCCGAAGCCGGAGCCGTACTTCCCGCGCGACTTCCTGGTGCCGTACACGCCGGACAATCCGGAGGCGGTTCAGCCCAAGGACAAGAAGGGCGGAGCGCAGCCGGCGCGTGGCGGCGCGGCGGCCACCAAGAAGTAATCCGGAGAAGGCTCTCCGGGAGGACCCATGGAAACGCGGCCCCATAGCGAAGCTCCCATCACCGCGCTGCTGATCGCGCCCGATCAGGGCCTGGCGAACGAGTTCCTGGCCACCGTGCCGGAGACGCGGGCGTTCCAGATCCTGAGCGACGTCAAGAGCTACCCCACGCGGCAGACGCTGGAGATCCGGCTGCGGCAGTTGAAGCCGGAGATGGTGCTGCTCGATCTGGCGACGGATCTGGGGGCCGCCTGCGACCTGATCCAGTTCCTGGTGAACCTGACGCCTCCGGTGGAAGTGGTGGGTCTGCACCGCAGCAACGATTCGGACGCGATTCTGAAGAGCCTGCGCGCCGGGGCGAGCGAGTTTCTGTACGCGCCCTTCGACGCGGCGACGCAGCAGGCGGCGCTGCAGCGGCTGCGCCGCATCCGCAAGCAGGAGCCGGCGGGGGAGCCGGAGCTGGGCTCGGTAATTGTGTTTTCCTCGACCAAGCCCGGTTCGGGCGCGTCGACGCTGGCCACGCAGACGGCGTTCTCGCTGGCCCGGACGACGGGCAAGCGGGTGCTGCTGGCCGATTTCGATTTGATGGGCGGCACCATCGGCTTCTATCTGAAGCTGAGCCACCGCTACTCGCTGGCCGATGCGCTGGAGAACGCCGAGCGTCTGGACGCCACGCTGTGGGCGGCGCTGATCGCGCACGCCGACGGGGTGGACATCCTGCCCGCGCCGGCGGCGCCGCGGGCCGATGTCGTGGACCCGGCGCGGCTGCACCTGGTGATCGAGCACGCGCGGCGGCTGTATGACTGGGTGGTGCTGGATTTGCCGGCGGTGTTCCACCGTTCCAGCCTGATGGCGATCTCGGAGTCGGACAAGGCGTACCTGGTCTCGACGGCGGAGCTGCCGAGCCTGCACCTGACCCGGCGGGCCTTGAATCTGATCGACGGCCTGGGCTTCCCGCGGGACCGTTTCCAGGTGGTGGTGAACCGTTTTTCGAAGCGCGACGGGATCTCCCCGGCGGACATGGAGAAGCTGTTCGGCTGCGCGGTGCACGCCAGCTTTCCCAACGATTATTTCGCGCTGCACCGGGTGGTGACGCTGGGGCAGCCGCTGGGACGCGAAGGGGAGCTGGGCAAGGCGATCGAGGGGCTTTCGACGCGCCTGGCGAGCGCGCGCGCGGCCGAGTCGGCGCGGGCGGCCAAGGAGTTGAAGCCGGCCGTGGCGTAGGTGAGACGACGGATGAGACGGAACGGGTAAAACATGTTTCCAGGAATCGAAAACAAGAGCGGACAGGCGGCCGGCTGGGAGCAGCGGTTGCTGAAGAACTCGGGGCGGCCCAAGGGGTCGCTGAAGCCGGAGTATCAGGAACTGAAGTTCACGCTGCACCGCAAGCTGGTGGACAAGATCAACTTGGAGGCGCTGGCGACGATCGACAACCAGCGCGTCCGGGCGGAAGTGCGCCAGGCGGTGATGAGCCTGATCGACGCCGAGCCGACGCTGCTCAGCGCGATCGAGAAGAACCAGATCTGCGATGAGGTTCTGGACGAGGTATTCGGGCTGGGGCCGCTTGAGCCCCTGCTGCAGGATCCCACCATCTCCGACATTCTGGTGAACACCCATAAACAGGTTTATGTGGAACGGCGCGGCCTGCTGGAGCTGACCAACGTCAATTTCCGCGACGACGGCCACCTGCTGCGGATCATCGACAAGATCGTCAGCCAGGTGGGCCGCCGCGTGGACGAATCGACGCCGATGGTGGACGCGCGCCTGTCGGACGGATCGCGCGTGAACGCGATCATTCCGCCGCTGGCGGTGGACGGGCCGCTGCTGTCGATCCGCCGTTTCAGCCAGGACAAGCTGATGCCGCCGGACCTGGTGGACCGGCGGGCGATGACGCAGGGAATGATGGAGCTGCTCGAGGCCGCCGTGAAGGCGCGGCTGAACATCATCATTCTGGGCGGCACCGGCGCCGGCAAGACGACGCTGCTGAACGCGCTGAGCCTGTTCATCAACAACAAGGAACGCATTGTCACCATCGAGGACGCGGCGGAACTGCAGTTGAAGCAGCCGCACGTGGCGCGGCTGGAGACGCGGCCCCCGAACCTGGAAGGGCACGGCGCGGTGCGGCAGCGCGAGCTGCTGGTGAACAGCCTGCGTATGCGTCCGGACCGCATCGTGGTGGGCGAAGTCCGCGGCGAGGAAGCGCTGGACATGCTGCAGGCGATGAACACGGGTCACGACGGATCGCTGACCACGATTCACGCCAATTCGCCCCGCGACGGCGTGTCGCGACTGGAAGTGATGGTGTCGCTGGCCAATTCGAACATGCAACTGGTGTCCATCCGGCAGCAGATCGCGAGCGCGGTGAACCTGTTCGTGCAGGCCTCGCGCCTGTCGGACGGCTCGCGCCGGGTGATGAGCGTCACCGAGGTCACGGGCATGGAAGGCGAAGTGATCACGCTGCAGGATCTGTTCGTGTTTGAGAAGCGCGGCTTGTCGCCGGAGGGCAAGGTGCTGGGCCGGTTCGCGGCCACCGGCATCCGGCCGAAGTTTTACGAGAAGCTGCTGGCGGCCGGCATCCGGCTGCGGCCGGATCTATTTGACGAAGTCGTGGAAGTCTGACGGCGGGGAATGGCGGAGGGAACATGGGCACTTTTTTGCTGATTCTGCTGGTGGCCTGGGGCGGCGTGATGGCGCTGTGGCTGCTGTTCTCGCGCGCGGCCAAGAGCGCCGACGTGGACAAGATCAAGAACCGCCTGGTGGGCGTTCCCAAGGCCAAGGCGGCCGCCAAGAAGACGGGCGAGCCGCAACTGATCCAGCGCGACCAGGCGATGGGCCTGGTGGTGCAGCGGCTGATGCAGAAGTACCAGTTGCAGCAGAAGGTGCATGACCTGCTGGAGCAGGCGGGGCTGAAGTGGCAGCCGGCGCGGTTCATTCACACCTGTCTTGGTCTGTTTCTGGGCGGCTTCGGGGTCTCCTGGGTGATGCTGCCCTCCAATCTGCGGATCCTGTGCTGGGTGGTGGCGCTGGGCGCCGGCGCGGCGCCGGTGCTGTTCGCGATGCAGAAGCGCTCGGCGCGCCTGAAGCGCTTCGAGGAGCTGTTCCCGGACACGCTCGAGTTCGTGTCGCGCTCGATGCGCGCCGGGCACGCTTTTTCGGTTTCGCTCGAAATGATTCACCGCGAGTTTCAGGAGCCGATCGCGGGCGAGTTCCGCCGCACCTTCGAGGAGCACAACCTGGGTTTGCCGCTCGATTTCGCGCTGCAGAAGCTGGCCAAGCGGGTGCCGCTGCTCGACTGTCACTTCTTCGTGTCGGCGGTGCTGCTGCAGAAGCGCACCGGCGGCAACCTGGCGGAGATTCTAGACAAGCTGGCGTACGTGATCCGGGAGCGGTTCAAGCTGCGGGGCCGCATCCGCGCGGTGAGCGCGCACGGCAAGATGACCGGCTACGCGCTGACGGCGATTCCGATGGCGGTGGCGGTGCTGATGTTCTTCGTCAATCCGGAGTACGTCACCTTCTTCTTCACCGATGAAGTGGGCAACCTGATGGCGGGGGCGGCGGTGGGACTGCAGCTCATCGGCTACGCGGTGATCAAGAAGATCGTGAACATCGAGGTCTAAGAGGGAAAAACATGGCGTCCGTCATTCTTACCGCGTTGATATTCCTGGTGATCGCGGCGGCTTTGTCGGCCGCGGGCCTGAAGATGTATGTGCGCCCCAAGGAGGCCATGGAGCGCGTGGCCGGAGGCGTGGAAGCGCCCGAGGAAGCGCCCATTCACCCCAGCCTGGTGTTCCACGAGGTGGTGAAGAAGCTGGGCAACATGGTGCCGGCGTCGCCCAAGGACGTCACCATCATGCAGCGGCGGCTGATCCGGGCCGGAATCCGCAGCCAGAACGCGGTGAAGATCCTGTACGGGGCCAAGTTCGCGGCTGGAGTCGCGTTTCCGCTGCTGATGGCCGTATTGGTGTCGGGCTCTTCCGCCGATAGTTCCAACAAGTTCCTGGCGATTCTGGTCTCGGCGGCGGTCGGGTTCTTCGGTCCGAACGAATACGTCCGGATGCGGGCCAAGAAGCGGCACAAGGAAATCTCGCGGGGTCTGCCGAACGCGCTCGACCTGCTGGTGGTTTGCGTGGAGAGCGGATTGGGTCTGGACCAGGCGATTTTGCAGGTCTCCAAGGAGCTGGATCACGCGCATCCGGAGATCAGCGAGGAATTTGGGCTGGTGAATCTGGAGCTGAAGGCGGGCAAGCGGCGCATTGACGCGCTGCGCAACCTGGCCGAACGCGCCGGAGTGGAGGATCTGCGGAAGCTGGTGGCGGTGCTGATCCAGGCCGACAGATTCGGGACGGGAGTGGCGCAGAGCCTGCGGGCTCACGCCGACTTCATGAGAGTGCAGACCCGCCAGGTGGCCGAGGAAAAGGCCGCCAAGCTGGGCGTGAAGCTGATCTTTCCGATCTTCTTCTGCATTCTGCCGTCGCTGTTCGTGGTGACGGTGGGTCCGGTGGCCATGAAGATCATCCGGGAGCTGATCCCGATGATGAACAACCTCTAAACGGGGCTGAAAAAGAAGGTTAACGCGAAGGAAAGGAGCGAAATATGGATTCGGGAACGGTACGGCTGGTATGCGCGGTGCTCGCGATTCTGTTTCTTGGAATTATCGTGCTGCGTCGCAAGAAGAACGTGGACGAGTAGGGGGAGGCAGGAGGGCCGGACTCACGCTCGCGGATCGTGCGGGACCAAGGGATCGCGAACGTGGAGTCCGGCCGGAACGCCCCGCCGGACGGCAAAGCCTGGCCGGCAAGTAGCGGTGAGAGAGCCGGACGGCAAAGCCTGCCGGGCGAGTAGCAGTGGAGAGCCGGGCGGTAAAGCCTGGCCGGCAAGTAGCGGTGAGAGAGCCGGACGGCAAAGCCTGGCCGGCAAGTGGGGAGCGCGCGGGACCGAGCGGGACAAAGCCCGCCGGAAGAGCAAGTTCAGGGAACTGATTTGAGAGTTGGGAGTCGCTTATGCTTCGCAGAATGACTGGGGGATTGATCGCCGGGTACCTGGCGGCGTTGCTGGCGCTTGCGAGCGCCGCGGCGGAGGCGCAGACGCTCGGCAGGGTGGTGGCGATCGGAGGGCAGGCCTCGGATCTGGCGCTCGATGAAGGGCGGCGGAACCTGTATATCGCCAACTTCACCGCCAACCGCATCGACGTGCTGAACCTGGACACCAATACGGTACGCACGTCCATCAGCGTTCCGGCGCAGCCTTCGTCCTTGTCCGTGTCTCCGGACGGGCGGTATCTGCTGATTTCGCATTACGCGAACTTCGCGGCGCCCGGCACCCCGTCCAACGGGCTGACGCTGATCGACCTGACCAACAACAGCCGGGCATTCTATGCCTTGAGCGCGGCGCCGTTCGGCGTGGCGTTCGGCTTCGACGGCAAGGCGCTGGTGGTGACTTCGGCCGACTTCCAGTTGTTCGACCCGGCCTCGGGCTCGCTGCAGCTCATCGGGACCATTCCCGATGTCACGGCCAAGACGCTGCCGCAGCCTCCGGCGACCTTTCCGCCGTCCATCATCACCGCCTCGGTGGCCGTTTCGGGCGACGGGCGGGTGGCCTACGGCCTGACCGACACATTCTATTTCCGGGCGGACTTCCGCACCCGGCAGATCTACGTCATCGGCTACACCTCATCGCCCGCGCAAGGCCCGCGCGTGGTCAGCGTGAACCAGGACGGAACGCGCTGGACCGGCGGCTGGACGCTGTCGGATTCCGAAGGGTACTCGATCAGCGAGTTCAACCAGCCCTCCGGCCTGCTGAACGTGGGCAGCCATGCCATCGATTCGCGGCGCGGCCTGGTGTACGCGCAGATTCCGGAGTCGGGCGGCGGCAGCGGGTCGGCCCCGCCGCGCAACCCGGTGCTGGTCGTTCATACCGCCGACAACCTGCAGGTGCTCGAGCGCTACCGGCTGCGGGAGAACCTGGCCGGCAAGAGCGTGCTGAACCGCGACTCCTCGGTGCTCTATTCCATTTCGGATTCGGGCGTCACGGTGATCCCGGTGGGCTCGCTGGGACAGACGCCGCGCGTGGTCGCCTCCACGCCGGACCTCGCCTTCCGCGGCAGCTTCTGCGAACGCCGCGTGCTGAGCCAGCAGATCACCATTTCCAGCCCCGGGACCTCGGGCGTGCCGTTCAGCCTGACCGCTTCGGCGCCGGGCGTCTCGGTCCGGCCCGCCTCCGGCGTCACGCCGGCGGTGGTCACCGTGTCCGTCGATCCCTCGGCGTTCTCGAACCAGAAGGGCACGGCCAGCGTGAACCTTACGCTCTCCTCCAGCGCGGCGGTGAACCTGCCCGATCCCATCCGGATTCTGATCAACAACCGCGAACCGGATCAGCGCGGCAGCTTCATCAATGTCCCCGGACGCCTGGTGGACGTGCTGGCCGACCCGGTGCGCGACCGCTTCTACCTGCTGCGGCAGAACACCAACGAAGTGCTGGTCTATGACGCCAATACGATGACGCAAGTCACCTCGCTGCGCACCGGCAACATGCCGACGCAGATGGCCATCACCTTCGACAGCCGCTACATCATCATCGGCGGGGACCGCACCCAGATGCTGTGGATCTACGATCTCGAGACCTTCCGTCCCGAGCCTCTGATCCGCATGCCGGGCGGCCACTACCCCCGTTCTATCGCCGTGTCCTCGCGCGCCATCCTGGTGGCCAACCGCGTGGCCGGACCCACCCACGTCATCGACAGCGTGGATCTGACCAGCCGGACGGTGACCACCCTGGCCAGCCTGGGCGTGTTCGAGAACAAGATCGACCCCGACACGGTTCTGGTGGCCAGCCCCAACGGCGCCTCCATTCTGGGCGCATCGAAGGACGGGCTGGTGTTCCTGTACAACGCCAACGTCGACACCTTCACGGTGCAGCGCAAGGACCAGGGCAGCCTGGGCGGCGCCTACGCGGCGTCCAACTTCGACAATTTCATCGTCGGCAACCAGCTCCTGAACTCGTCGCTGGTGGCGACGAACCCGCAGATGCTGTCGGGCGGACGCAGCTCCGGCGCGGCATTCGTGGACGGCGCGGCTTATGTCAGCGCCGCGGAATCGGATTCCAGCCCCGGCGTGATCGCCCGCATTGATACCGAAGGCTCGCCCGTGCGGCCTACCCGCGTGGTGGAAGCGCCCCGGCTGGGCAACGACTCGTTCGCCTTCACCCGGACGCTGGCGCCGCTGTCCAGCCGCCGCTCCATCATCAACCTGACCACTTCGGGCTTCACCATCCTGCCGTGGAATTACGATGCCTCCACCGCGCCGCCGCGCATCGACCGCGTGGTGAACGCGGCCGACTTCGGCGCCGCCATCGCGCCCGGCGGGCTCATCTCCATCTTCGGGACGCAGTTGAGCCCGGTGAACATGGCGTCGAATGAAATCCCGATCCCGACCGCGCTCGGCGAAAGCTGTCTCACCGTCAACGGGCTTCCGGTGCCGATCCTGTTCGTCTCCGGCAACCAGGTGAACGCGCAACTCCCGTTCCAGTCCGCCGGCAACGTGCAGTTGATCCTGCGCACGCCGGGCGGCGTCAGCGATACCTTCAACCTCACCGTCCTGCCGGTGGCGCCGAGCGTGTTCCGCTCCTCCGACGACCTGCCGGTGATCGTGCGCACCCGGAATGACTTCCTGGTGACGCCCACCAATCCGATTCACAAGCGGGATGTGCTGATCATCTATCTCACCGGACTGGGCGACGTGAACCCGCCGGTGGCGCCGGGTTCGCCCGCGCCGGGCAATCCGCCGTCCACGGTGCTCACGCCGGCCACCGTCAGCCTGGGCGGCGTGCCGCTCGAGGTCCAGTTCGCCGGGTTGTCCCCCGGCTCTGTCGGACTCTACCAAATCAATGTCGTCGTGCCGGACTACGTGCCGCTGGGCCTGCAAGTCCCGCTGACGATCGCTCAGGGAACGTTCTCGACCACCTTCGGGGTGCGGGTGGTCAATTAACAACTCAGATTTCTCGAAGAGGAGACCAAACAAAATGCGATTCGGATCCATGCTGATGCTCGGGGTGTGCCTGGGAACGGCGCCCGCGGCTTTCGGTCAGAAGTGGGAGTTCGGCGGCGGCGTCGGCTGGGGCTTCTATACCTCCCAAACCATCAAAGGCTCGCTTTCGGAGGCGGATGCCAGCTTCAAGAACGGCGTGGCCTGGAGCGGCTACCTGACCCAGAACGTCACCAACCGCTGGGCGGGTGAGTTCCGCTATACCTTCCAACGCGGCGACGCGCGCCTGCAACAGGGCTCCACGGAAGCCACGTTCGGCGCCAACTCGCACGCCGTCCATTATGAATTCCAGTTCCACACCGCCCCCATGGAAGCCAAGGTCCGGCCCTTCTTCGCCGGCGGCGGCGGCGTCAAGTTCTACCGCGGCACCGGACGCGAACTGCCCACGCAGCCTCTGTCCAACCTCGGCCTGCTGACTCGCACCAACGACACCCGCGCCCTGGTTACCGCCGCGGCCGGCGTCAAGGTCCGCATCAGCGAGCGGTGGAATGTTCGCGTGGAAGTCCGCGACTACATCACGCCCTTCCCGGCCAACGTGCTCGCGCCCGCGCTCGGCGCCACGGTCGGCGGCTGGATGCACGACATCGTGCCCATGTTCACGTTCGCTTATACCTTCTAACTCAGCCAACCGTGCTCCGTGGACCGGGCCGGACTGCCTCCCTTCCAGGGGACGCAACTCCGGCCCGCTCGTTTTTTTGGGTGTGAAATTCGGTACGTTGCTGTACCATGATGCGAGAGGTTCTCGCGCGCGTGGGGTTCATCCGATTCCTGCTGCTGGCGGCCGTTCCGCTGGCGGCTCAATCTCCGTCCGCATCCGGCTACACGGGCAGCGAAGTCTGCCGTACCTGCCATCCCGCCGTGTGGCTGAGTTTGCCCAAGAATCCGCATTTCCCGCCTCTGGCGGCCGCCCAGCCGGCCGAAGGCGCGGGCTGCGAAAGCTGCCATGGACCCGGCAAGGCGCACGTCGAGGCGCGCGGCGGCAAGGCGACCATCGTCGCGTTCTCGGTCCTGCCTCCCGAAAAGATCCTCGACAACTGCCTGCGCTGCCA
>CAYOQB010000118.1:0-15833 GCA_964406035.1 uncultured Solibacteraceae bacterium | reverse complement strand
CGCTCAACTCCCTCGGGAACTTCGAGCCGGGAGCCGCACGCGGGAGGCAGCACGATTACCTGTACTCGCTGGAGGAGCTGGCGTCGTGGAAGCAGAGGATCGACCGGGTGCATCGCTTCGCGGACGCGACGTTCGTGATCTTCAACAACGACGCGTCGGCCAAGTCGGTGGTGAATGCGCTGGAGATGGAGGGGTTGTTCGGACGCCCGAACTGCCAGGCGCCCGGGGAGCTGATCCGGCGGTATCCGGCGGCCCTGGCGGGGTGCTCGCGCAAGGGGTCGTACCAGCCGTCGCTGTTTGAGGCGGCGTGAGGGTCTAGCGCAGCAGCAATCGCTCCACAGGCTCGCCTGTCTTCCACCTGGAAAGCTGCAACAAGACATAGGCAGCCATGGCGATGTTCCCCAGCGAGAGAATCGCCGCCAGCCACATCACGCGCGCAGGCCAGCCCGGCTCCTTGTAGAAAACCCAGCAGTAGAACGTCAGAAAGCCGAAGTAGGCGTCGAACAGCGTGGCGATCCACCAGGGGCTGGAGAGCAGCTCATCGCCGACTTCAAAGAGCGAAATATGGCTGCCGGCCCACGCAGTCACCGCCAGCATCGAGATCAGGATGGCCGCGAAGAAGCTCACCAGGAAGGTTTTCACAATTCCTTGGATTCCCAGCCGCGGCCGGGCGGTGCAATAGCTTACGCGTGCATCGCCTGGGCGCGGCGGTTCATCTCCTCAGGCGATACGTCCTCGATGTGCGTGGCCACGGTCCAGACATGGCCGAACGGGTCTTCGAGGGTGGCGGAGCGGTCGCCGTAGAACTGGTCCTGCAAGGGCCTGCGGATCACCGCGCCGAGCTCTTGCGCCCGGGCGACCACTTCGTCGCAATTCGCGACGTACAGGAGCAGTGAGGTCGGGTTGCCCCCCACGGTTCTGGGTCCGACGGCGCCCATCTCCGGGTGCTCGTCGGCGAGCATCACGGGCGAATCACCGAACAGCATTTCGGCATGGCCGACCTTGCCGCCGGCACCTGGCATCCGGAACAGTTCCTTCGCGCCAAAGGCCTGCTCGTAGAAACGAATCGCGTCGGCGGCGCCGTTGACCACCAGATAGGGCGTGATGGCGTGGTAGCCCTCGGGAATGGGTTTTACGTTTGGCATGGCTACATTATCCACGCCGTCCCGGCGGCGTCAATCGCATGGAATCAGGGTTGGGCCATTTTTCGGCGCGTTTCCTGGATGCCGAAGTTGAGCCAGCCGCGTTCATTCGAGTTGCGGCTTTGTTTCAGCAGTTGCTGGAAGGCGGAGAGCCGGACTTCGAGCGCGATGCGATTGGCGGGCTCGACGCTGAGGGCGGCGTCGGCCAGGTGTAGCGCCTCCACCAGTTTTTTCTCGCCCAGCAGCTTCTGCGCGGCGGCGGCGACAGCGGATGCCCCGCCCGCCAGGCGCACCAGATCGGGATATACCGCGGCAGGCGGCGTGGCGAACATGGTCGCCGGATTGCCGTCAAACCAGCCCGCATAGCCCTCATAGATGCCGCGGACGGACCAGGCCAGCGTGCCGTAACCCTCGCCCAGGTCGAGTTCCGAGGGCAGCTTCACTTCGCGCATCAGGGTGTACACATCCTTGCCTTCATTCATGCCCCGCACGGTGGCGTCGTGCACGTGAAGAATCGCGTCGCGATAGCGAATAGCGGCTTTCTCGATATTGGGCCATCCGGCGACGGGGCGTCCGTGGCTGGGCAGCAGCAGCTCCGGCTTCCAGGAGAGGATCTTGTTGAGCGCATTCACGTAATCGAGGGCCCAGCGCGGCTGGGTGCCGCGCAGCGTGTAGATATTGGGGAACGATCCGTAGATGTTGTCGCCGGGGAACGCGGCTTTCCAGGCGGGAATCCAGACGGTGGCATGGTCGTAGGTCTCGCCGGGCGTGGCGTGGACCTCGAACTTGACGCCGCCCACTTCGAACTCGAACTTGTCGTCGAACAGGTCGGTGGCAACGATGTTCGCGGGATAGTTGCCGCGGCTGGCCCCCGCGATGGCGGCGCGGTCTCCGATGCCGGCGCCGAATTGAGCGCGGTTGCGCAGGCCGAAGAAGCCGGAAAGGCGCGCCTGGTAATGCTGAAACTCGGCGAAATTCTTTTGCGCCACAACGCGGGTGCCCGGCTCCTTCCATAAGGCGACGCCGCCGGTATGATCGCCGTGGCCGTGCGTCAGCACGATGTAGCGGATGGGTCCCGGCGCGACGGCTTTCAGCATCTTCACGTGCCGCTGGGCATGGTTGGGGAGCGAAGTGTCGATGATGACGTTGCCGTCGGCGGTCTTCACCAGGTAGGTGTTGCCGAAGCCGATGGCGACCCAGATGTTGTCGCTGACACGGATCGGCTCGGTCAGGTTCAGGCCGTCGCGGGTGGGATCGGTTCCGTCCATGGTCTCAATGGGCGCTTGCGCCAGCAGCAGGGTGGAGAAGAAGAAGGCAAGAGTCCGCATGAGGGTGCGCGATTAGCATATCGCGATAAGCTGTAAGCTCGCATGCCGGTGACACACAATCAAGGGGCTGAGTTGTGGTGGAGCGAGGGCGGCGCGGGAGATCCGCTGCTGCTGATCATGGGCCTGGGCTACACGCACGAGATGTGGTATCGCGTTCGGCCCATGCTGGAGCCGCATTTCCGGGTGATCTTCTTCGACAATCGCGGGGTGGGCCGCAGTTCGGTGACGCCGGGTCCGTACACGATTCCGCTGCTGGCCGCGGATGCGGCGGCGGTGATGGACGCGGCCGGCGTCGCGCAAGCGCACATCGTGGGGATTTCAATGGGCGGCATGATTGCCCAGGAATTCGCGCTGGCGTATCCGGAGCGGGTGCGGAAGCTGGTGCTCGGCTGCACCACCTGCGGTTATCTGAGCGCGGTGCAGGCGCCGCCGCTGGTGCAGGAGCGGCTGCGGCAGAGGGCGACGATGACCCCGGAGGAGGGGGCATGGCTGATGGCGCCGCACCTTTACGATCCGGGCACACCACGGGAGCGCGTGGCCGAAGACATCGCCATACGGGTGAAGACTTATCCCAGCGCCGCCGGCTACCTGGCGCAGGTGGCGGCGGTGATGGCTTGGAGCGCCTGCGATCGCATCGGCGGAATCCAGGCGCCTGCGCTGGTGATCCACGGCGAGAGTGACGAGATGGTGCCGGCCGCGAACGCGCCGGTGATTCACAAGGCGATTCCCGGGTCGCGGCTGGTGCTGCTGAAGAACGCCAGCCATATTTTCTTCACGGACCAGCCGGAGGCCTCGCGCGCGGCGCTGCTCGATTTTCTGGCGGGTTGATATCCGCCGGCGCGCGGACAGGCTACTCTAGATAAGGCAAACGCATCACCCGGAGCGCAGGATGGAATTCCACGTCGCCACGACCAGTTCTCCCCGTTCGCGGCCGAATGAGACCCGGCTGATTAGCCAGATCATTCCGCAACCCTATCCCTGGATGGCGCGCCAATGGCTGGCCGCTCAAGCCGCCGATTCCCGAGGGCTGTACATCCTGGCGGATGAAGCTCGCAACCGGGCGCCGGGGCTGGCGCGGCGGGTCAGCGCGATTCGCGCGCTGGCGTCGCTGGAGGCCCGGCTTTCGTCGCCGGTGCTGGAGGAACTGGCGCTGCGCAACGATGAAGATCCGGCGGTGCGCTGGTCGGCGATGTTCGCGCTGACCTCCGGCGCCGCGCCGCAGGCGGCGGCGTGCCTGGAAGCGGTGTACCGCGATCCGCAGTCGGCTTCGATCCGGGTGCGGGCCAATCACCTGGAACTGGATCTGCGGCTGTGGGCGCTGGAGTTTCTGCGGTCGATGCCGGGCACGCACCCGCTGCTGGAAGCGGTTGCGGCGTCGGTGGCGAACATGCCTGACTGCGCCCTGGCTTGCGCGGCGCTGTTCCCCTTCGATCCGCGGCGCTGGAGCTCCGTGCTGGCGGGAATTCTGGCGGATCGCGGCGCGGCTCTCGAGAGTCGCGAGTGCGCGTTGCGGGCGCTGCTGGAGCTGGTGGTGAACCCGCGCTTCGCGCACGTGGATTGGGATGCCACGGAGGTGCTGGCGCTGCTTGCGTCCATCGCCCAGGATGAGTCCGAAGCGGCGTCGCTGCGCGAGGACGCGGCGATCTCGGGCGCGTCGCGCTCCACCAGCGCGTAACTATTCGGCCACGGGCGCGACGATGAGCGGCGTTGTCGTGGGCGCGGCCGATCCCGCTTCCGGCTCGACGCTGACGGCGACGGCGCCGGTTTGGGCCAGATCCAGCGGTCCGGGCAGCAGGTGCACCGCCGCGCCGCTGGGATCGGAGCGGAAGAGTCCGGCCGGCCGCGGCGCGCCGGATCTCGGGATCAGCCACATCTGATAGATGCGTCCGGCTTGCAGGGCGGGAAGGTTGGCGGCGATCAGCATCACGCCGCGGCGGGGATGGACGAAGACGTTGCCGCGCGGCGGCTGGGTTTGACCGGCGCCGAAGCCCACCAGCCGGGTTTCGGGCTCATTCAGGAAGTCGAGAGCGGCGCGCAACCGCGCGGTCTCCAATCCGGCCTGCTCCAATTGTGCCCTGGCCTGCTCCCGTTGGCCGCGCTCGGTTCGCAACTCGGAGGTCAGGAAGGCGGCAAGGACGAGCGAGGCGGCCGCGGCGACCCATCCAAGCCAGCCCCAGCTTTTCCGGGGTGATGCGCCGACGCTGGCCGCCACGCGCGATCGCAGGCTTCGCGAGGGCTCGGCGTCCGGGGCCAGCGCGGCGGTGATCACGGCGTTGATGGATCGGGCATTCCTCAAGGCCGCCTCGCAATTCGCGCAACCCTCCGCCAGGTGCTGGTCCAGCGCGGCCTGCTCCTCGCGGTCCAGCGCGCCCAGCGCGTAGAGTTCGTAGCTGTCGGCAAAATCTTCGCACTTCATGTCGCGGCGGCCGCCTCCGAGAATTCCTTGCGAAGCGAGGCCAAAGCGGACCGGACCCAAGTTTTGACCGTGCCCAGCGGCTGGTTCAGCTTGTCGGCCATCTCGGTCTGCGACAAGCCCTCGAAGTAGGCGAGTTCGATGACCTCGCGCTGGTTCGCGTTGAGGCGATCCATGGCCTCACGCAGGCGATGCCCGTAGCCGGCGGTCAGCATCCGCGAGTCGAGGTCCACGAATGCCCCGGGGCGGTCCAGGCGATCCAGATCGACCGCGTTGCGCGCGCCGCGTCCTTCCACGCTGCGCACATAGTCGATGGCGCGGTTGCGAGCGACGGTGACGATCCAGGGTCCGAGGGCGCCGCGCCCGGAGTCGAAGGCCGCCATACGCGTCCAGATGCGCAGAAACGTCTCCTGGGTCAGGTCCTCGGCGATGGCGCGGTCGCGGACCACGCGCGCGATGACGGCGTACGCCAGCCGGCCATAGCGGTCGTAAAGTTCCGTCATGGCGTCGGGCTCGCGGTTCTGCAACCGGCGGATCAAGTCGCTGTCGTCGCGAAATGACAACGCCGCGCTCAGGATGGGAAAAATCCAGAAAAACACGTTTAAGCTGCTCCGGGCGCAAAGGCGCCGCTGGGATGTCTGTCATGCGGAGTACGAAATATGGCTCCAGCCGGATGCAGCATGTTCGTGATTTTCGCACACCGGCGGGCGCAGTTCGCGGCGGTGGAACCACCGTTAGGGGACTTTCCCGCGCAATTCCCTGTTTTGAACCTTGACTGCAACCAGCGCCGGCGCTATAACTCGAAGGTCCTCCCCCGGATTCGCCTCGGAATCACTTGTATGGCTCACTCCGCCGGCAGCCGCGCCGTGCCTGATATCGCCGAAGCCTCCCATCGGGAGGATGCCGCCAGCCTGATGGAGCATCTGGCTCACGAACTGCGACAGCCGCTGGGAGCGATCGAGTCCATTGCTTACTACCTGAACCTGGTGCTGCCGCGCGAGGATACGCGGGCTCGGGAACAACTGGCCAAGATTCAGGTGTTGGTGGAGCAATCGAACTGGATCCTGAACAATGGAATCGAGTTGACGCGGGTGCCCGAGGCCGCCTGCGAAACCATCGACATCGAGGAAATGCTGAGCCAGGAGAGCGCGCATAGCGGCGCGGGGCGGGAGCCGGTGTTGCTCCGCTTCCAGCCGGACCTGCCGCTGGTGCGTTTCGAGACCGGACGGCTTCGCGCCATCCTGCAGAATCTTTTCGCTTTCTTTCGCATACTGGGGCAGAATCGGCACGCGCTGGCGATTGAGACGGTGAGCGGGAGCGAAGAAGTTGTCCTGCGCTTCCATTGCGCGGTACCGGGATACCGGAGCCGGTCCGGCGACGAGGGCACGGGCGATGCGGGGTTGCCGGCTGGCGCGCTGCTCAGCCTGGCGGCCGCGCGCCGGGTCGCGGACGCGCACCAGACTCGATTCGTCTTCGAGGTGGACCCGCTCTCAGGTGTAAGCGCGGAGCTGTGCCTGCCGGCCGGCGTCGCGCGCTGAGCCGCATTTCTTCCGGGTGCTCTCCGGCTAAGATGGTGTTGGATGCACACACGCCGGATCGCAGCGTTTCTCCTGGGGGCCTGGCTGGCGGGAAGTATCATGATCCCGCTGCTGGTGATGTACAACTTCCGGTCGGTCACGCGACTGATCGAATCTCCGGGGGCGGAGCGCGCGGGCTACATCATTCAGGGGATCGGCAAGCAGGACTCGCGGGCTCTGCTGCGTTTCTGGATCGCGGACCTGAATACAAATTACTTTTACGCTTGGGAACTGGCGCAATTAGCGCTGGGGATCGCGCTGATCGCGGTGCTGATCTTCGCCAGCACCCGCAAGCGCTTCGCCGTGTTTCTCGCGTCCCTGATGTTGATTCTGGTGGCTTTCACGCATTTCTATGTGTCGCCGGAGATCGCCTATCAGGGCCAGGGAATCGACTTCCTGCAGCCGGACCAAGCGCAGCCCCGGCAGCAGCGGATCGATCGTTTGCACGGGATCACGCGGGTGGTGGAAATCACCAAGATCGCCTTGGGCGTAATTCTGGCGGGCTACCTGTTCACGATGCGCGCGCAACGGCGGAGGTTTACGGAAGTGGACCGCTTAAACGATCCCGATCTTTCGCACGTGCCCGATTAGCGGCGGGTTTCGGAATGCCGCCGGGCGAGGCGGCGGTTGTTGAGGGCTTCCTCGAGCAGGTCGAACAGTTCGGACCGGCTGATGGTGATCAGATCGTCGCTATGCCCGTTGCGCGACATCGCGGGAAGACCGGGCGGCATGGCGATATCGCTGGGCACGCCATAGCGCTCCCGCGCATGCAGCAGCTTGCTGACCTCGGAATCGGGAAGCTCGCGGGCGCCGCCTAATAGATGAGCCACCAGCGCGATGTGCGCGGTGTGCTCCACCGTTTCCATGCGATAGTAGGCCTGCCACAGGTTGGCCCCATAGGTGACCAGCCCGTGGTTCGCCAGCAGGATGGCGTTGTAGTGAGGCAGGTAGGGCTCCAGCGTCTCGCTGAGCGCGGGAGTACCGGGCAAACCGTAGTCGGCCAGGGGAACGCATCCCAAACCGACGATGACTTCGGGCGAGATGGGCTGCTGCAGTCCCCGTCCGGCGGTGGCGAATCCGGTGGAGATGGGCGCGTGCGAATGCACCACGGCATGGACGTCCGGCCGCAGCTTATAGATGCTGAGGTGCATCAGGATTTCGGTGGTGCCTTCGCGCGGCGCATCGCACAGCTTGCGGCCGTCCAGATCGCACACGATCAGGTCCTCGGGCTGCATTCTGCCCTTGCTCAGGCCGGTGGGGGTGGCCAGGATGCGCCGGTCGTCCAGGCGGACCGAGATGTTGCCGTCATTGGAGGCAACCCAGCCCTTCTGCCAGATCAGTTTGCCGACTTCGACGATGTCCTGCCGTTGTTGTTGCTCAAAGTTCGGCATGCCGGTGGATTTTTGCCTTTACGATTGTATCGCGGGTTGCGGAACGGGATGGCGGGGTGTTCGCGGCGGGGCGGGTCTTGACCGCTGTGCCACAATGAGCGGTAGTGGATAAGCGCCGCATGTGCCCGAATTGCCGGGCCTTCATCACCACGGACGACAAAGTTTGTCCTTATTGCGATGCCGCGATCGGTCCCCGCGCGGTGGATCGCCGGTCGCCCGACAACGCCCTGGGCGGGCTGATTCCCGCCGCCCACTTCACCACCGCCATGATCCTGCTGATCAATATCGGCCTGTACCTGGCGGTGTCGCTGGACAGCCAGGGTTCGGTGTACCAGGCCGGCGCGAGCTTCGCCGGGGCGCTGCATGGGGGCCAGTGGTGGCGGCTGATCACCGCCGGGTTCCTGCACGGCGGGCTGCTGCACATTCTGATGAACTCCTGGGTACTGTTCTCGCTGGGCGCGCAGGTGGAGGAGATTTACGGCACGCCGCGCTTCCTGGTGATCTACTTCGCCTCTACGGTGATGGGCTTCGTCTTCAGCGCCTGGCTGGGACGGGTGAGCGTGGGCGCGTCGGCCGGAACCTATGGGTTGATCGGCGCGATGATCGCCTTCGGGATCCAGGAGCGCAGTCCCGAATTGCGGCGCTACTTTGTCACCTGGGCGGTGTACGGACTGGTGCTGAGCCTGCTGCCGGGGATCGATCTGGCGGCCCACGTCGGCGGCATGGTCGGCGGGTTCCTGGTGACCCTCGCCGCGCGCCAGCCCGGCTGGAAGCCCGGCGTGGAGCGGCTGTGGCGGATCGCCGGGGGATTCTGCGTGCTGCTGACGGCGCTGGCCTTCGGGCGAATGTTCCTGTACCTTTCCAGCGGGAGATAGCATGCGCAGACGCGACTTCGTTGCCGGTGCGGCCGCGTTGGCGGCGTCGCGGCTGGAGGGGGCCGCGAACTCCGTTCGCCACATTCTGCCCACCGCCAGCCACGACCGGATCCTGATCAAGGCTTCCTTCGCGCAGCCGGTCCGGACGCCGGTGTTGCGCATCGGCGATCGCCGGGTGGCGGGGGTCCGCGGCGATTCCGAAGGCACTCATGCCTGGTTCGACGCCGCCGGACTGGCCGCGGCGCGGCCGTACACGTTGCAGTTGTTCGACGGTTCTTGCGCGTTGAACAGCCCCTGGACGCTGAAGACCTTGCCTGCTCCCGAGGCGCGGCCGGAGAAGCTGCGGCTGCTGGTCTACACCTGCGCGGGCGGCGATGAGCGCTCTCGCAACACCAAAGGCGAGCCCTGGTTCCGCAGCCTGGCGATCCGGCGGGCGCTGCTCGACCGCGCGTTGTCGTTTTCGCCGGATGCGGTGATCGCCAATGGCGATCATGTTTACTGGGATCTGAAACAGGGCGATGCTCCACCGGCCGGCGGCGCGCTGGTGGACGGGATCGGGCGCTTCCGCCGGGATCTGCCGGTCCTCGGATCGCCCAACGAGTTGGTGCTGAAGCGGATTGTCGACGCGCAGGTGACCGGGTTGTACCAGACGCGCCTGCAATCCACTCCGGTCTTTTTTCTCACCGACGATCACGATTACTTCGAGAACGACGACGCGAACGAGAACATGGTGACGTTCCCGCCGGACGCGTTCATGCTGGCGGCGTCGCGGGCGGTACGGCGGCTGGCCTATCCGGAATTCCTGCCCGATCCGCACCGTCCCCCGGGTCTGGCGGGATCGGGCGCGCCGGATACGCCGGCGGGAACGTCGGAGAACTTCGGCACGCTGCGCTGGGGCACGCTGGCGGAAATCCTGCTTTACGATTGCCGCCGTTTTCTCCGTTTGGACGGGCGCAACGGGACCTTCATCCCGCGGGAGGCCGAAGCCTGGCTGGCCGCGCGCATGGCCGCGCCCGAGACCGCGCACGTGGTCAACATCCCCTCCACGCCGCCCGGCTGGAGCGCGGGCAAGTGGGGCGAATGGTATCCCGACATCCTGGGCGCGGACGGCAAGCTGACCACCGCGAAGCCAAAGCCGTTCTGGCAGCAGGGCTGGAACGCGCAGCACAACCGTATTCTGAGCGCCGCCTCCGCCATGCGCGAGCGCATCCCGCTGTTCGTCTCCGGCGATCTGCACGCGCTGGGCGAAGGCGTCATCCATTCCGCTTCGGGCGCGGACTTCCGCGCCAACCCGGTGCGCACCATCCTCAGCGGGCCGTTGGGAACGGCGTCGGGCTGGCCTTCGGCGTACCGCGGCATCCGCGCGGTGCCTCCCTCCGGAATCGAGATCGACGAGAAGCTGCCGACACTCGAGGAAGATGGCTTTCTGATTCTGGACTTCACGCCCGAGGTCATCAGCGCGCGCTGGTTCCGCTGGTCGCCGGCGGCGGGCGAGGATCAGATCCCGTTCCTGCAGCCCTTCCGCGAAACTGTGATCCGGCGGGGGTCCCGCGCTTGACCTCCATCGCCTTCGAGTGCCAGCCGAACTGCACCCGCTGCTGCGAGGTGAAGGGGAACGTGTACCTTACCGAGGACGACCTGAAGAACATCGCCGCTTACCTGGGCATGTCCGAGGCCGATTTCGAAGCCAAATACGTGGTCCGCACCAAGACGCTGCTCCGCTTCCGCAAGCCGCGCAACTCGCAGTGCCACTTCCTGGACGGCGGCTGCCGCGTGCATCCGGTGAAACCGGTCCAATGCCGCCTGTATCCGTTCTGGCCGGAACTGGTGGAGCGCCCCGCGAACTGGCGGCGCGAAGCCGCGGCCTGCCCTGGTATCGGCAAGGGCGAGCTGATCCAGATCACCAAGGCGATGGAGATCGCGGGCGAGATGCGCAAGGCGTACCCCTCCACCTATCGCTGAGCGGATCGGATATCATTCTCCGGATGCCGGACGGAGCGTCGCGACGCGAGTTCATCAAGGCCGGCGCAGCCGGTCTGGCGGTGCTGCCCGCGGGATGCAGCCATGCCAACGCGGAGATGCGCGTTCGCGGCGTCTGCGCCCACGATTGCCCGGATGCCTGCGCCTGGATCGTCACCACCCGCGACGGCAAGCCGGTGAAAGTCGAAGGCGACCCGGACCATCCACTGACGCGCGGCGTCCTCTGCGAGAAGAAGAGCACGGTGTTGCAGGATCTGGTGTTCCATCCCGACCGCGTGCTCTATCCTCTGCGCCGGACCGGGGCCAAGGGCGACGGCAAGTTCGAACGGGTGGGCTGGGAGGACGCGCTGGCCGATGTCGCCGCGCGCCTCCAGAAGATCATCGACAAGGATGGTCCCACCGCGATTCTGCCTTACAGCTACGCCGGAACCGAGGGCGTGGTGCAGGGCAGGTCGCTCGACCGCCGCTTCTTCGCCCGGATTGGGGCCAGCCGTCTGCAACGCGACGTGTGCGGCAGCGCCGGCTACGAAGGCCTGATGGCCACCAACGGATCCTTCGCCGGGATCCTGCCGGAAGACATCATCCATAGCAAGTTCATCCTCATCTGGGGCGCCAATCCTGTTCTGTCGAATCCGCACGTGTGGCCGCTGATGGAGGACGCGCGTCGCCGCGGGGCACGCATCGTGGTGATCGATCCGATCCGCTCCGCCACGGCCGAGCGAGCCGACCTCCATCTGCAGCCCCTGCCCGCCACCGACGCAGCGCTCGCTTTGGGCATGATGAACGTGATCATCGAAGGCAAGCTCTTCGATCGCGATTATGTTGCCAAACACACCCTCGGGTTCGATAAGCTGCGCGCCCGCGCCCGCGAGTATCCTCCGGAGCGCGTGGCCGGGATCACCGGGTTGGAGCGCCAGGACATCGTGCATCTTGCCGAGTCCTACGCGAAAGCGCGTCCGTCCACCATCCGCACGCTGGTGGGCATGGAGCATCATGCCAATGGCGCGATGATGTTCCGGACCATCGCCTGCCTCCCCGCCCTCACCGGAGCCTGGAAATATCAGGGCGGCGGAATGCTGCACATGGCCGCGCACCTGTTCCCGCTGAACGAGGCCGCCGTGTCCATGCCCGAGCTGGAGGCGAAGACGGCGCGATCCATCAACATGGTGCAGTTGGGCCGCGCGCTTACCGATCCGAAGCTAAAACCCGCGGTGCGGGCTTTGGTCGTGTACAACAGCAACCCCGCGACCATCGCGCCGAACCAGGGCCTGGTGTTTCAGGGCTTGCGCCGCGAGGATCTGTTCACTGTGGTGCTGGATCACGTGATCACCGACACGGCGCGATTCGCCGATTACGTGTTTCCCGCCGCCACGCAAGTGGAGGTGCTGGACCTGCTAACCTCCTGGGGACACCAGTACCTGAGCATCAACCTGCCCGCGGCCGCACCCGCCGGCGAGGCCGTTCCCAACACGGAGTTCTTCCGTCGGCTGGCGCGGAAGATGGGCTTTACCGAACCGTACCTTTTCGAATCGGACGAGGACATCGTGCGCGCGGCGCTGAAGACCGATCATCCCCTCCTGAAGGGGCTCACCTATGAGCGCCTGGCCAAGGAAGGTTGGGTTTCCGTGCGAGTTCCTTCTCCGTACCTGCCCTACGTGGAGGGCAAGTTCGGCACGCCCAGCGGCAAGTGCGAGTTCTACTCGGAATCGCTTCGCGCCAAGGGCCTGGATCCGCTGCCCGCGCACGTCGCGGTGCACACCGATAGCCGGTTTCCGCTGCACCTGCTGAGCTCGAAGGCCACCCGCAATTTCCTGAACTCGTCGATGGGACACGCGGAATCGCACATGAAAGCCGAAGGCGAGCCCACGGTGCGCATGCACTCGCGCGACGCCACCCCTCGCGGCATCCGCGATGGCGACCTGGTTCGCGTCTTCAACCAGCGTGGCGAGATGCGCCTGCGCGCGGAAGTGAAGGACGGCGTGCGCCCGCGGGTGGTCAGCATCCCGCAGGGCTGGTGGGCGTCACGCCTGAAGGGCAAAGCCAGCGTGAACGTGCTCACGCCGGACGGGCTGAGCGATCTGGGCGGCGGCGGCGACTTCCACGACGCGAAGGTGGATGTCGAGAAGGTGTAGGCTACTGAAGATACGGCGGCACGACCCGCGGTCCTTTACCTGCTTCCCCGAACGCGACCTGGAAGAGCAGGTAAGGATCGCCGGACATGCGGATCGCCTCGTACAGCGCCGCCTGCTGCTTCGGCGGCAGCAGCACCGAACTGTCCAAGGTTTCCACTGCCGCCCAATACCAGAGATTGCGGTCCTGGCGGCGCACCTCGGAGCCCAGGGATCCGGTCAGCAGGCCGGCGAGAGCGATGGGGATGCGGCCCCGCCCTTCGTGTTCGTAGGGTTCATACGGCTTCTTGGGATCCAGGCGGATCGCGCCTAAGCCCTGCAGCAGCCAAACGGATTCGGTGAAAACCGCGCGCGCATTCCCCTCCGGCGGCTTCCGTTCCAGCAGCGCGGTGATGACGGCATGGAACTCCAGGTCCCATTCCTTAACAGCAGACGCCACTCGAGGCGCCGTTTTGCGCAGCGATTCCACCCTGCGGTGCAGATCCAGAGCCTCCGCAGAGGAGAAAGTACGGACGCGTGCCTTCTCCGGCCGGTACATCCGCAACGTGATCTCCCGCTCCTGGATCGGTTCGATCGCTCCGTTGGGGTGACGCTTGAGAACCAGTTCATGGAACTGTTCCAGGATTCGGCCGGCGCTGGACCTTTTGCCCGTTTCCTCCGGCTTTCGCTCGCAGCGCGTGCCGCTGAGTTGCGCGATCACCAGGCCGCGCAGCGCCTGCGCCATGGACAGCGCCGCCGAATCCCCGGCAGGCAAAGTTGCAAGCATCTTTTGATGGATGTCGAACAGCTCCGGGGCATGGGTGGTGAAAGCCGGGAAGTCCACCATCAGAGAGGGAATCTGGAGCGCGATGACTCCGATCAGGCGGCTGCGGCTGGACTGGTCGAATGCGCCATCCACGGCGGTTTGGATTGCAGGCCCCACTTCCGCGGGCGAGACCATGCGGCGGAATCGGGACTCGACAAAAGCGACGTGCCGGGCCTTGGCTCGCTCCTCTGGACGGAACGAGCGATCGGCAAGCAGTTGAACGAGACGGTAGTGCCGCTTGAAGGAGGGAACCAGGTCGGCTTCGCAGGGAGTGGAGCTGAGCGAAGGATAAACCATGCGCTCGAAGTACTCCCGTGCCGCGAATGGATCCTTGCGGTACCAGGCCTCGACAACACGGTCTTGCAGCGAGAGGCCGTCAATCCGCGCGAAGGCAGCGTTGCCCAGCACGCCGCTGAGCACGTCATCATTGTTCCACCAGGCGCGTCGATCCACACTTTGCTGCGCCAGTGTCGCCAGTTGCCACGCCTGTTCCAGCAACTCGGGATGTCGCTTTTTGGGCGCCACCTCTCGCTCCACCAGCCGCAGAAGGCCGTCTACGGCGTACTCCGGCTCTGCGGCTGAGAGCAGACCGAGCAAGTTCTCAAGCTTTTCTTGTCCAAGCGCGGGTCGCCCCAATACAACGCACAGAAACAGAAAAACCACCTTCACTTTTGCACCCCTAGGGTAGCTCCTTGCAACTGCTCAAAAGTACCCGGCTGCAAGAAGCGGGTTCCTCGCCGGTTCTTTTCAAGGATCTCCAATAGCGTTCGTTTGATCTCCGCGTTTCCCACTCCGATGTGGAATGCCTCCACGGAGTGCTCAGGTGAAAGAAGCAATGTCGAAGAACGCCGGGAATACCAGTTCTCAACCCAAACGCTAACATGTCACGAATATGTCCAGCCGTACAGGGGCGGCCGCTGCTTGCGGCGTTTGTGCAAAGCCTAGCCCCCCGAGCAGAGCGGGCATCGGACGAGAGTACTACAACCTGGAACTCAGACTTCGCCTCAATCACACTCCGCCACCAATTCTTCTTGGGCCTCTTGTCTCTCACTATTTGATCACTTTCGAGGGTTGCTTCGGCCCATACGGCTGGCATAAAACCATGAATTGCGGTTGGCTTCTCAACCGACCGCAACAATGCAGCTAGCTCCCGCCGCGCAGAATCGAGGCGGCACGGCGTACGCAGCTTTAGCCGGTCTCCTTTAACGCTGAACCGGGTTCAGCCATTTCGATACGCCGTTCGGCTGCCCTTGAGGAACACCGGCTGAGCCTTCGGCCGCGGGCGCATTGGTGGGTGGAAGCGCGTTTAAGTTCAACATGTAGCTGCTAACCAGCGTGTCAAAGAGCATACGGTACGACGTTTGCCGCTCAGGATGCGCCTCGCGAAACAACCGGGCGATCGCGTCACGCACCGTTTCTCGCCGAGCCTCGAAGCTCACGACCTCGGGCGCGAACGGCACTTGCCCGACGAGGACTCTCACGCCGCCTGCCTTCGAGACCGCTTCGGCGATCAGTGCAACCGTCTCGATCACGGTGCGTCGGCCAAACGGTACGTCCACTCGGATGGACATTGGCGAGATCAAGTCCCGCAGCCTCCCGTCGCCGCCCTTGACCCGGGTCCCAACAACGTACAGCATGCCGTTGGCAAATTCTACGCGGAAGTCGCCGGGCAACCCTGCCTGCCGGTATGCGACCAGAAGACTGTTGAGATGCGCCACCCTGGCGGGCTCCGACGACGAGTCGTCAAAGGCGAAGACCAATGTTCCTTTGCGTGGCACCCTCGAAGGGCGACCGCCGATGTATGCGCGAACGCGAGGGTCTGTGACGGCCTCCAGATCGTCCGGGTGCTCATAGGGCACATCCTCGTAATTCACCGCTGAGCCGAAAACCTGCTCCATCTGGTCCAGGGCCGGCCACAACGGCCGGTGCTCGGTCACATTTATAATGGTCTGCTTCTGGGCAAGAAGAGCCGAAGAAGCTAATCCACCGGCGATCACTAACGTCCATTGGACGACTAACTGACAGCGATTCATGTTGCTCTCCTCTATTGTCTCCAATCGTCAACTTCCATGGCCCTGCCGATAACGCCTACACCGCCGCCCGCAACTGCGTGATCTTGCCGGCCGCAGCGGGATCGAAGGTCGCGTAAAATCCTGAGTGTAAATTAGGGGCTTGACAAAGGCCAGCCGCTGC
>CAYOQB010000117.1:15332-16023 GCA_964406035.1 uncultured Solibacteraceae bacterium | reverse complement strand
TTCGCGGCGTCCGCCTCGCCCGCACGCTCGGCGGCGTCCCCGGCCTGCAGCGCTAAGTTGACCTCATCGCATTCTGCTTGACTTGGCCCGTTGCAGCGCAATCTGCGAGCGAAGCGCTGTCCCGCTACCGCTTCTTCTTGCCCCGCGGCGGCTCCGCCGCCACCCGCGTGGGGACCACTGAATTAATGCGGATCACCGGAATCAGCGTCGTGGTTGCCGCCGCCGGGCGCGAGCCCGAGGCGCGCTGCGCCAGTTGCTGATTCAGCGTCTCCACGAACTCCTCCATCTGACGCTGCATCTCCGCCATCTTCTCGCGCATATTCAGGATGATTTCCACCCCCGCGAGATTCACGCCCAGGTCCCGCGTCAGCTTGAGTATCACTTCCAGCCGTTCCAGGTCCTCTTCCGTGTACAGGCGCGTGTTGCCTTCGCTGCGCGAAGGCAGCAGCAAACCTTCCCGTTCGTACAGCCGCAGGGTCTGGGGGTGGATCTGATATTGCTCGGCCACCGCCGAGATCATGTACGCCGCTTTTCTGCCCTTGCGCATAGCCGATCCTTTACACCTTCGCCCAGATTTCCGCCCGCGGATCCTCAGGCTGCAATTGCGCCAGTTCCCGCAGCAGTTCCTTGGTCCGTTCGTCCTCAATGCGCGGCGTTTGCACCAGCACTTCCACAATCTGATCCCCGCGCG
>CAYOQB010000117.1:0-15322 GCA_964406035.1 uncultured Solibacteraceae bacterium | reverse complement strand
GAACACACCCTTCTCGCGCAGCCGGAACTTCTGCCCGTTGCGGGTGCCCTGCGGGATCTTCAGCATCGCCCGACCGTCGATGGTGGGCACTTCGATCTTCGCGCCGAGCCCCGCTTCATCCACCCGCACCGGAATCCGGATCTCGATGTTGTCGCCGTCGCGCTCAAAAAAGGGATGCGGTTCGACGCGGATGGTGATGTACAGGTCGCCGGGGGGCGCGCCGGCCGAACCCGCGTTGCCCTTGCCCGCCACGCGCAGCCGGGACCCCTGCTGCGCTCCCGCGGGAATGCGAACTTCCACCGTCTCCGCCCGCGCCGTCCGCCCGTCGCCGTGGCAGGTGGGACACACGTTGCGAAGCTGCCCGGATCCATTGCATCGCGGACACGTCAGGCTGAAGCGCATCGCGCCCGCCATCTGCGTCACGTTGCCCGATCCATTGCACTCCGGACAAACCGTTCGGTTGCCTCCGCCCTGACCGGTTCCGCCGCAGGTGGCGCACGACTCCTGGCGCTGGATGGTCACCGGAACCTGCGTGCCCTTGATCGCCTGCCAGAAATCGATGTTCAGCGCGTATTCCAGATCGCTGCCGCGCTCCGGCGAGACCTGCTCCTCCGGCTGGCGGTTAAACCACTGCTGAAAGATGTCCTCGAAATTCGACCCGCCGCCGCGCGGCGGCTGCTGCTGTTGCGCGCCGCGGCCGAAGTACTCTGAAAAATCGAAGCCGCCGAACCCGCTGCCCGCGTTCGGACGCGCACCCGCCCCGGGCATTCCGTTCTCGGAATAGAACCCGTACTGATCGAACATGCTCCGCTTCTTGGCGTCGCTCAGGATGTCGTAGGCTTCCTGAACCTGCTTGAAACGGTCCTCCGCCGCTTTGTCGCCGGGGTTCAGATCGGGGTGATACTTGCGCGCAAGCCGGCGATAAGCCTTGCGGATGTCGTCCTCGGTGGCTTTCCGCTCCACACCCAGCGTCTTGTAGTAATCCTGCGCCTGCGCCATACCGTTATCCGCCCGTGCGAGCCGCGTCTGAAAATTTCAGGGGCCGGACGCCCGGCCCCTGCGCTCCTGCCTTACTTCTTCTCGTCGACATCCACGAATTCGGCGTCGACCACATCATCCTTCTTGGCCTCGCCTTCCGGCGGCGCCGCGCCCCCCTGCGGACCCGCCCCGTCTCCCCCCGAGGTGGACTTGTACATCGCCTCGGCCAGCTTGTGGCTCGCCTGCGTCAACTGATCCGTGGCCCGGTTGATGTCCTCCACCGACCCGCCCGCCATCGACTTCTTGGTGGCTTCCAGCGCTTCCTCCACCTGCTTGGCGTCCGCATCGGAGATCTTCGAGCGATGCTCCTTCAGCATCTTCTCGATGTTGTAGACCATCGCGTCCGCCCGGTTGCGAGCTTCGATCTCGTCCTTGCGCTTGCGGTCGTCCGCCGCGTGGGATTCGGCGTCCTTGGCCATCTTCTCCACTTCGTCCTTCGACAAGCCCGAGGAGGACGTAATCGTGATTTTCTGCTCGTTGTTCGTCGCCTTATCCTTCGCGGTCACGTTCAGGATGCCGTTGGCGTCGATATCGAAGGTGACTTCAATTTGCGGGATGCCGCGCGGCGCCGGCGGAATTCCAATCAACTGGAATACGCCCAGCATCCGGTTGTCGCGAGCCATCGCGCGCTCGCCCTGGTAGACCTTGATCTCCACCGAGGTCTGCGAATCCGCGGCCGTGGAGAAGATCTCGCTCTTCCGGGTCGGGATCGTGGTGTTGCGGTCAATCAGCTTGGTAAAGACGCCGCCCAGCGTCTCGATGCCCAGCGACAGCGGGGTCACGTCGAGCAGCAGCACATCCTTCACTTCGCCGCCCAGCACGCCGCCCTGCACCGCCGCGCCCACCGCGACCACTTCATCGGGATTCACGCTGCGGTTCGGATCCTTGCCGAACAGATTGCGGACAATCTCCTGCACCTTGGGAATGCGCGTGGAGCCGCCCACCAGCACAACTTCGTCGATCTGTTGCGGCGTCACGCCGGCATCGGCCAGAGCCTTCTTGCAGGGCTCCACCGTGCGCTCCAGAATGTCCGCCACCATCTGCTCGAACCGCGCGCGGGTGAGCTTCATGGTCATGTGCTTGGCCACGCCCTGATCCGCCGCGATGAACGGCAGGTTGATCTCGGTCTCCAGCAGCGTCGACAGCTCGATCTTGGCCTTCTCCGCCGCTTCCTTCAGCCGCTGCAGCGCCATCTGGTCCTTGGACAGATCCAGACCCTGGTCCTTCTTGAACTCGGTGATCAGCCAGTCGATAATCCGCTGGTCGATGTTGTCGCCGCCCAGGTGCGTATCGCCGTTGGTGGACTTCACCTCCACGACGCCATCGCCTACTTCCAGAATGGAGATATCAAAGGTGCCGCCGCCGAAGTCGTAAACGGCGATGGTCTCGTCCTTCTTTTTGTCCAGACCGTAGGCGAGCGCGGCCGCCGTCGGCTCATTGATGATGCGCATCACCTCCAGACCGGCGATCTGGCCGGCATCCTTGGTCGCCTGCCGCTGCGCGTCGTTGAAATACGCCGGCACCGTGATCACTGCCTTGGTGACCTTCTCGCCCAGGTACGCCTCGGCCGCTTCCTTCAGCTTGCCCAGGATCATCGCCGACACTTCCGGCGGCGAGAGCTTTTTGCCCGCTCCCTCCACGCGGGCGTCTCCCGCATCGCCCCGCACCACTTTGTAGGGGACCAGCTTCATCTCTTCGCTAACTTCATCGAAGCGGCGCCCCATGAAGCGCTTAATCGAGTAAATGGTATTCTCGGGGTTGGTAACCGCCTGCCGCTTGGCGACTTGTCCAGCCAGCCGCTCGCCGCTCTTGGCGAAACCGACCACCGACGGCGTGGTCCGGCCGCCTTCCTGGTTGGGAATGACTACGGGCGATCCGCCCTCCATTACGGCCACCACGGAGTTCGTGGTGCCGAGGTCGATACCGATGATTTTGCTCATGTTGCTTGAACCTTCCTGCAAGGAAATCGCGGCTGCCGATTCAGCCTAATGCCATTATCAGATCTGAGTATGTCTTTGTCAACCTTTCTTGCGGCCCTCCTGGTGATCTCCAGCCCACTCCCCGCTCAGCTCGTGGTCGCCGCTGCGTCCGACCTCGCCCCCCTGAGCGCGGACCTCGCCCGGATGTTCAAGACCGAGACCGGCGCCACCATTCAATTCACGCTAGGCTCGTCGGGAACTCTTAAGCGCCAGATCGAAAACGGCGCGCCATTCGATGTGTATCTATCAGCAAATGAAGGATTTGTGCAAGAACTGGAGGGGTCCGGAAAGATTCTCGCCGGCTCCCGGATCGTGTATGCGACAGGCCGGCTTGGGTGGGCCGCGAAGCCGGAGTTTCGCGCACTGGAAGACCTTCGCCGCGCCCGTCTCATCGCGATCCCCAATCCGGCCCATGCCCCGTACGGGGTTGCCGCCCGGGAGTTTCTGAAAAGCAAGGGGTTATGGGAGGAGCTGCAGCCCCGCATCGTGCTGGGGGAGAATGTGCGCCAGGCGATGCAGTACTTCGAGACCGGGAACGTAGACGCGGTAATCACCGCCTGGACGCTATTGAAGAATAAGGGCGTGCGGATTCCGGAGCAGGAGCACCCCCCAATCCGACAGGCCGGCGGAGTGGTCGCACGGTCAGCTCAGCCCCAGCTTGCCAGCCGGTTTCTGGCGTGGCTGAGAACACCGCAGGTTGCCCGAATGCTCACGAGCGCCGGTCTGGCGCTGCCCTAAGAACTGGCAGCATCGGCTCGAAAGATGGCAATCGCGCCTCTCGCGGCCGGAGGCGCCGCGCCTTAGTGTTGGGGGATGGGTTGGTCACAACTTCTCGCGAGCCTCTTCCGCGCCATCCGGCACAAACCCGGGGCTTATCTCAGCTCGGTGCTGATTCTCGCCACCGGCGTGGGATCCGTAGTCGCGATGTTCAGCATCTACTCCGCCGTGGTGCTGAACCCGATCTCGGTTCACGCGCCTGAGCAACTGGTCGACATCCAGACCGTCAATCCGAAAGTAAACAATGTGCCCATCACATTGTCTTGGGTCCGGTATGACAATAGCCTGCGGCATTCACGGTCCTTTTCGCAGATCGCGGCTTACGATAACGACGCGGCGAGCCTGACCGCACCCGGTGAAGCGGCCGAGCAGGTGCAAGCTCTGCGGGTGACGAGCAGCTTCTTCCCGACGCTCGGCATCGAAGCGATGCACGGGCGCCTCTTCACATCCGAGGACGACCAGCCGAACGGACCGAACGCCTGCGTGCTCTCACATGAGTTCTGGCAGTCGCGCTTCGGCGGTCAGCCCATGGTGGGACGCGTCATCACCCTTGACGGCCGCGGCACGGAGGTGATCGGCGTGCTTCCGCCGCGTTTCACCGTGCCTTGGAGCGACCGCCAGATCTTCCTGCCGCGTCTCTTCGAGACCAGCACCACCATGCCCGAGAACATACGCAACGGGAGTTCCTATCTCAGCGTGATCGGGCGGTTGAAGCCTGGCGTGACCATCGAACAGGCGCAGGCGGAACTCGACGGGCTGGCGCGCGGGTACTCAGGCACTTTTGCCGGAAAGATGGACGCCGCCAACTCTACCAAGGCGATTTCTTTCGTGCAATCGACGGTGAGCGGCAACCGCCAGACCCTGCTGGTGTTGCTTTCCGCGGTTGCAGCGGTGCTCGCGGTCGCGTGCGCGAACGCCTCGACGCTATTCCTGGGACGGCTGCTGGCGCGGCAGCGGGAAACGGCGGTCCGGCAGGCGTTGGGAGCATCCAGGGCGGTGATCGTCCGGCAGTTTCTATTGGAGAGCTTGGGCCTGTCGCTGGTGGCCGGGACCGCGGGAGTAGCGGTCGCGTGGGGCCTGGTCCGGGTCGTGACCATTTCGCTGGGAGCCTCGTTCCCACCCGGAACCGTGATTGCAATCAACGGTCGCGCTCTGATCGTCGCGTTGGGCGTCGTGTCCATCACATCACTGCTGGTGGGGCTGCTTCCAGCGCTCTACGTGACACGTCCTTCGATGTCGCCGCTGATTTCGTTCGCTCGCGGAGAGTCGTCTGCGTCCACGGGCGGGAGGCTCCGCGCGTTGCTGGTGCTCGCGGAGGTGGCGTTGTCGTGTGTATTGCTGATCGGCGCGAGCATGCTGGTGGCTTCGCTGGTACGACTGCAGAGCGCGAGCCCCGGATTCGATACACAGCACACCGGAGCGGGGTTGATCTCGCTTCCGCCCGCGCGCTACGCGTCCCCGGAGCGGCAGGCGGCTTTCGTACTGGAGGCTGTAAACGGGTTGCGCCAAGCGCCGGGCGTGCAGGGCGCAGCCGCGGTGTTCGGGCTTCCCCTCGGGCCCGGATTCACGTTTCATCAGTATGTCGTCGCGGGACAGCCGATCCCCCCTCCCTCGCAACGGGAAAGGGCGGGTATCCGGCTGGTCACCGAGGACTACTTCGCGGTGATGGGAATTCGCCTGAAATCCGGACGGTTCTTCACGGATTCCGATCGCGCCGGCGCGCCCGGCGTGTGCATCGTGAACAGCACGCTGGCCAAGCGGCTCTTTCAAGGCAACGCGCTCGGTCAGGCGATTCTGCGCGGGCGCGACGCGAACCTCCGCTACGAGATCGTCGGGATCGTAGAGGACGTGCGTTCCTACGGGCTGAGGTCCCCGGCCGTGGACGAGATCTACTATCCGTTGCGCCAGTTGCCCTGGCCGCAGTTCGCCTTGGTCGCGAAATCGACTTCAGATCCGGCCGCGCTTCGCCAGTCCATGGAGCGGGCGGTGGCGGCCGTGGACCCGGGGCAGCCGGTGGCGCAGTTCGCCACCATGGAGCAGCGCCTGACGGTGACGCAGGGTAGCGCGCGGATGATTGCGTCGATCGCTCTGGCCTTCGCCGTGGTCGCGCTGGCGATGGCGATGGTCGGTTTGTATGCCGTGCTCAGCCAGGGCGTGGCGTCGCGAACCGCGGAAATCGGCGTGCGGATCGCCCTGGGTGCGACCCCAGGCGACGTAGCCGGCATGATCCTGCGGAACGGGATGGCGCTGGTGCTGCCCGGTGTTGCCGCAGGCGTGGCGGTTTCCCTCGCGGGAGCTCAGTTCCTGGCGTCCCAGCTCTTCCTGGTGAATCCGCGCGATCCCTGGATCATTGCCGGCGTATCGCTGGCATTCGGCCTGGCCGGCGCCGTCGCGTGCATGCTACCCTCCTGACGTGCCGCGCGTCTGGATCCCCTGAACGCGCTCCGGCGCGTCTGATCGCAAAGGCGTCTGGGAGAAATTGTGTCGAACGTGATTCTGGAAACAGGGAGCGGAAGTCTCGTGCTGCCTGCGATGGTCCTGGTGGACCGCGCCGACGGCGGTCACCTGGTGGTGAATCCGCCTCGCGTGGTATGGGACCGCAGTGAGCTGAACGCCCGGGAACTGGCGCTGTGGTCCTTTCTCGTGGCCTCCGCCGGGCGCGCGATGATGGAAACGCTTCCGCAGCTCGCGGGAGGCTGCATCAACTACTGGGATGCAGGCAACTGGTCACTGCACCACGATGCCGAGCCTCCTGGTCTCAAGGACCCTCGCGTCCACCGGCAAGTCCATTTGCACCTGCTCGGCCGCAGCCCCGGCGCCCGGAGCGCTTCCTGGCAGTGGGGTGAGGCGCCGCGCTTCCCGGAATTCCGCGACCGGGTGGAGTGGGCTCGCGACTTTGCCCCCCTGACCGATCAAGAGTGCGCCGCGGTCGCGGCTCGAGCAGCGGAGTTGCTCCACGAGAAGTACGAGACCACTCTGAAACAGCTGTGAAGCTTAATCAGAACTTGCGAAAAACCGCTCTACATCCTCGAACTTCGTCGTAAACCCATACTCCGGCAGGCTATCGAAAAATACCTGCCCATACCGCTGCCTGGTGATCCGGTTGTCCAGCAGCGCGAGCACCCCGCGGTCCTGCTTCGAGCGGATCAGCCTTCCAAAACCCTGCTTCAGCGCAATTGCCGCCTGCGGGATCTGGTAGTCGTAAAACGGATTGCCGCCGTCCTGCCGGATCATTTCCACGCGCGCGTTCACCACCGGATCGCTGGGCACCGCGAACGGGAGCTTGTCGATGATCACGCAACTCAACTGCTCGCCCTGCACGTCGACCCCCTGCCAAAAAGACGAGGTTGCGAACAGCACGCAGTTCGGAGTCGAGCGAAACTCCTCCAGCAGCGCCTGCTTGGGTCCCGTGCCCTGCAGCAGCACCGGATACGGGACTTCGAATGAAATCGCGTCGTGCAGCAGCCGCATCTGCTGATAGCTGGTGCACAGGACGAAGGCGCGCCCCTGGCTCGCCTCCAGGATCCGGGTGATCTCGCGAGCCGCCTCCCGCGTGTACGCCGCCCCGCGCGGATCCGGCAGATGCTGTGGAACGTACAGCAGCGCCTGCGACGGATAATCGAAGTGGCTGTGAACCAGCAGGGAGCGCGCGCTCCTCATCCCCAACCGGCTGCCGAGGAATTCGAAGTTGCCCGCTACGGCGAGCGTCGCCGAGGTCAGCACCACGCTGTCCACGCTTTCGAACAGCCGCTGTTCCAACACCTGGGACACATCGATGGGCGTCGCCTGCAGGAACACGCCGCGGGCGCGACGCTCGATCCAGTACACGTAGCGGCGATCGCCGCCCTCCATCCACAGCTTCAGTTTGGCCCCGATCTCCTGGGCACGGCGCGCCAGCGGCGCTGCCTCGTCCTCGCCTTCGCGCAGCAACTCCAAGTGCAGACGCACGATTTCCATGGTAAGCAGAGCATCCTGATACTCTCCGGCGTGCTGCTCCCGAAAAGCTTCGTGAGCGTCGAACCCGCTGCGCCCTTCCTGCAAGCCGAAAGAGGAGAAGAACCGCTCCCAGCGGTCGCGCAGCGTCGCCAGCGCCGCATCCAGTTCGCCGGAGCCGAGGTTCTTGCGGCGGGCCAGAGCGGCGATGTCCCGCTCCAGATCCTGCACCTGGTAGCTGGAAACCGAGATCCCGAAATATTGCCCCGCCACATCCTCGATCTCGTGCGCCTCGTCCAGGATCACGGCCGCGTATTCCGGGATAATCCCGGCGAAATCCTCTTCCTTTACAGCCAGATCGGCGAAGAACAGGTGGTGGTTGACGATGATGATGTCGCTTTCGTGCGCCCTCTGGTGCATCTGCGTCAGGAAGCAGCGCTCGAACTGCGGGCATTTCTGGCCGCTGCACAGCTCCCGCCGCGCGTCCAGCTTGGCCCACGCGGTGGAGCTGTCGGGCAGCGTGCGGATTTCGGCGCGGTCCCCCGTCGGCGTGGTCTTCTCCCACTCGCGGATAATCTGAAAGTCGCTGATCTCCTCCAGCCCGCTCAGCATCGGCTCCTTCTCCGCGTCGTACAACTTCTGGCGGCACAAATAGTTGGACCGCCCCTTCATGTAGCAGACGCGGATCTCGCCCAGGTGCTCGCGCAGGAACGGAATATCCTTGTAAAACAGTTGTTCCTGCAGGTTCTTGGTGCCCGTGGAGATGATCACGCGCTTGCCGGAGAGGATCGCCGGAACCAGATAAGCGAGCGTTTTGCCCGTCCCAGTGCCCGCCTCCACGATCAGGTGGCGCTTGTTGGCGATCGCCTCCTCCACGGCTTCCGCCATTTCCAACTGGCCGGACCGGAATTCATACGCCGGATGCCAGCGCGACAGCAATCCGCCGCTGCTGAACACTTGCCGGAGGGTGAGGGCTTTGGAAGGCGCAGGCACGCTTTGCTCCCCAGTATAACCGCCGTCTCCTGCTGACCTCCTCCGATCTGGTAGGATGCTGACCTATGCCGTTGGAGTACGAAGTCCAGCAAGGCGATTGCATCGCGAGCATCGCCTACGAATACGGCTTCTTCCCGGACACGCTGTGGAATCTCGCGGAGAACGCGGAACTGAAGAAATTGCGTAAGGACCCGTACGTTCTGCTGCCCGGCGACATCGTCCACATCCCCGACAAGCGTATCGTCGAGTACCCCCGCGCCACGGAAAACACCCACGTTTTCAAGAGGAAAGGCGTACCCGAGTATCTCACCATCCAGCTTTGGAAGGACCGCGAGCCGCGGCGCAACATCAAGTACTCGATCACCATCGACGGAATCACGCGCGAGGGTACCACCGACGGCGAGGGCATCCTGAAATACCCCATTGCCCCGAACGCCCGCGAAGCGGTGATCCGCCTTGCCGACGGCAACGTCTACACCCTGCAACTCGGACACCTGGACCCGGTGGAAACCACTATCGGCGTCCAGAAGCGGTTGCACGCGCTGGGCTACTTCGACGAATCGATCGACGGCGAGTTGAGCGAGGCGCTGACCGAAGCAATCCGCCAGTTCCAGCAGGACAACGGTTTGCCCGACACCGGTGAGCTGGACGCGGCGACTCGCGGCGAATTGCACAAGCTTGTGGAAGGATAGCCGCCATGCAACCCTCGAATCCTCTCGACCCGCCGCCGCAGATTCCGGATCCGCCCAGTCCCGATCCGCTGGGCGCGTCGGCAGTACCGCTGGTGCCCGATCCGCCGCCCATGGGTAAGGTTCCGGACCCGCCCAAGCACAAGCCAGCCACGAAGCTCGCCACCGTGACGCGTCCGCGGGTCACACCCGTCGTTCAGAACCGTCCGGCGCGCCAACCGCAGCCGCCTCCGGTTCTCGTGGGCGACCCTCTGGCCGGGATCGTGAACAACGCCGCCGGCGATTGGCTCACTTACGAGACCCTCTTCAACCAGGGCAAATTCCGGAAAACCAACCAGTCCCGAAAGACGGGCCAGTACCGGATCGGGATGTCGCACGTGAAGATCTGGGTCCTGGAGGAAATCGATCCCGCCAGCCTGCTGGAATTGTGCGACGCCTTCTTCCCCGATAGCGAGCCCGACGAAATCAAGGCCCTTTCGGCCGAAGCCCACCCCTGGCAGGAGCAGGGCGGCACGCCGCCGAACCTGGCCTCCAGTCCGGATGTCATGGCCTCCGCCCGGCCCCTGCACAACCTCTACCTGGAGCCGTTCGTGGTCATGCCCTACAACTACAAGGACAACGACGACGAATCGCGAGCCATCGGCACCAAGGCCACCACTACCGGCAAAGTCCGGCTGAAGCAGTTGACCACGGAATGGGACATGTGGAACACCGCCTCGCGCAGTTGCGTGGTGCGGCTGACGCGGGTGAAGGATAAGGACGCCGAATGGACGCCTTACGACAAGGTGGGCGAATGGGAATGGTTGTGGGCGGCCGGCGACTCGCTCACCAACCACCTGGCCGAATGGTCCCTGGGCCAGCACTTCCGGCTCAACAACAGCGACAAATGCTATTCGGTCAAGACCGGCGTGTGCTGGATCGGGACCAATCCGCAGAAGGGCGCCAGCGCCGGCAATAAGGACATCCTCGACGACAACACCATCGACGCCTGCCTGCGCAGCGATTACATCGGGGCCATCGATAAGGCCGTGGGAGGCGGCGGCAAGACCGATCCCGACCTGCTGATCCTGAAGGAAGTGCTGTCGATATCCGAGGACCTCACCGGCAAGGGCACCACCCACAAGCTGGGCGACGGCGTACAGGTTCGCGACCTTTCCGCGCTGGACAAAAGCAAGATCTACTTTCCGCCGCTGAGCATCCCCTTCGTCGGCAAGGATTTCAAGCTGCACCACGAGCGGTATGCCGGGCTGAAGCGGGATCCGGTGATGCAGTTCTTCTGGCGAAAGGCTTACGCCGAGCGCGTGGGCGTCGCCAAGGCGCTGCTGCTGCTCCGCTACGGCCTGCAGTTGGGCAGCCCCAACGCCCAGAACTTCCTCATCGAGATGAACGGCGACTTCACCTCCACCGGCCGCATCGTGATGCGCGACATCGGCGATGCGCAGTTGCACCGCGAGGTGGCGTGGGCTCTCTTCGGCCCGCGTAACGAACCGCCGCCAACAGGCCTGAGCGAGGCCTGGCCGCAACTGGCGGCGGGCTTTACCAAGGCGCGCAATCCCATTCTGAACTTCGAGTGCACCTCCTTGTTGGACCTGAAGGGCTACATCATGGAGACCGGCGTATTCGATCCTTCCGGCGCCTATGGAAAGCAGACTGGGGTTCTGTTCCGCTTCCATAGCTTCTCCACGCTGACCAAGGGAGCCTCGGTGGCCACCGCCACCGGCAGCACCGACAGCGATGTCCGCGCCGAAGGCTGGCAGCTCGTGCTGGAGATGATGGCGGACTGGGGCCGCGCGCATAACCTCGCCTTCGTGGACACCATCGAAACCTGCCTGGGCCTCACTGTCACCGGCATCGACTGGCATACGCTGCCCGATCCGGCACGCTACCTGATGCTCGACTCCGACGAGTACGCCAAGGCCGGCGAATACTACGCCGAGGACCTGGCCTGGGAAGAGGCGGCCGGAGCCAGGGTCCAGGCGCTCATCGCCGGCCCGGAAGGCCAGCAGGCGATCCGCGACTACCGTACGCGAGGATGGCGTCCTCCGCAAAAAACCATATGAGTGCACCGAAATGCCACTAAGCCAGGAAGACCGCCTGATCCAGATCACCACGCCCTTGGGGGAGAACGTGCTGGTGGTTGCTTCCTTCTCCGGCCGCGAAAGCGTATCGGATCTGTTCGAGTTTCGTCTGGAACTGCTGTCGGAACGCCGCAACATCGATCCGCAGGAAATCCTGGGGAAGAACGTCACCGTCTTTCTGATGCTCAACGAAGCGGGCGCGGCCGTCACCTACAGGCCCTTCAACGGCTTCGTGCGCAGCTTCGTGAAACGCTCCGAGATGATCGAGGATCTGGCGGTCTATGAAGCGTACATGGTCCCCTGGCTGTGGCTGCTCACGCAAAGCTCCGATTGCGCCATTTTCCAGGAGTTGAGCGTCCCCGATATTCTCACCAAGGTTTTCGAACGCCTCACCGGGCGCGAAACCACCGCGAGCCTCACCGCAACCCATGCCGCCCTGGACTATTGCGTCCAGTACCGCGAGACCGACTATTCCTTCGTGTCCCGCCTGATGGAGTACGAAGGCATCTTCTTCTATTTCGAGCACCAGGATTCCAAGCACAAGCTGCTGCTGGGGGACGATCCCGCCGGCTTCCTGGTCAATCCCTACCAGGAGACCATCGGGTGGGAGCCTGTCCAGGGCTCCGGCTTCCGCCGCGACGAGGACGGCATCACCCAGTGGAGGCGTCAGGTCAGCATCGTCACCAAGGCCTGGGCGCAGTCGGACTTCAACTTCGAAACTCCCAACCTGCACCTGATGTCCACCGTGCCTTCCATCGCCCCGCTGAAAGCGGAAGGCGACATGTACGACTACCCCGGCAAGTTCCCGAACCGGGATCGCGGCGACCTGATCACCAAGAACCGCATGCAGGAAGCCGAGGCAGGCACGGACGTGGCCCACGGCGAAAGCGACGCCCGCGCGCTCTCCGCCGGGTACTGGTTCACGTTTTCGAATCATCCCGAGTCCGGCGAGAACGGCAAGTGGGTAACCACATCCGTGTACCACGAGGCGTCGCAGCGCGGCTTCGCGTCCGGCAAGGAACATGAACACAAGTACAGCAACACGTTCACCGCGATCCGCAAGGGAGTGCCCTTCCGTCCCCCGCGGGTGACCCCAAAGCCGTTTGTGCACGGCCCGCAGACCGCGATTGTCGTCGGCCCCTCTGGCGAGGAAATCTACACCGACACGTATGGAAGAATCAAGGTCCAGTTTCACTGGGACCGCCTGGGGACTTTCAACAACGACAGCTCCTGCTGGATTCGCGTTTCACACAGCATGGCCGGAGCGCGCTGGGGCGAGATGAGCATCCCACGCATCGGCCAGGAAGTGGTGGTCAGCTTTCTGGAAGGCGATCCGGACCGGCCCCTGGTCACCGGCACCGTGTACAACGCCGCTAACATGCCGCCGTATACGCTCCCCGACGAGAAGACCAAAACGACATTCAAGTCGCAGAGTTCCATCGGCGGCAACGGCTTCAATGAACTGCGCTTCGAGGACAAGAAGGGCAGTGAGCAGATCTTCGTTCACGGCGAAAAGGACGTGGACCTGCGCGTGAAGAACGACCGCAAGGAGTGGATCGGCAGGGACCGCCACCTGCGCGTCATCCGCGACAAGTTCCAAAAAGTGGATCGTGACGAACAGATCGTGATCGGAAGGGATCGCGTGGAGAAGATCACGCGGGATCATTTCCTGAAGATCAGCGGCAAGGAAAGCATAGAGATCACCGGCACCCGGTCGCTAAAGGTCACGGGCAATGTCACCGAGCAGTTTCAGGGCAACCACACCGAGGAAGTGACCGGCTCGTATCTGGTGAAGGGCAACATGATCGTGCTGGAAGCTCAGTCCGGCCTGACGCTGAAGGTAGGCGGGAACTTCATCACCATCAGCTCCGCCGGGATTCAGATCAAGGGCACGATGGTGTTGATCAATTCCGGTGGCGCGGCGCTCTCCGTTACGCCGGGATCGCTGGTGCCGGTCACGGCGCCGGTGGATGCGCTGGAAGCGGATAACGCGGTCACCGGGCAGGTTTCGCAGGTCACCTCGCATCCGCGATTCCAGCCGAACCGGCAGATTCAGTTTCTCCCCGGGCAGATTGCATTGGGCTCGCCCGCGCCGGTGGAGCATTCCGAAGTGCCGCCGGCGCCACCCGCGCTGGTGCAAGTGGACGCGCCCGCGCATGATCCCGCCGACGAGGCCAACCGGGAAAAGAAAAGCTGGGTGGAGATCAAGCTGGTGGACGAGGACGGCAAGCCCGTTCCTGGCGAGATGTACGCCATCACCCTGGGCGATCAGACCATCGCCAGCGGCACTCTCGACGAGAAGGGCTTCGCCCGCGTCGACCACATCGATCCGGGGCAGGTGCGCATCACCTTCCCCAACCTCGACAAGGATGCCTGGGAGCCGAAGTAACTACACCTTCTGCAGTTTCCAGGTCCCGCGCCGGAACGCGAGCACACCCACGATCGCCAGCAGCGACTCCGCTACCGGGATCGCCCAGAAGACGCCGCGCGCCTCCATTCCCCATGGCATCGCCAGCGCGTACGCCAGCGGAATCTGCACCATCCAGTAGCAGAAGAAGTTGATCACGGTGGGAGTGAACGTGTCGCCGGCGCCGTTGAATGCCTGCACCATCACCATTCCGTACGCGTAGAACACGTAGCCGTAGCTGACAATCCGCAGGCATTCGGTGGCGTGGCTGACCACATCCGGATCCCCGGTGAAGATGCGAATGATCGGCTCCGCGAAAATGATGAACAGCAGTCCCACCAGGCCCAGAAAGCCCATGTTGAACACGCCCGCCAGCCAAACCGATTTTTCCGCGCGGTCGGGCTTGCCCGCGCCCAGGTTCTGCCCCACCAGCGTCGCGCCGGCGTTGCTCAGGCCCCAGGACGGCAGCAGCGCGAAGATGATCACGCGGATCGCCAGCGTGTACCCGGCGATCGCGGCGGCGCCGAACTGCGCGTTGATGCGCACCAGCCCGATCCAGCTCGCGACGCCAATCAGATACTGCAGCGTGCCGCCGATCGACATCCGCACCAGCTTCCGCATCACGTCCGGCGCGATCTTCAGATGCTCCCGCCGCAACGTCAGCCTGCCGCCGCCTCGGGTCAGCATGTAGAGCTGATAAGCGACGCCGCAGCCGCGCCCGATCGTGGTGCCGACGCCCGAACCGGTGACGCCCAGCTCCGGGAAGGGTCCGATCCCGAAAATCAGGAGCGGATTCAATACCATGTTGATGCCGTTGGCGATCCACAGCGTGCGCATGGCGATTGCCGCGTCCCCCGCGCCGCGGAACGCGGCGTTGATCAGGAACAGCAGCATCACCGTGATCGATCCGCCCAGCACCGCTTGCGTGAACCCAGTTCCGGTGGCGACAATGCCTGGTGTGGCGCCCATCAGCCGCAGAATCTGCGGCGCGAACGCCAGACCGATTGCTCCCACACCGATCGCGACAATCACGCCTAAGACAATGGACTGAAAAGTCGCGACGCTGGCAGCCTCCGCGTCTTTCTCCCCGCTACGCCGCGCGACCAGAGCCGTGGTCGCCATGCTGAGCCCCATGGCCACGGCGAACACCAGGGTCAGAATCGACTCCGTCAGTCCTACGGCCGCGACGGCGTCGGAGCCGAGCTTCGCCACGAAGAATACATCAACTACCGCGAATAGCGACTCCATCACCATTTCCAGCACCATTGGAATGGCTAGGAGGGTGATCGCCATGGGTATGGAGCCTTCGGTGAAGTCGCGTTCGGTGCCGAGCAGCGCTTCGCGAACCTTCGGCCAGAAGCCGTGGCGGCGTACTTTCGCTGTGATGGTGGTCATGCCGTCTCGCCCAGGGACAGCAATCGGATGAGG
>CAYOQB010000116.1:0-16072 GCA_964406035.1 uncultured Solibacteraceae bacterium | reverse complement strand
GGGCGAAGGGATCCTGCCAGTCGAGGACCTTGTCCCACTTGCGGAACCAGTGGATCTCGCGTTCGGCGAGCCCCGCCCAGAAGCCCTCGGGATCGGCCGCCGCGCGGTCATAAAGGGCGCGGTAAGCCTCCATGCCGCTCACGTGGGCTTTGCGGGCGAACTCCGCCGGAGGCGGATAAACCTTGCTCATGCAGGGGATTGTAGCGCGAACGATGGAGCGGACATGGCGCGGCGTAATCAAACCATGGTCACGCTCGTGCGGCGGCCGGGAGTCCCGGCGGATTGGTAGTCACGCCACGCCGCGGACAGGCGGCGGACGCCTGCGTGCAGCGTCTCTTCCTCGGAGAGGAACGGCACGCGCAAGTAATTGGCATGGTGGCCGGCCGCGGACATCGCCGCTCCCGGCAGCACCAGGACTCCGTGGCGTAGCGCGACTTGTGCAAACTCGCGGGAATCGCCCGCGGGTAGTTTCACCCATAGGAAGAGCCCGCCGGCCGGAGTGCGGAACTTCCATCCGGGAAGCGACTCTTGTAACCATCCGGCAAGCAGATCGCGCCGCCGCCGCAACTGACTCCGCCGCAACCGGCGAAGTTCTTCGATCGCGCCGAGCAAACGCACCGTGATGGCTTGGGTCAGCAAAGGCGACCCCAGATCCTGCGCGGCGCGCAGACGAGCCAGGCGCTCGATCACCGGCTCCGGCGCGCGAATCCAGCCGACGCGCAACCCGGGATACGCCAATTTACTCAGCGAGCCAATGGTCAGAATGGGCGCGGAGGGCACGTAGGCCGCGATGAACGGCGGAGTGGGACCCTCCAGCGCGATCTCCGCGAGGACGCCGTCGTCGATCACTGGTACCGAGAGATCGGAGGCCACCCGCGCCACTTCCTTGCGGACGGCCGCGGACATCACCTGGCCGGTCGGATTCTGGAAGGTCGGGGTTAGGAAAACCAGCCGCGCCCCGGACGCCATCACCCGATCGCGGAACATTCCCGAAGGCACGCCGCCATCCTCGACGGGCAACGTGGCGATGCGGGCGCCGGCGACACGGAATGCGTCCAGCGCGCCGAAAAAGCCAGGATCCTCCACCAGAACGGAATCGCCGCGCTGCAGGTACAGCGAGGCGCAGAGCGCCGTGGCGTGCTGAGCGCCGTTGGTGATCAGCACCTCATCCGGCCGTGTCGGCAGGCCGGCGTTCGAATAGTAGGTCGCTACGGCCTGGCGCGCGATGGGGAGTCCCAACGGGTAATGCAGCCGGTCCCGCATCAGCGCCCCATATTCCTCGCGGGGCAGCATAAACAGGTCCAGAGGGAGTTCCTCCATCGCCAGCGGAGAGCCCAGCGAGAAGTCGATGACATCCTCGTTGTCCCGCTGCATCAGCAGGTTCAAAACCGGGCTGGCGGAAAGGGCCTGCGCAAGAACGGCGCCGCGCGCGGCGGCGACTTCGCGGGAAGTCTCGCACACGAACGTGCCGCTTCCCGCCCGGCTTTCCAGCCAGCCGCTTTCCCGCAGGGCGCCGTACGCGGACACCACCGTGGTGCGGCTGATGGAAAGCGCCTGGGCCAAGTCCCGTTCCGAGGGCAGCCGCATGCCCGGGTGCAGCAATCCCTTCCGCACGCACTCCGCCAGACCGCGGGCCAGCTTCTGATGCAAGGAGCCTGCGCCGACCGACCAGGTTCTCAGGTGGCGAGACAATTCGAAAGCATCCATTGCAGTCCAATGTTCGTTCAAGTGGCTATTTTTTTCAAGTCCACTTTCGGCAAAACTGAGACACATGAATACACCGCTCCCAGCCTTCGACCTCGGCGTCCTCGATCTGGCGGGCGCCAGAGCCGCGAATTACCTGCACAACATCCGGGCACGGAGCGTCGCCCCCTCCCCCGCGGCCGTCGCGGATCTCGCCAGGTTTGACGAGCCGCTGCCCGAAGAACCGTCCGATGCCTGCCAGGTGCTGGACCTGCTGGATCGCATCGGATCGCCCGGAACCGTGGCAAATGCGGGAGGGCGGTACTTCGGTTTCGTCAACGGCGGCGCGCACCACGTTTCGCTGGCCGCTTCGTGGATCACGAGTGCCTGGGATCAGAATTCCGCGCTGCGCATCCAGTCTCCGGTCGGAGTGACTCTGGAAGACATTGCGCTGCGCTGGGTTGCCGAGGCATTGGGGCTCCCCGCGCAAGCCGGCGGGGCGCTGGTGACCGGGGCCAGCATCGCCAACCTCACCGGTCTGGCGGCCGCGCGTCACGCGCTGCTGCGGCGCAACGGATGGGACGTGGAGAACGAAGGTCTGCACGGCGCGCCCCGCTTGACCGTTGTCGCCGGAGAGCAGGCTCACGCCGCGGTAAACAAAGCGCTGGGAATCTTGGGCTTGGGGCGCAAACGGGTGGTGCGCGTCCCCGCCGACGATCAAGGCCGCATGCGCGCGGATCGCCTTCCGCCGCTCGATGAGCGGACCATCGTTTGCATACAGGCGGGGAACGTCAACACCGGCGCCTTCGATCCGGCAGGCGAGATTTGCCGCCGCGCGCGGGACGCCGGAGCCTGGGTCCATGTGGACGGCGCCTTCGGATTGTGGGCCGCGGTCTCACCGCGCTATCGCCGCCTCACGGAAGGCTTCGATCAGGCGGACTCCTGGGCAACGGATGGCCACAAATGGCCGAACGTCTGTTACGACTGCGGCATCGCGCTGGTGAGGCACCCGGAAGCGCTGCGGGCCGCGATGGCCATTTCCGCGGAATACTTCCGGCCTACGGAGCTGCGCGAGCCCGCCAACTTCAGTCCGGAAATGTCCCGCAGGGCGCGGGGCATCGAGCTGTGGGCGACCCTGAGGACGCTGGGACGGCGTGGTCTCGCGGAGCTGATCGAACGGACCTGCCGGCATGCGCAAAGCTTCGCGGCCGGCCTTCGGGAAGCCGGCTATGAAGTTCTGAACGATGTGGTGATTAATCAGGTACTGGTTTCGTTCGGGGACCCGGCGACGACTCGCGAGGTGATCGCCCGGCTGCAAGCCGACGGCACGTGCTGGTGCGGGGGAACGGAATGGCAGGGCCGGCCCGCCATGCGGATCAGTGTCTCGTCGTGGGCCACCACGGACGAGGATGTCCGTTTGAGCCTAGCGGCGATGCTGCGGATTGCCGCCGAGTGCCGCGGGGAAATCGCAGTGGAAAGCAAGACTACCGCGGGAGGGTAAATGTCGCCGGAGCAGGAAGGGAACTACAAATACGAAACGCGTCTGAACGTCCAGTACGCCGCTCTGGAAGTGATGGATGTCACCGCACTGGCCGCGACGTGCGAGTTCCAGTGGTACAACCAGACGCTGTGCAAGGTGAACGGCTCCGTGGTGCGCCTGGGTGTCGTGCAGGGAGAATACCACTGGCACAAGCACGATACGGAGGATGAGTTCTTCTACGTCGTGGAAGGAGCACTCTCCATCGACCTCCCGGAGCGCACCGTCGAACTGACGCCCGGACAGGGATTCGTCGTCCCGTCCGGCATGATGCATCGCACCCGCGCGGCGGACCGCACGGTAATTCTCATGGTGGAAAACGACGGGATCATCCCGACGGGGAACTGAGGGCAGAGAGGCATGATTACCAGGACGGCAGAGGACACCGAGACGCCGGCAGCGCAGGGAGGGGCGGCACTCGACTGGAAACTTGTGCGCGCGCAGTTCCCCGCCCTGGCGAACTGGACTTATTTGAACACTGCCACCTACGGCCAGATGCCCAGCCGCGCGACTGCCGCGATGCACCGTCACCTGGCGCGCCGCGAGGAAACCGCCTGCACCGATTTCTTGACCTGGTTCGACGACATGGATTCGATTCGCGGCCTGTGCGCGCGCTTGCTGAATTGTGAAGCCCCGGACATCGCCTTCGTGGTCAACGCCGCCACCGGCCTCTCCACCTTGATTCAGGGCCTGGCTTGGGAACCGGGCGATGAAGTGCTTACCCTCAAGGGCGAATTCCCGAATCAGTTGTATCTGTCGGCTGTCCTCAAGCGCTTTGGCGTGACATTGCGCCCGGTGGACTGGCCCCGGTTCTACGCATCAGTCAACGAGAGCACCAGGCTGGTGGTCTTGAGCACGGTGAACTACGCCACCGGCTGGAGGCCACCCCTGGAGCAGATCTCCCAATACCTTCGCGAGCGCGGGGTGCTGCTGTATGTCGACGGCTCACAAAGTGTCGGGGCGCTTTCCTTCGATGTCCGCACCGTGCGGCCGTCGGCGCTTTGCGTGGACGCGTATAAGTGGATGCTTTCGCCCAACGGCGCTTCTTTCCTTTATGTGGACCCGGAACTCAGGAGTCGCCTGCCGGCCGCCGTGGTCGGCTGGCGAAGCGATCGGGGCTGGAGATCCGTGGACTCCATGAATCATGGGGACCCTGTTTTTGCCAGCTCGGCGGAAAAGTACGAAGGAGGGATGCTGGCGTTCCCTTCTCTCTATGCCATGGGAGCCGTGATCGAACTGATGCTCGAGATCGGACCCAGGGTGATCGAGGCGCGGGTGCTGGAACTCGCGGCCACGGCCAGAGCCATGTTGCGCGACCTTAGGGCTGACGTTTCCGCGGGCGAATCACCGATTGTGACCGCGGCCTTCCCGGAACGCGACGCGGGGGATCTCGTATCCGTTCTGCGGGAGCGTCGGATTCTGGTGTCGGCACGTCACGGGAGACTCCGGGTGTCGCCTCACTTCTACAACGATGAGACTGACCTGCAGGTGATGGGAGACTGCCTTGCGCGGTTCTTGGCCTGAAAAAAGGGCCTGGCCCACATGCAAGACGGCCAGGCCGCAGGGAAGAACTCGCAGATTTCGCAGTTGCCGCGGCCGCCGCCGGCGTTTCCATCTGGTCCAGGCAGTTATAGGAAGCGTTGGCAGTGGCGCCGACGAACCACTGGGCAGAGGGGTCCTGTGGCAAGCCAGCACGCTGTTGGACAGTCATACCAGCTTCTGAACGCTCTCTCTAGCCGAGTGGAGCCGCTCGGCAACGCCGCCGATTAGGGACAAGGTCTCGTGTGTCTGTAATCTTGCAACCCGCCACGATCTGTGTTGCATTGAGAGTATGGCGCTGGTGAAAGCTCACGTCGCTCTGAACGACACAGTGTTTGAAAACCCGGACGCCCTGGATGCCACCGTCGCTGCGATCCGCGAAGTGTCCGGGGTTTCCGACGTGAACGAAAAACGGCTCGCCCGTTACGGTATCTTAACCGGCACCGTTGACGACTCCAAGCTCGCGGCCATTCGCACCGTTCCCGGCGTTCAGAGCGTGGAGATCGATGGCGTTCGGGTTTTGTAGACTCTCAGCGGCAAAAAAGGGCCTGGCCCTCATGCAATGAAGGCCAGGCCGCAGGGAAGAACTCGCAGATTTCCTAGTTGCCGCGACCGCCGCGACCGCCGCCGCCCATCGATCCACGCCCGCCGCCACCGCCGCCGCCGGAGTTCCCACCCCGGCCACCACCGCCGCCGCTGGGCGCGCTGACCGATCCGCCGCGTCCGCCGCCGGAGCCGCGTCCACCATCAAAGACGCGTCCACCACCGCCAAAAGACGGAGAGGACCGCTCGATTCTGCTTCCGCCATCGCCGCGCGGCATGTTGAAGCCGCCGCGGCCGCCGCTGTCGCGCGGCCCTTCGAAGCGCTCCCGGACAATTGGCGGGCTGATCCGGACGGGATCGCCACCCCCGCCGCCGCTGCCGCGGCCCCGGCCGAAATCGGAGAAGCTGCCGCGGCCGCCGCCGGAGTCTGGGTCGGAGCGCTCCATCCGCGCGCCGCCATCTCCTCCCCGGGATCCGCGGATCTCCCCACGACCCTGGCCGTCGTCGCCTCGAGGTTCAAAGCGCCGCCATCCGTCCTGCGATCCTCGCGGCGCCTGCTGCGGTTCCACACCCCACCGCGCCCCGCCGGAGCCAGGGGCGGAAGAATCGCTGTTCCCCCGTCCCGATCCGCTGCCCATTCCGCCGCGCGAGTTCCAGGTTCCGCTTTCCGGAATCGCACCGCCGAAACGGCGCCATTCGCCGCCCCTCGGTTCCGCCCCGCGCTCGATCGCGTCGCGCTGCACCGGCTCGCCGAAACGGCGGCCCTCGCCGCTCGACCGGCCCGGCGTGTCGCCCAGCCGCCGCCAGCCGCCGTTGTCGGCGGGCTCCGCCGGACGGCTTTCCATCTGCCGGCCCGCGAATCCCCGGCCGGAGTCCTGGGGCGATTCCTGGCGCGGGGCAATGCCGCCGCGATCGGCGAAGCTGCCGCGTCCGGCGCTCTCGCCCAGCAGCCTCCGCGATTCCTGCTCCACCGCCGCCCGCTGATGTTCGAAGGGCACCCGCTCCACCGGCCGCGCTTCGCTGCGCGAGTAGAACCGCCGCCCGTCATCGGATCTCGGCAACAGATCCGAACGAACCTCGCGGTCGGCCAGTCGCAAACTGTCGCGCGACGGCGCAACCGGCAACTGCCCCCTCACCAGGCTGACGTTGGCCATCTCGCCCCGGCCCAGCGAGCGGTAGCTGCGGGCGTCGACGCGCGCTCCGCCGAAACGGCTCGCGTCCACCGCCGTCACCGCATTGTCGATCCGGGCGTTGCGATAGTTGTTGTAGATATTCGTGTTGTTAATGATCGTGGTGTTGTTGACCACGGTACGGCCGCCGAAGCCGCGGCCCGGCGCGCCATACCAACCCCGTCCGTACCAGCGGTGATACGGCTCCCAGGGGGCCAGCGGCAGCCAGCCGACATTGCCCCATCCGCCGCCGAAACCGATGCCGACGTTGACGCCGAATCCGCCGCCGCCGAAGCCGAAAAAGGCCACCGCGCCCGGGCTCCACCAACTCCGCGCGCGCAGCGATCCGGGCCACCAGCACCACCCCCGAGCTCCCCAGAACCAGCGTCCGTAATGGAACGGCGCCCAACCCCAGGGATCGTAGCTGACCCAGTTCCAACCGTAATAATCCACCCAGCTCCAGCGGCCATAACGGTATGGCGCCCAACCCGCGGCTACGCGCGGACTCCACACGTGGCCGTAAACCGGATCGTTGATCCACACCCCGTGCTGGTCCAGATCCTCCACGCCGTACACGCCCCGCGGCACATAACGATAGCTGGTGGAGCGGCTCAGATCGCGATCGCGATTTTCGTTCCAGCGGTCCCAGTCGTCTTCCGACCGCGCTCGCACAATCTGGAACTCGGGATCGGACGCCGTCCCGCGAGCCTGCAGTGTCTGGTTGTTGTTCAGAGTTTCCGAACCGCGCGGTGTGAAGATCTCCGCCCGCCCGCCGTCGCGCACCGTGATTTCCGTGCTTCCATCCGGGGCTACTTCGACGCGGTAACTGCCGCGCCGCAGCGGCCGCACCGATACCGTGGGAGTGGCGATCTCGGTCTGCGCATCCGAATCGCGCAGGATGCGGTACATGGTTACGCCCTCGGCCACCTGAACCAGATAACGGCTCCAGCCGATTTCCGGGAAGCGCACCTCGGTGCGCGGTCCCAGGCGCATCATGTGCGCCCAATCCAACTGCACTTCCGCGCGCGAGATCGGGCCGGTCAGCACCCGGTCCTGCGACATCACCGGCGCGTTCAGCGCAGCCGCCACCAGATCTCCGGAGTCGCCGCGCCTCACCGAAACCTCGCCGTTGATGACGCTGATGCGCGCCACCGCGCGTTCCGGTTGTTCTTCCTGTTGCGGAAACGATGTCTGCGCGATCGCGCCCATCGACACCAGCATCCCCGCCAAGCCGACTCGCGTGATTCGTCTCATCGCCGCATCTCCTCTAAGCTGAAGAATGCATGGCGATTGCCAAATGGCAAATACCCTGTTTACAGCAATTTAACGTGCAACTGGAGTGGTGGAAATCCACCAGTGCCGGTCCAGATCGGCCGCCGGGGATCAGCCTAAAGCCGACAAGCCGCCGGGGATTCCGGCGGCTTGTCGATGTCCGTCTTGCGCGCTAAGGCTTACTGCTTGTTGAGCACGAAGGTCAGCTCGAACTCGCCCTGCGGGCTGTTGATCTTGTACAAAGTCGTCAGCACCTTGCCGTCTTCCGACAGGGTCCAGATCTCGTCCAGCTTGACTTCGGTGCCCCCGAAATCCAGCGTGTTGGAGATCTTCAGTTTGTCCCCGTCCCAGGACGCCTTGCCCTTCACGTCGGTGCCGCGCAGTTGATTCACCACGTCGGTGCCGTCGGTCTTGTACTTGGCGGTGTTCTTATCTTCGCCCTGCGCGCCCGCCTGATCGGTGATCATTTCCAGCTCCGGATCGGCGTGCTTAATGGTGCGGATGAACTTGTCAGGAGGAGGCATCGGGCCGAAGTTGCTCTTATCGGTGTCGATCTTCCACTCGCCCGTGAAATTCGGCTTGGCCATGGCCGGCGCGCTGAAGGCGGCGATCAACATGGCGAGGACAACCAGCATCAAGGAAAGTTTCTTCATGGCTTCTCCGGTTTACTGCTTCTCCAGCACTAGCTTGACTTCGAATTCCTGCCCCGCCGCGTTGATCGCGTTGGTGATGTTGATGGTCTTGCCATCCGAGGAAAGAACGTAGCGCTCGGTCTGTCCGATTTCCATGCCGTTGGCTTCGCGCTTGCTCGAAATCACCAGGACGTCGCCGTCCCACTTGGCCGTACCCTTCACCTCGGCATTGCCCATCTTGACGGTCTGCTCGCTGCCATCCGTCTTCCAGACGGTCGTGGTGGTGCGCTCGCCCTGGGGACCCTTCTGGGTGGTGGTCATCTTGATTTCCGCGTCGCTGTGTTCGATCTTGCGGGTCAGGCTTTCAGGCGCGCTCGGGATCGGACCCCAGTCGCTCTTCTCGGCGTTCATCTTCCAGTCGCCGGAAAAGTTCGGCTTGGCGGCGCCGGCCTGCGGCGCGGCGGCCAGGAATGCAACCGCCAGTGCGGCCAGCAGGAAACTGCGTTTCGTCATGGATTTCCTCGTCAGATTTGGTGGTACCGCCCGGGGGAGGTACTCAGAAAAGTATATCAGGCCGCGCGGAGGGGCGAACCGCCCCCGGCGTCCTTGCGATACAGTGTCGGCATGCGCCTTGAGCCTTTCGAACTCGAACGCGATCAATGCATTCACGAACACTCGGTGGAGTTCAATCTTTCCGAAAGCGGCGTGCATCCGCTGCTGCTCGACGAGCTTCTGGACCCTGCCTCGCTGGCGGGCATGCGGCTGTCCTACGGCCAGGCCAATGGCAGTCTCAAACTGCGGGAGCGGATCGCGGAGTTGTACCCCGGCGCGACACCGGAGCATGTCCTTGCGACGCATGGCACCGCCGAAGCCAACTTCCTGGCCATCTTGAATCTGGTCGAGCCCGGCGACGAAATCGTCTACATGGTTCCCAATTACCTGCAAATCCAAGGCATCGCGCGAGCCTTCGGCGCGGTGGTGAAGCCCCTTCCGCTGCTCCCCGAACTCGGCTGGCAGCCGGACCTGGAGGCGCTCGAAGCGGCGCTGTCACCGCGCACCCGCGTGATCGCGGTCTGCAATCCAAACAACCCGACCGGAGCGGTGCTCACCGCGGAGGCGATGCAGCGGATCGCGGCAGCGGCGGAACGCACCGGCGCCTGGCTGCTGTCCGACGAAATCTATCGCGGGGCGGAGCGGAATGGAGTGACTACTGCCTCCTTCCACGACCTGGGATACGAACGGACATTAATCACCGCCGGCCTTTCCAAGGCCTACGGCGCGCCCGGCCTGCGCGTCGGCTGGATCGCCGGACCGCCGGAGCGCATCGCCGCGATCCAGGGCTATCACGACTACACCACCATCATGATCAGCACCTTGAGCGATCTGCTGGCCATCCGCGTTCTGGAAAAACGGGAGCAGATCCTGGAGCGGACCCGCGGCATCCTCCGAGCCAACTGGCCCATTCTGCGGGGGTGGGCCGACGCACAGACCTGGCTGCGCATGCCCGACAGCAGCGCGGGCGCAATCGGCTTCGCCCGCTTCGACGCCGCAGGATTGGGATCGCGGGACCTGGGGGAGCAATTACGCCGCCAGCAGAGTGTTCTGATCGTACCCGGCGCCTTTTTTGGTGTCGAATCGCACATTCGCCTGAACTATGGCGCGCCATCAGACTACCTGCGGGCGGGCCTGGCTCGAATCAGCGACTTCTTTCACAAATCCGTGGCCCACGCCGGCTAAGTACCGGGTTTGCTGTATTTCCCGCCAGCCTTCCGGCTTGCGACACTTTAACTACTACGACGTGAATACTTTCCAGTCATTCACGCTGTCTCCAGAGTCTTTGCGTTGCGCCGGATTCCCGGTCCGTTTCTGTTCGGGCGGAGCGGGCCTCCGGCGCTTTTTTTGCAGGCATTCGCGGACGGGAGAGTAAACTGAGGCAGGCATGTCCCAGAACAGCATAGAGCGGTCCCACGAAGGCCGCGCCTCAGCGCAAAGCTGGCCGGCGCTGGCGCTGGCGTTTGGGGCTCTTCTGCTGCTGATCGGTTTGGGTGGAGCCGCCCTGGACCAGCAGGTTCGTGTCGTTAGCGACATCTCCAACAGCATCGAAACACTCCATCGGGAGCGGGAGCGCGAACTGGCGCGTCTAGAGGTGGACATCTATGCTTCCGCGCTGTTTGCGCGGGACTTTCTGCTCTCCAGTCCGGACATCGAAAATCTGGCTCGCGAGCAGTGGCTGGCGGCGCGCGCATCGCAGCAGCGGCGCCTGACCCGGCTGGAGGAATTGACCGACGGCTCGGACCGGGAGCGGATCCGGGAGTTGCGGAGGACCTTGGACGCGGCATTCGAAATAGCAGCGGCGATTCTTGACTGGGACCCGGCCGAGCGTGGGGCGCGGGGGCCGGCCTTCATCCGCCGGGAACTGCTGCCGCGAAGGCAGAATCTGCTCCGCATGGCGTCGCAGTTGGCGGAATTGGAGGCGGCCGACTACCGCCGCAACCGGGAAGAAGTGAGAAACCAACAGAGACAGCTCCGCCGACGGGTCAGGCAATACCTGATCGGCACCCTGCTGTTCGGAATGCTGATTGCGGGGGCAAGCATTGCGCGCCTGCTGGCGCTGGAGCGTCGCACGGAACGGTACTTGAGACAAATCGAACAGTCCGGCCAGGAACTTCGCAGCCTGTCGCAGCGCTTGGTGCGCGCGCAGGAAGAGGAGCGGAAGTCGCTCTCCCGCGAGTTGCATGATGAAGTCGGCCAGATTCTGACCGCGCTGCGCTTCGAGCTCTCCAACCTGGAACAGTCGCGCGGCGCCGACGGTGAGTTCGAGAGCCACCTGCGCGAGGCCCGCCGGCTGAACGAACAGACCTTGCGCAGCGTGCGCGACATGGCCATGGGATTGCGGCCTTCCATGCTGGACGACCTGGGCCTGGTGCCCGCGCTCCAGTACCAGGCTCGCGAGTTCACGCGGCGCACCAACATTCCCGTCGACCTCCAGGTCAGCGGCGAGGTCGAGAGCCTTTCGGACCGGCATCGCACCGGCTTGTACCGCATCGCCCAGGAGGCGCTGACCAACTGCGCGCGCCATGCCCAGGCGCGGCACGTGTGGATGGAATTGGCCGGCGGTCCGGATCGCGTTCGCATGAGCGTACGCGACGACGGCGTGGGGCTGGACCCCGGGAAGTCCCGAGCGGGCATCGGCCTCATCGGGATCGGGGAGCGAGTTCGTGAACTAGGCGGCCATCTCGACCTGAAATCGGAGCCGGGCCGTGGGTTGGAAATCAGCATAGACATTCCGGTGCGGAGCGAGGTGAGTGTATGAATCCAGTGAAGATCCTGATAGCGGATGACCACGGCATCGTGCGGCGGGGCTTGCGGTCGCTGCTCGAGCGGCAGAACGAGTTCGAGGTCGTCGGCGAAGCCAACGACGGCAAGGAGGCTGTCGACGAGACCAATCGCCTGCAGCCGGATATCGTGGTGATGGACATCGCCATGCCCCACCTGAACGGCATCGACGCCGCGCAGCAGATCATGAAAAAGCGGCCAGAGACCTCCGTCGTCCTGTTCAGCATGTACGCCGACGAAAGCTACTTGATCCGGGCACTGAACGCCGGGGTGAAGGGTTACCTGCTGAAGGATTCCGCCGACACCGACCTGGTGCCCGCCGTGCAAGCCGCCGCCCAGGGCAAAAGCTACTTCAGCCCGCAGATCTCCGAGGTGTTGTCCGAGGACTACACTCGCAACCTGCGGCAGCGCGGCCTGGAAGACAGTCACGAGCTGCTGACCGATCGCGAGAAGGAAGTGCTGCAGCTCCTGGCCGAAGGGCGGTCGAACAAGGAAGTGGCCGCGCTGCTCAACCTGAGCCCGTACACGGTCGAGACGCACCGCACCCGCATCATGCAGAAGCTGAATCTTCATTCGACGGCTGACATCGTGCTGTACGCTGTGCGCAAGAAGATCATCGCCTAGCGGGGCGCTGTGGCGCGCTATGCTGGCATCTTATGCGCGCCTACGAAATCCAAGCGTTTGGACTCGACGGACTGAAGCTGGCCGAGCGGCCGGATCCGCAACCGGGACATGGGCAGGCGGTAGTCCGCGTAAAAGCAGTGTCGCTGAATTTTCGTGACTACCTGATGGTGAAGGGCCAGTACAATCCCAAGCAAAAGCTGCCCCTCATTCCCTGCTCCGACGGCGCCGGCGAAGTGATCGCCGTCGGACCCGGCGTCACCCGCGTGAAAGCCGGGGACCGCGTGATGGGCAACTTTTCCCAGACCTGGCTGGGCGGCGAACCGTCGCGCGCCAAGCTCGGCGGGACTCTGGGCGGTCCGCTCGACGGCATGCTTTCCGAACAGGTGACCCTGAGCGAAGAAGGCTTGACCCACATTCCCGCCCATCTGTCTTTCATTGAAGCTGCATCCCTGCCTTGTGCGGCGGTAACAGCGTGGCATGCGCTCGTGGTCCAGGGTGCGCTGAAAGCCGGCGACACCGTTCTCATCCAGGGCACCGGCGGCGTGTCGATTTTCGCGCTGCAGTTCGCCAAGATGTTCGGCGCGCGCGCTATCGTTACCTCGTCTTCCGATGAGAAGCTCGCGCGGGCGAAGGAATTGGGCGCGGACGCGTTGATCAACTACAAGACCACGCCCGATTGGGAGAAACCAGCGCGCGAGCTGAGCGGCGGACCTGGCGTGGACCACATCATCGAAGTCGGCGGCGCGGGCACGCTCGGCAAGTCGCTGAAATGTATTCGGATCGGCGGCGTAATCCACGTGATCGGCGTGTTGTCCGGCGTCGCGCCCTCGGATTTCAGCGTGATCCCGATCCTGATGCAAAACGTCCGGCTGCAGGGTGTGTTAGTGGGCAGCCGTGATGTCTTCGAGCAGATGAACAAGGCGATCGCCTTGCACCAGATGCGCCCGGTGGTGGATCGCGTGTTTCCCTTCGATCAGGCGCGCCAGGCGTTCGAGCTGATGGCGGCTGGGGGGCACTTCGGGAAGATCGTGGTGGAGGTCTAGCGTTCCCTCCGGCACGATGCTGCCCAGGTGGACCTTCACCGAAGGTCCGCCTGCGAGCTAAGCCAAGCTCAACATTTTGTTCGCGTAATCACGCCCGCTGGTCGGCGGAGGCAAAGGCTTGCCGTCCCGTTTATAAAGATCGATCACGTCGTCGACAGCCAGACACAAGCTTTCAAAAACGGCGACCTCATCATCGCCATGGGCGCCCCCGAGCAGCAGCCCCGGACAGCTACCCACGAAACAGCCGTCCTCCTCGGACCATTCGACAATCTTCACATAGCGCGCACTTTCTTTCATCGCTTAGCCTCCGCAATTGCAGCGCTGACAGCCCTTTCCTGGTACTTCTTGGCGTCATCACCAGCATTCCCTGAGATTGTGACCGGCCGGGCGACCCTCGAATGGGTGAAATTACGATGGCTGCCCTTTCCACCTCTATTGACAAAGCCATGCTTCTTCAGATCAGCAATCAACTCCCGGATCTTCCTCGGCAGTTATCCCGGTTACTCTCTATCATAGCGGCGGTTTGCGCAACCTCCTAGCGTAGCTGTGACGCGAACTCCTCAAAATCCCGCGGCGGATTAAACGCGCACTTCACCTGGACCAGCTCTGCAAACATCCCTGGATACTGCGAATGCAGCCGCCGCAACTCCGCCTGATGCCGCCGCACATAATGCGCGGCCGGGCTCTCCGGCGGCTCCCCCGCCGCGGCGGCGTACATTGCCGCCACCAGGTCACCGGCGAACGCTCCCGCCACAGCCCGAGCCAGCAGTCCCGCCAGCACCCGATCCCCGCGAAAGCCGCGTTCCCCGAACCACGCCATATCGAAGCAAACGGTCCCGCCGTCCACGTGATGAAACTCCCCGGGCCGCACCAGCGATTCGCCGGGAACCAACGTCAGCCCCTTGCGCGACGCCTCCTGCACCGCCACCCGGCCCACCGGATTCGCGTGCGCCCGATGCAGAATCAGGTTCAGCTCCGCTTGCTGCCGCCCGGCTTTGCGGTTGGCGATGGAAACCACGCGATCGGCGGTCTCGACACGGCGGCGCGAGGCATCTATGTTCAGCAGCGGCATTGTATTGTGGATGCGTCGGCGCTCGACCCGGCGGCAATATTCCGGCCTACACCACCTCTTGCGAAAGCAGCGATCCCGCCATCAGCTTCGCGGTGACCGGCGCGAGCAGAATGCCGTTGCGATAGTGGCCGTACGCCAGCCACACATCGGTGCCCTCGATCCGCCGCACCTGCGGCTCGGCCGCGTCCACGCCCGGCCGCAGGCCGGTCCAGGCCTTCGACGGCGGACTCGCGAGCAGTCCCGGCAGGTAGCGCGACGCGGTGTTGTGCAGCTTCTCCACGATCGTGGAATCCAGGCTGCGATCGAAACCCCGATGCTCGACGCTGGCCCCCGCGATGGTGAAACCGTTCGAGCGCTGCAGCAGGTAACGGTGCCCGTGCCGCACGATTGGCGGCAGCGACCCGGGCTCCTGGTCATAGCCGATCAGGTGTCCCTTCACCGGGATCGCCTCCGGAACCCGCCGCACCAGTTGCGACGTCCACGCCCCCGCCGCCACCACGATCCAGCCCGCCTCCATCCATCCGCCGTTCCATTCGACGGCGCACAGGTCCACATCCACGGAGGTCACTGGCGTGTGCTCATGAATGACGGCGTTGCGGCGCAGCAGCGCCGCTCGCAGCGCCTGCATTACGTCCACGGGATTCACCAGCGCATCATCCGGGTACCAGCGCGCTTCCTGGAAAACGTCCGGCGACAACGCCGGCGCCAGTTCTCGCACCTCGGCAAGCGTCGTCGGCGACGACCGGATCCCCAGGTCTTGTTGAAGGACAGCGCGGGAGCGCAGCGCATCCGCCTCCGCCGCGTCCGCGGCGAGCTCCACCGCCCCGCACTCGCGATAATCGATACACAGGCCCGCCTCGGCCTGCAGTTCGCTCACGAACGCCGGATACAGCCGTCGGCTTTCGATTCCGCGCATCGACCATAGCGACCGCTCCTGGATCTCGCCGCCCGGAATCAGCATCCCGGCCCCGGCGCTGGAGGCTTCGCCGCCGAACGCGCCGGCTTCAAACATCACGATGCGGAGGCCATGCTGCGCCAGACGCCAAGCGATGGACCCGCCGATGATTCCTCCGCCGACGACGATTACGTCGGGAAGGCGCGATGCGGTGTTCACTGCCTTCTACTTTATCCGACCTACCGCACCGCCATCGTCACCACCGGGCTCGCCTGCCCGCCGATCTCGATCACCACCGGAACCTCGTTGCCCGGCGTGATGCCCGAGGGCACGATCGCGTTGATCTGATACAACCCCGCCGACCCCGGCGTCAGCCCGCTGAACAACACCCGAGCCTCCACCCCGCCGATCGTCACGCGCGGCGTGTTCACCGTCCGCGACAGCGGATTGGACGGCGCAGGCGCTCCCGTGGGAACCGCCGGATTCACCGCGCCTAGGCCCGTGCAGTAAATCACGATCGCCTCCCCGATCGCCGCCGGCGTGCCCGCCTGCGCCACCGTGAGCTGATCGCTCTTCACGATCACCGCCTGCCCCGTCCCTTGCTGGTTGACCGTGAAGATCCCCGGCTGCGCACCTGCCACCGAAAGCTGCTCCGGTACCGACAGCGCCGCGCCGCGCTTCACCGTGATCGGATGCTGCGTGTTCACCGGCACATCAAACGGCACCT
>CAYOQB010000115.1:0-16178 GCA_964406035.1 uncultured Solibacteraceae bacterium | reverse complement strand
CCACCGGGATGAAGGTGAACGAGCCGAACCAGGGATTGAAGAACCAGCGATTCCATCCCGTGCCGATCATCGATCCGGAGCTGAATCCGCTGCGCTGGATCTCGCGCGCGGCGGCGACATTGGTCAGCGCCAGTTGCTCACTGCGCCGGGCGCCCCAGCGGTACAGCGAGTCGCCGACCTTGGTGTCGAACTTGGAAGCCATCAGAACGCCGCTGGTGGGCACTTCCTGGCCCTTTTTCAAGGTCAGGGTCTGGCCGGAAGCAACCAGGCGAGCCTCGCCGTTATACACGCGGATGCGGCCGTTGGCCAGGTCGACGCGATACAGGCCGGCCTTCAGCAGTTGAAAGGTGTTGGAGCCGCTGATCAGCGTGACCGCGTTGCCTTCCAGAATCTCGTTGGCTTCCACCAGCACATCGCCGGACAGAATCTCGACGCGGGCGTCCGCCAGGTTGGTGGACAGCATGCGAATGGAGGTGTCCTCCGCGACGCGGAGAATTGATCCGGGGGTCAGCAGGATCTCCGCCCGTCCATCCGTGGTGGCCAGCGTCTGGCCTTCCTTGACCTCGGGGAAGTGCGTGATTTTCGCCTCCACCGCCTTGCCGTCCACGGTGACGGCGCCTTCGGTGTAGTGGATCAGTCCCGCCTTGGCGGAGATCACATTTTGGGCGGCGGCGGTAAGCGCGAAAGCCCCAAATGCCAGCAACACGTTTTGAACTCGGGATCGAAGCAGCATGATAAGGAACTCCGGGGACAGTCCCGTCCTTAATGGATGGTCCCTGTTTCACGGACGCGTGTCAAGCCAGTGGGGTTTCGGCGGCCATCGGTCGCGCGGGTGGGGAAGTGGGGAGAGTTGGAGCTGGGACGCTTTTCGCAACGGCTCGTGTTGGCCCTAAGTGTAATTATCGTAGACGTTTACGGCTAGACTCGCGCCGGAACGGTGCCTGGTGGTGCCAGGCGCCGAAGCGGGGCGGATAGAGATCGCGATGCTCCGTCGGAAGCGCGGCGAGCCGTATTCACGGCCTTCCCGTGCGTGGCCGCGAACATCGGTGCCTGGTGGTGCCAGGCACCGGAGTGGTGGAGGTCGAGCCGTAAATTGCTCACATAGAGTAACTTAGCCGGTGCTTTTCGCCGTTCCGAAACTACCCCCCTGTTCGCGATCCCGCGGGAATGAAACTTCGCGATCCCGGCCTTCATCACAAGATCGGGAGAACCATCATCCTCAACAAGCTGCTGAATACATTCGCAATGGACCAATCCAAGACGCAGGGCGCGGCGATCCCCCAGCCAGCCGGGCTCGACCCGGCGATCATCGTCAGCCCGGACACTCTGCGCGCGAATCGTGTCCCTCCGGGGCAGTCCCGGACCCAAAAGTGGCCCGTTTTGGACGCTAGCGGCACTCCTAAGATCAATTTGGGAACCTGGAAGCTGGGCTTGTTCGGGGCCGTGCAGCGTCCCATCGACTTCACCTGGCAGGAATTCAATAAGCTGCCTCAAGCCAAAGTTTTCAGCGACTTCCATTGCGTGACACGGTGGAGCCGCCTGGGCAATCTGTGGCAGGGCGTATCGACCAGGACGCTGGTGGAGCTCGCCGGCGGGTTGCGGCCCGGAGTTCGTTTTGTTGCCGCTTATGGATATGACCACGGCTGGACCACGAATCTGCCGATAGAGGATTTCCTGGCGGAGGACGCGCTGGTGGCGACGCTGCACGACGGCGAGCCGCTGAGCGCGGAACACGGCGGGCCCGCGCGGCTGATCGTGCCGCGGTTGTATGCTTGGAAGAGCGCGAAGTGGCTGGCGGGAATCGAATTTCTAGAGAAAGACAAGCCTGGTTTCTGGGAGCGCAACGGCTATCACAATCATGGGGATCCCTGGAAGGAAGAACGGTTTAGCTGGGGCTAAGACGACGAAGGCGCAGCGCCGCTGGCGACGCCGCGTGATGATCTCTTCCGCTGGAGTGGCGGCCACGGGAACCGCGGCGGCTTTGGCGTACCGGGCGGCGCCCGGATTCTGGCAGCAATATTCGAAAGAGATGCGGCGCAACATCACTCCTTCCAGTCACGTTCCGGAATGGCGCGCCTGGCCTGACACCGGAGTCCACGCCGCCTGGCTGGGGCACTCCTCGGTTCTCATCAAAATCGACGGCGTGCACATCCTGACCGATCCGGTGTTCTCCGACCGCTGCGGCATTTCACTGGGGCTGGTGACGCTGGGCCTGAAGCGGCGCACCGCGCCCGCGCTGCGGATTCCCGAGCTGCCGCCGATCGATCTGATTCTGCTCTCGCACGCGCACATGGATCACTTCGACATCCCCAGCCTGCGACGGCTGGAGAGCAAGGGCACGCGAGTGGTTACCGCGCGCGAGACCTCCGACCTGTTGCGTCCGGCCCGGTATCAGCACGTGACCGAACTCGGCTGGGGAGAGAAGTCCCAGGAAGGCGCGGTGCTGATTCAAGGCCTGGAAGTGAATCATTGGGGCGCGAGGATGCGCACGGACACCTATCGCGGCTACAACGGCTACCTGATTCAAGCCGGCGGACGCCGCGTTCTGTTCGCCGGCGACACCGCCGACACCAGCGCCTTCCGGCAGCTTCATTCGCAGCGGCCAATCGATCTCGCCGTCATGCCCATCGGCGCCTACGACCCCTGGATCCGCTATCACTGCACGCCGGAGCAGGCCTGGAGAATGGGTAATGAGGCGGGCGCCGAGTTCCTGCTGCCGGTGCATCATCAGACCTTCGAGCTCAGCCGCGAGCATTACCTGGAACCGATCTCGCGATTTCTGGACGCCGCGGGCCCGCACCCGGATCGCGTCGCGCTGAAAGAAATCGGCCAAGCGTTCTCGGTTAGCTAAGCCAATCGCGGGCATCTCCCGGTTTAAGATGGAGACTTGCGCTACTTCCTACGGCGGTGGGTGCCGCCGCTCGGCCGCGTGCTGCTGGTGGAGAGCGGCGGACGGCACCTGTACAACAAACTGATCCCGCACTTCCGCGAGAACTGGAAGGCGGACCTGGAAATCGACCTGGTCACCTGCTTCGCCGGCGTGCCGGAAGGGTTCGACAACGGCAACGGCCGGGTCTACCGGGTAAGCGACTACGCTACGCCGGAGGCCCGGGCGCGGCTGCTGGCGGAACTGCGGTCGCGACAATACGCCGTGGTTGGGGTGCTCTGCTCGGCGGAGCCGGTGATGACCAAGTGGAAGTGGTGGCTGGCCTGGAAGCTGCCGGCGAAGCTGCTGATCGTGAATGAAAACGGCGACTACTTTTGGGCGGACCGTTCCAACCTCGGGCTGATCGCGCATTTCGCTCTGTATCGCGCCGGCTTGACCGGACCGGAGGCGTTGAAGAGCGCCGCCCGGCTGGTGTTCTTTCCGTTTACACTGCTGTATCTGATTCTGTTCGCGGCGGCGGCACACGCCAGAAGGAGCCTGAGAGCATGAAAGCGGTCTTTGTGGAGCAGGCCGGCGGGCCGGAAAATCTGCGCTACGCGGAGGTGGATAAGCCTGTCCCCGGTCCCGGCGAGGCGCTGGTGAAGGTGGCGGTTTCCGGCGTCAACTTCATCGACGTTTACTTCCGGACCGGGCTATACAAGGCGCCGGCTCCGGTGGTGCTGGGAATGGAAGGCGCGGGAGTGGTGGAAGCGGTGGGAGCGGAGGCGAAGTTCGCCGCGCCTGGCGATCGCGTGTGCTGGGCGATGTCGCGGGGGTCCTATGCGGATTACGCGGTGGTACCGGCCTGGCAACTGGTGCGGATTCCGGATTCGGTCGACTTCGAAGTCGCGGCGGCCGCGCCGCTGCAGGGCATGACCGCCCACTACCTGACCCATTCGACTTTCGAGTTGAAACCGGGCGACACCTGCCTGGTCCACGCGGCGGCTGGCGGCACCGGACAACTGATCGTGCAGATGGCGAAGCTGCGCGGAGCGCGCGTGATTGGGACCGTGTCCACGGAAGCCAAGGCGGCGAAAGCGCGCGAGGCGGGCGCCGACGAGGTGATCCTTTATTCGGAGCAGGACTTCGCGGCGGAAACCAAAAAGCTGACCGGCGGGCGCGGCGTCGATGTGGTTTACGACGGCGTGGGAGCGTCGGTTTTCATGAAGTCGCTGGATTGCATCCGGCCGCGCGGCCTGATGGTGACGTTCGGAAACGCCAGCGGTCCGGTGCCGGCGGTGGAACCGCTGGCGTTGTCCACGCGGGGATCGCTGTTTCTGACCCGCCCCACGCTGGCGACGCACGCCGGCACGCGAGCGGAATTGACCTGGCGAGCCGGCGATGTGCTGCGCTGGGCGCAATCGGGCGCGTTGCGGATGGAAGTGGGCGGGCGCTACGCAATGGCCGACGCCGCGCAGGCGCACCGCGACCTGGAATCCCGCAAGACGACCGGCAAGTTGCTCTTGTTAAACTGAATTGTTGCTCGAAACCCAGCAAAGGCGTAGTGTGGCCGCGGGGCGGCTGAAGGACGAGAAGGCAGACGCGCTGCTCGTCACCTCCAGCGCCAACGTCCGCTATCTCTCTGGTTTCACGGGATCGAACGGCGCGCTGTTGCTGTGGCCCGGCGGAGCGCACTTCTTCACCGACCCTCGCTACACGATTCAGGCCTCGCGGGAAGTCGATTGCCGCGCGGAAACCGTCAAGGGCCCGCTGCTGCAGGCGGTGGCCGACCGCATCCGGCGGCTGAAGTTCCGGAAGATCGGTTTCGAGCGGTCTCGCGCCAGCTTCGACGAGTATCAGTTCCTGAAGGACCGCCTGGAACTGGGCGCGCTGCTGAAGCCGGTGGCGGGTCTGATCGAGCGGCAGCGGATGGTGAAGTCGGAAGACGAGATCGCGCGGATTCGCAAGTCCGTGCGAACAAACTCCGCCGCGTACGAGCGAGCGTTGAAGAAAGCGCGGCCCGGAATGCGCGAATCGGAGCTGGCGGCGGAGCTCGATTTTCAGATGCGCCGGTTGGGCGCCGAAGCCGCGGCATTCGAGACGATTGTCGCGTCGGGAGAACGGACTGCCTTGCCGCACGCCCGCCCGACAGCGGCCAGGCTGGAAAACGATCAGCTATTATTGATCGATATGGGCGCGAGCCAGGACGGCTACGCGAGCGATATGACGCGTGTGTCTCATTTCGGCCGCCCCAAACAGAGAATTCGGGAGATGTACCGGGCGGTGCTGGAAGCCCAGCTCGCCGCGATCGACCGGGTCCGCGCCGGCCGCCCGGCGTCCGATGTGGACTCGGCGGCGCGCAAGGTCCTGAAGAGTCATCAATTGGACAGGGAGTTCATTCACTCCACCGGCCATGGCCTGGGTTTGGAAATCCATGAGCCGCCGCGGCTGGGCAAGAAGGAAACAACCCGGCTGGAAGCGGGAATGGTGATCACGATCGAGCCCGGCGTTTATGTGGAAGGGCGGGGCGGGATCCGCATTGAGGACACTGTGCTGGTCACCGAAAGCGGCTGTGAAATTCTGACGCCGACTCCGAAAGAACTGGTGAGTTTGTAAATGACCATCGAAGAAATCAAAGAGCTGCTGCGGGTCTTCAACGAAAGCGGCGTGGCCGAACTGGAAGTAACGCGCGGCGACAAGAGCTTGCGAGTGCGGAGATCGCCGACGGTCCAGGAAATGATGCCGCCGCCCGCGCCGGCGATACCGGTGCTGGCGCAGCCGCAGATAGTGATGCCGCCGCCGGCGGCGCCCGCGCCCGCGGCGCCGGCGGAAGCTCCGGCCCGTACGGCCCCGGCCCTGGCGCCGGACGACAAAACGCTGCTGGTGAAGTCGCCCATCGTGGGGACCTTCTACGAATCGCCGTCACCCGGATCGCCGCCGTTCGTGAAAGCGGGCGACGCGGTGGAACCCGGCCAGGTGCTGTGCATCATCGAGTCCATGAAGCTGATGAACGAGATTGAAGCCGAGGTCGCGGGCACTTTGGTGGCGCGCCTGGTGGAAAACGGCCGCCCGGTGGAGTACGGCGAAGCGCTCTTTTCGATCCGGCCCCGCTAGAAATCAAACATGTTTAACAAGATTCTGATCGCCAATCGCGGCGAAATCGCCCTGCGGGTGATCTGCGCCTGCCGGGATTTGGGCATCAAGACCGTGGCCGTGTATTCCGAAGCAGATCGCTACAGCCTGCATGCGCGATTCGCCGACGAAGCCATTTGTATCGGTCCGGCGAAATCCGCGCGAAGCTACCTGGATATCCCCAGCGTGATCAGCGCCGCGGAAATCACCAATGCCGATGCCATTCATCCCGGCTATGGGTTCCTGAGCGAAAACGCGGCCTTTGCGGAAGTGTGCGAAGCCTCCAACCTGACGTTCATCGGGCCCAAGCCGGACGTGATCCGGAACATGGGCCTGAAGCAGTTGGCCCGGGCGGCAATGGAAGCGGCGGGGGTGCCGATTCTGCCCGGCTCGAAGGGCATTCTCGAATCGGCGGAGCAGGCCGAGGAGCTCGCGGGGGCGATCGGTTACCCGGTGATCCTGAAGGCCTCGGCGGGAGGCGGCGGGCGCGGCATGCGCATCGTGCGCGAGGCTTCCGAACTCGCATCCCTTTTGGGCCAGGCCCAGGGAGAAGCGCAGGCGGCGTTCGGCAACGGCGACATGTACATGGAGAAGCTGGTGGAGGCGCCGCGGCATATCGAATTCCAGGTTCTCGGCGATACTCACGGCAACGTCGAAGTGCTGTATGAGCGCGAATGTTCCATCCAGCGGCGGCACCAGAAGCTGCTGGAGGAATCGCCCTCCCCCGCGGTGTCCCCGGAGCAGCGCAAGAAGATCTGCGCGTCGCTGAAGAAAGCGATGCAGAAGATCGGCTATTCCAATGCGGGGACGGTCGAGTTCCTGATGGACTCGGAGAAGAACCTCTACTTCATCGAGGTCAACGCCCGCATTCAGGTGGAGCATCCGGTGACGGAGATGGTGACCGGCGTGGACCTGGTGAAGAGCCAGATTCTGATCGCCGCTGGCGCGAAGCTGAGCGAAATTCTGCCCAAGGAGATCCCGCTGCGCGGTCATGCCATCGAGTGCCGCATTAACGCCGAGCATCCGGTTACGTTCGTGCCTTCGCCGGGAAAGATCACCGGCTTGAACCTTCCCGGGGGCATCGGTGTCCGCGTGGACACCGCCGCCTATCAGGAAGGCGTGATCCCTCCGTACTACGATTCCATGGTGGCGAAACTCATTGTGTACGGCGCGACGCGTGAAGAGGCGATCGCCCGCAGCAAGCGCGCACTCGATATGTTTATCGTCGAGGGCATCCACACCACCATCCCCCTGCACCAGAAGATCCTGAATCATCCGGAGTTCGCGGCCGGACGATTGGACACGCACTTCCTGGCCAGAACAGGACTGGCCGGAGGAAAGTAAGTTGTCCTCTTCGCCCAGGTCCGAATACGTCAGCCGCCTGGGTAACTGGCGCGAGGTGGAAAACGAGCAGAACCGAAGGTTCGTGCAGATCGGCAATATCCGGCTGGCCGTGTTTCTGGCCGCGGGCGTGATGGCGTATCTCGCATTCGCGCGCGGCGCGATTTCCGGGTGGTGGCTGCTGCTTCCGGGGGCGCTGTTCGTGGCCCTGGTGGTGATCCATGAGCGCGTGGCGCGGCGCAAGGAACTCGCCGGGCGGGCCATCCGCTTCCACGAGCGCGGCATCGCCCGCCTGGAAGGCCGCTGGATGGGGGCCGGCAGCGAAGGCGCCCGCTTTCGCGATCCCGATCATCTGTATGCCGACGATCTGGATGTCTTCGGGCGGGGATCGCTGTTCGAGCTGTTGTCGGGCGCGCGCACCGGCGCCGGGGAGTCGACCCTCGCGGCATGGCTGAAGCAGCCCGCGCCGGTCGAGGAAGTCCTGCAGCGCCAGCCGGCTGTTGCCGAACTGCGAACCCGGCTCGACCTGCGGGAGAGCCTGGCCTTGCTGGGCGAGGATATCCGCGCGGGAGTTCACGAAAGCGAACTGGCCGCCTGGGGCGCCGCGCCGCCGGTTCCCTTCTCGCCTTACGCGCCGGTGATCGCGTTCGCCATCGGCGCGGTATCGGCCGGGGCGTTCGCCGGCTGGATGATGCAGCTCAACGGCTGGGGCGCCATCCTGCTCAGTTCCATTGCGGTCGCGCTGGTGATGGGATACCGCTACCGGCACTTCGTCGCGCACGTGGAACACGGCCTGGACACGCCCTCGCACGATCTGCGGATCCTGTTTCTGCTGCTGGAGCGGCTGGAGAAGGAGAGCTTCGAATCCGCCAAGCTGCGGACCTTGCGCGCGCGGCTGGATTCGCACGGGCACGCGCCCTCGGTGGAGATGAAGCGGCTGTTCCGGCTGCTGGAGTGGATGGAATCCTCCGACAATGTCTTCGTCCGGGTGGCCGCGCCCGCGCTGCTGTATCGCGAGCAGTTGAGCTTCGCCATCGAAGAATGGAGGCGGCAGAACGGTCCCGCGATCGCGCGCTGGCTCGCGGCGGTGGGCGAATTCGAGGCGCTCAGCTCTCTGGCCGCGTACGCGTTCGAGCAGCCGGGCACCGTGTTTCCGGAGCTGGCCGGCGAAGCCTCGCCGGTATTCGAAGGCGTGGAGATCCGCCATCCGCTGCTGGCGGACGCGGTCCCCAATTCGATCGAACTTCGGCCGGACATGCCGCTGCTGCTGGTGAGCGGGTCGAACATGTCGGGCAAGAGCACGCTGCTGCGCGCGGCGGGCCTGAACACCGTTCTCGCCTGGGCGGGCAGCGTGGTCCCGGCGGCGCGGCTGCGGGTGTCGCCGCTGCGCGCGGGAGCATCGCTGCGGAACGTGGACTCGCTGCAGGACGGCAAGTCGCGCTTCTACGCCGAGATCACGCGGCTGCGGCAGATTCTGGATCTGGCGCGAGCCGGACATCCGGCGCTGTTTCTGCTGGACGAGCTGCTGAGCGGAACCAATTCGCACGACCGGCGGATCGGCGCCGAGGGCGTGATCCGCGGCCTGCTGGACGCGGGCGCGATCGGGCTGGTGACCACGCACGATCTCGCGCTGACCGCGATTGACGACCCGCGCAAGCGCAATGTGCACTTCGAGGATCACATGGAGAACGGAGAGATGCGCTTCGACTACCGCCTGCGCGAGGGCGTGGTGCAACGGTCCAATGCGCTGGAGTTAATGCGTGCGGTTGGATTAAATGTTTGACCCGCCGCGATACAATCCACCTATCATGAATGTTCTGATCACGGGAGCGACAGGCGGGCTGGGCACCGCGGTTACGGCGGCTTTTCTGCAGTCCGGAGCAGCGGTTACGGGCGTAGGGCGCGGCTGGCGCGATCCGAAACCGGCGATCCGCGCGCTCGAACTGGACCTGTCGACCGCCGAAGGCGCGATGGAGGCCGTCCGCGCCGCTTCCGAAGATGCTCCGCTCGACGCCGTGGTTCATCTGCTGGGCGGTTTCGGCGGGGGGCAGGCGGTGGGCGAGGACGATCCCGGCGTGTGGAAACAGCAGTTCGATATCAACCTGTTTTCCGCCCTGTACACCTTCCGCGCGGCCCTGCCGGCAATGCGTTCCCGGGGCAAGGGCCGGCTGATCGCCATCGGCTCCAAGGCCGCGGTGGAGCCGCTGCCGGCTTTCACCGCCTATGCGACTTCGAAGGCGGCATTGGTGGCGCTGGTTCGCGGTATCGCGGCGGAGACCAAGGGCACTGGAGTGACAGCCAACATCGTTCTGCCATCCACCATCGACACCGCGGCGAACCGCAAGGCCATGCCGCAGGCGGACCCGGCAAAATGGGTGAAGGCGGAATCCATTGCCGGGTTGTTGTTGTGGCTCGCATCCGATGCCGCCGCGGATGTGAGCGGAGCGGTGATCCCCATTTATGGAGGTTCCTGAGCTATGGGCAAAATGAGCCACGCGGAGATCGAGGCGGCGCTCGCCGACCTGCAAGGCTGGGAGGTGAAGGACGGAAAACTGCATCGCGAGTTTCAGTTTGACGACTTCCCGCATGCCTTCGGCTTCATGGCCACGGCGGCCACCAGCATCGAGCGCATGAATCACCACCCGGAATGGTTCAACGTCTACAACCGGGTGGTGGTGGATCTGACCACGCATGACGCGGGCGGGATCTCGGCCAAGGATTTCGCGCTGGCCAGACTGCTGGACGGGGTGGCGAAAAAGCTGCAATGAGAATCCTACTGGTGCTGGCTTCTGCCCTGGCGCTGTGCGGGCAGACGTTTCCCGGCTCAGCCGACATCGATCGGGCAATGGAGCAGGCGGTGGGCAGTGGCCTGATTCCCGGCGGCGTGGTGATCGCCGGGCAGGACGGCCGCATTCTGCATCGCAAGGCGTACGGTTCGCGAGCCTTGCTTCCGGCGCGCGAGCCGATGACGGCGGATACGATCTTCGACGCCGCCTCGCTGACCAAGGTGGTGGCGGCAACCAGCGCGGTGATGAAGCTGTTCGAGCAGGGGCGCATCCGGCTGAACGACCGCGTCACCGAATATCTTCCCGGGTTTCAGTACGGCAAAAGCGACATCACCATCCGGCACCTGCTGACGCACTTCTCCGGCTTGCGGCCCGATCTGGATCTGCGTCCGGCCTGGAGCGGTTATGACCTGGCGATCAGCAAGGCGCTGGTGGACAAGCCGGTGGCGGCGCCGGGCGAGCGCTTCATCTACAGCGACATCAACTTCATCCTGCTGGGCGAGATCGTGCGCAAGCTGAGCGGCAAGATGCTGGACGAGTATGTGCGCGAGATCCTGTTCGACCCCGCGGGAATGAAGGAGACCGGCTTCCGGCCCCCGGCGGCGTTGCGGGCGCGGATCGCGCCGACGGAAGTAGAGAACGGCGAGCCTCTGCGCGGCATCGTGCACGACGAAACCACGCGGTTCATGGGCGGCGTATCCGGTCATGCGGGCATGTTCACCACCGCGGACGACCTGGCGAAGTTCGCGACCCTGATCCTGAGCGGCGGGGGTAAATTGTTTTCGCCGGCTGTGATCCAGAAGTTCAGCACGCCGCAGACGCCCGGCGATCAGCCCATTCTGCGCGGGCTCGGCTGGGACATCGACTCGCCCTTTTCCGCCAATCGCGGCGAACTGTTCCCCATCGGATCGTTCGGGCACACCGGCTTCACCGGAACTTCGCTGTGGATGGATCCCCATTCGAAAAGCTTCGTGATCGTGCTGACCAACTACATCCATCCCAAGCGCGGCAAGAATCTGAGCTCGCTGCGCGGGCGGATCGCGACCATCGTTGCCGCGCAGGCGGGCTATTCGAGCTCGCCGGCGCGGATCACCGGGTACAACGAGACGATGGTGAATGTGCGCCGTCCGGTGAACCGCAACGCGCGGACGATGCTCGGGCTGGATGTGCTAGCGGAGCAGAAGTTCGCGCCGCTGCAAGGCCGGCGCGTCGGTCTGATCACTAACCACACGGGGTTGTCGCGCGACGGCCGCCGCAACATTGACCTGATGCGCGAGGCGGGGGTCCGCCTGGCGGCGCTATTTTCCCCGGAACACGGCTTCGCCGGCACCGAGGATCATGAGAAGGTCGGCGACGCGCAGGATTCCGCGACGGGACTCAAGGTTTTCAGCCTCTATCAGGGCGATCGCCGCCGGCCCACGCCCGAGATGCTGCGCGAAGTCGACGTGCTGGTGTTCGATATCCAGGACATCGGCGCGCGCTTCTATACGTATTCCTGCACCATGATCAACGCCATGGAGGAGGCGGCGAAGGCGAAGCTGCCGTTTTATGTGCTGGACCGCCCCAATCCGATTACCGGCTCGCGGATCGAGGGTCCGATGCTGGACAAGGATCTGGAGAGCTTCATCGGCTGCTTCGACATGCCGGTCCGCCACGGCCTGACATTCGGCGAGCTCGCGGCGATGGTCAATGCGGAGCGGAAACTCGGCCTGGACCTGCGCGTGATCGCGATGCGGGACTGGCAGCGCGGCGACTGGCTGGACGCCACCGGGCTTATCTGGGTGGATCCCTCGCCCAACATGCGGAGCCTGAATGCGGCGCTGCTGTACCCCGGAGTCGCGTTGCTCGAAGCCAGCCGTAATTACTCGGTCGGCCGGGGGACCGATTCGCCCTTCGAGCAGATCGGGGCGGAGTTCATTCGCGGACCGGAACTGGCTTCGTATTTGAATCGCCGCTTGATTCCGGGGGTACGCGTTTATCCCACCCGCTTCACGCCAACAGCTCCGCCGCTGCAAGGGAAACCGCTGGAAGGCGTGCGCTTCGTGATCACGGACCGCGAAAATTTCTCCGCGATCCGGTTGGGCGCCGAATTAGGTTCCGCTATTGAGAAACTATATCCAGGAAGACTTCCCTGGGATTTGAATTCAAAGCTCATCGGGAACAGGGAATTCTTGAACAGCTTGAAGTCCGGCGTCGATCCGCGAGCCGCGCTGGAAGCCCTCGAGGACGCTCTGCGCCACTTCGAGAGCCGTCGCAAACCGCATCTCCTTTACTAAACGCGTTCAACTCCGTTAACCAGGTTCAAATCATTAACAGCGATAACTTGACCGGCGAGGCTTGACTTTGCTTCAGCCTTGCAACAGAATTCCATTACTTTGATCCACGTGTGTGGCCGGCTTCGGAAAGGGGATTCTGCTATGCGATTCGTGTCGTCGTTCACCCTGTTGAGCTTGCTGCTCGGATTGTGCCTGATTCCCGGCGCGGAGGCACAAGCTCCCGTCGGAACCATTTCGGGGACCGTTTACGATGAGTCGGGCGCGGTGATTCCCAACGCGACAGTCTCCATCCGCAACAAGGCGACCGGCGTGGAGCGCCAGCTCACCACCGGCGCGGACGGAACGTTCAGCGCACCGGCTCTGCCGGCGGGCGAATACGAAGTCACCGGCGGGATGTCCGGCTTCCGCACGCTGAAGCGCGACGCCACCGTCGCCACCGGATCGATCACCACGGTGGACATGCGCATGCAGGTCGGACAGGCGGCCGAAGTCGTCAGCGTCGAAGCCGCCAGCGCGCAGATCTCCTATGAATCGCATGCGGTGGACGGCGTCATCACGCGCCAGAAGATTCAGGATTTGCCGTTGAACGGCCGCAGCTTCCTGCAGCTCGCGTTTCTGGAGCCAGGCGTCACGGTCAGCCCCGGCACGACGTCGCAGCGCAACTCACTGTTCTCGGTGAACATCCTGGGCGGCGACAGCGCACGCACGCTGATCACCGTGGATGGCGGCAACGTCCGCAACAACATCGAAGGCGGCACGGCCATCAACTTCTCGCAGGAAGTGGTGCAGGAATTCCAGCTCTCGTCAACCAACTTCGACCTGTCCACCGGCATCACCAGCGTCGGCGCGGTGAACATCGTCACGCGGACCGGCGGCAACGATTTCCACGGATCGGGCTACTATTTCTTCCGCGATCACAACATGGCGGCGTTTCCGGGCCTGGCTCGCAACCCGCTGAACCCGGATCCGTTCTTCGCCCGCCGCAATCCCGGCTTCTGGGTGGGCGGGCCGGTGGTGAAGGACAAGCTGTCCTTCTTCTTCAATTACGAGTACGTCAACCAGACGCAAGCGGTCACCGTGCAGCCCGACCTGCCTTCCGTTCGCGGCCTGCAAGGCGCGTTCGGCAGCCCGTATACCGGCAAGACTCTGAGCGCCCGCTTCGACTGGCGCATCAACACCAACCACAGCCTCTTTGCCCGGTACTCGCACGATGGCAACAAGGGATTCGGTCCCAACGCCGGCGCGCCGCTGCCCTCCAATTGGCTGCGCAACACCAACTGGAGCGATCAGAGTGTCCTGGGCATCACCTCCACCCTGCGGCCCACCCTGGTGAACGACTTCCGCTTTCAGTACACCTACTGGCAGAACCGCAATCTGTTCCCGACCGAAAGCGATTGTCCGGGATGTCTCGGACTCGGTCTGACGCAGATCACGCTGGTCGGCTCCTCGAACTTCGCGGTCGGCAATACGTCCAACGCGACGCAGGGCCGCGATCTCCGCCGGTTCACCTTCATTGACAACGCCACCTGGCAGATCGGATCCCACCGGGTACGCTTCGGAACCGAGATTGAGACTGCGCCCGGCACCGGATTCTGGGGCTTCTGCGATCCGGGCTGCACCGGAGCGTTTTCGCCCGAGTTCGTGCGCACCTCTGTTCCCGCGTCTTTCATCCCGGTGTTGTTCCCACGGTTGCCGAATACCATTACGACCAACCAGGACCTGTTGAATCTGCCGTTCGCCGGCGGGTTCGTGGGCATCGGCGATCCGTCGCAGCCGCCGCCGTTCAACGTCGAGAAGGCGAAGCGCAACAACCGCATGCGGTTCTTCGCGCAGGATACCTGGAAGATCCGGCCGAACTTCACGCTGAACTACGGTTTGGCATGGAACTTCGAATCGACGCTGGTGAATCGCGATCTGGATAAGCCGCGGTTCCTGGCGCCGGTTTACGGTACCGACCTGAGTCCCACCCGGAACAACTACAACAACTGGTCGCCGGCGGTCGGCATGGCCTGGAGCCCCGGCAAGGACAACAAGACGGTGATCCGCGCCGGCGCGGGCATCTACTGGGACACCGAGCAGTTGTGGCGCCGCCTCCGGGAGCGCGCCTCCATCGGACCGGTGGGCAACGGTCGCGTCAACTTCCCCCACTCCGGCTTCACCAACATCTTCCCCGGCATTCTCAACGTGGGAACGCAGCAGCCCATTCCGGTCGGAGCCACCCTGCCTGTCGGCGCTCTGACCACCCTGACGGTCGCCCAGTTCAACGAAATCGTGCGCCAGCAACTGCCCGCGATCCAGGCCGGGCTGACGCCCAGCACTTCGCTCGCCGTGCGCAACATCCAGCTCAATAAGAGCGGCGACGATCTGTATCCACTGGACTTCCCGGTGATGCGCAGCTACCAGATGAACGTCGGCGTGCAGCGCGAGCTGTTCCGCGACGCCGTTCTCACCGTCGATTATGTCCGGCGCATCTTCGTGAATGATCTGCTGGGCAGTCTCGACTACAACCGCTTCAATCGCTTTGTGAACGGCGTGCAGACGCCTGTGATTCCGGTATGCACCGGGACGCAGCGGTCCGATCCGAACGCGCAGTGCTCCACCGGCCCCATCACCTTCTGGACCCCGGGCGGCCGGACTTCGTTCAACGCGATGCTTCTCAAGTTTGATAAGCGGTTCTCCAAGCGCTACTCGTTCACGGTCTCCTATGCCCTGCAGAACCGGCAGACCGTGGACGGCATCGTCAACCTCGACAACTGGTTTGAAAGCTACAGCACCGTTGGACCCAAGCACGTGTTGAATGTGTCGGGCATTATCGACCTCCCTTGGGGCTTCCAAATCGGCGTGATCTCCGCCACATCCAGCCGCGGCACCGTCATGCCGGTGATCAACGGCGTGGACCTGAATGGCGACGGGGTGGGCTTCACTCCCATCCCCGGCGTGGATTTCAATTGCTTCAACCGGGGCTGTGGCAAGGAAGAACTCGCCGGGGCGGTCGCCGCCTGGAACCAGCGGTTCTACCCCAACGGACCGCCGTCGGCGACCCGTCCCCCGGTCCAGGACGCCCGCCGTCAAAACATCCCGTTCCTGACTCTCCCGGCGAACTACGAGTTCGGCGACAGCTTCAACTCTCAAGACGTTCGCCTTACCAAGCTGTTCACCTACCGCGAGCGCTACAAGCTGTCCGTCTTCGCGGAGATGTTCAACGTCTTTAACATTGCCAACCTAAGCGGGTTCAACTTCCAGTTGAACAACCCGTCCTCGTTCGGCCAGCCGACGCAGCGCGTGGCGCAGACGTTCGGCTCCGGTGGTCCTCGCGCACTTCAGGTGGGAGCTCGCTTCCAGTTCTGATACGCGACTGAAACAATCCGTTTTGCCTCCAACACACCTGCCGTAGCGCGCGGTATGCGGCAGGTGTGTTCCCGCTTCGCGGCACCCCCCTTGACTCTCGCCCCTAATTGATAGAAAATCCATCATGTTTGTGGGATCTCGCACCCACAGGTTTCTTTTCTTTGGGAAGGGGAGGTTCTGTTGCAGAAACGCATCAACCTACTATTAGTGTTTGGTCTGCTCAGCGCGTTGTTCTTCAACGCGTTCGGCCAGGCTCCGGTCGGCACGATTACCGGCACGGTCTATGATGAGACCGGCGCGGTGATCCCGAATGCCGAGGTGACCATTAGAAACAAGGCCACTGGAATCGAGCGCAAGCTCACCAGCGGCGCGGATGGCGGGGTCTCGGCCCCGGCTCTCGTGGCCGGCGACTGGGAAGTGACCGTTGGG
>CAYOQB010000114.1:0-17189 GCA_964406035.1 uncultured Solibacteraceae bacterium | reverse complement strand
CCGGCCACGAATCAGATGGTGGAAGGCGGCATCGAGGCGCAGACGGAGCGGGTGCTCGAGAACCTGAAAGGGTTGCTGGAAGCTTGCGGTTCTTCGCTTTCCGGCGTTTTGAAGACTACCGTGTTCCTGAAGGACATGGGCGAGTTCGCCAAGATGAACGAGATCTACGGCCGCTATTTCGCCGAGAATCCGCCGGCGCGAGCCACGGTGGAAGCCGCCCGCCTGCCGCGCGATGTGCGGGTCGAGATCGAATGCATCGCCGTGGTCGGCTAGTAGCGAACCATGCGGAACGTAAGTGCCGGATGAGGCCCGGGCATCATCTGCTGGATGGCCTCCCGGCACACCCGCAGCCCGCGTGACCCGTTGGTGAGGACGACAAGCGCCAGATCGCGGCCGGCGCTGCCGATGGCAAACGCCTTGAACTCGCCGTCGTCGCCCCATTGCCAGAACGCGCTTCCCGCCGGGCTCGATTCCAGACCCCAGCCGAGACCCCAGTCGAGGCCGTCCTGCACCTGGGTGGCGGGCTTCAGCATTGGGGCCGTGATCTCGTCTGGGCGAAAAAACTGCTTCAGAAAGCGGGCGTAATCGGCTGCCGTGGTGTGGAGAGTACCAGCGGCCAGCCCCTCCGAGGGACGCCACTTGGGCCGCGGAGTGCCCTCCTCCGTGCCGATGGCGGCCCGGGAATCGAAGTCGGTACGCCAAACGAAGCTGCTGTCTCGCATCCCCAACGGATCGAAGACATGCCGCCGGGCGAGATCCTGCAGCGGGTGTCCCGCCACATGCTCCAGCACGTTCTGCAGGTAGACGTAGGCCTCGCCGGAGTACCCGAATTTCTCGCCAGGCCGGAACTGCAGAGCCAGCGGCTGATTGCGAGCCCAGTTGGGAACTCCAGTGCAGTGGCTGAGCACCATGCGCGGCGTGATGAGCGCCAGCCGCGGATCGTCCGGAACCTCGGACGCCATGAGAACGCGAAGGCGCGAACGAAAGGGCCGGTCCAGCATCGCTGTCAGCGGCCGGTCGAGATCCAGCTTTCGGGCTGCTGCTTCCCTTAGGAACGTGTAAGCGAAAACCGGCTTGCTCAGCGAAGCAGCCTGGAATATCGTGCCCGCCTCCACCTTCCTTCCGGACTCCGGATCGGCGACTCCGGCGGCGATCTGCGCCGGGCCACCGGTGCGCGACACCCACGCAACGGAAGCGCCCGGAACTCCGTGCTCGCGCAGCCAGCGTTCCAGCAACCCGGCGGAAATCCTGCCGGATTGCGGCCGCGCCGGGACAGCGGAGAGCAAAAGACTGGCGAGGGCCTCGCGTCGTGACGGCATGCCGGTTAATTGCCTCGGCCCGAGGCAACAGCCGGGCGTTCCATCCCGTCGCCTACCTTCGCCATCGGCGGGATGCTCACCGGGAGCTTGCCACGGATGGGAATCTCACCGAACAGAGCTCGCACCGCGGCGGTTTCGGAAGCTTCCACGGTTGAATAGGTCGTCAGGTATGCCGCGACATCCGGAAACGAACGCAGCAGGTAGGGGTTGCCCAGCGACAACAGCACCACCGGAGCCGGCCCCTTCACCAGTTCCGCCAGAAAGCGCGGGAAATCGCCAGGTAGCGCGACATTGCCGCGATTCGCCGCAACCGCGATGAAGCCGGCGGCGATGACCTGCCCGCAGTCGGCCGATTCCGCCACGATCCGATCCAGCTCCGCGGGAACCGCGGACGGATCCAGCCAGCGGACGCGTGTTTCCGGCGCGCGGCGGCGGAACTCGCGGATCAGGCGGTCGCCGGCCGTGGACAGCCGCGAGCCGTTCATCACAATCAGACAGTTTTTCCCACCCGTTTGCAACGGCAGCGACTGGCGCTCATCCTTGAGCAGCGTGACGGCCTTCTCCGCCACTGCCAGCGCGGACAAGGAAGCTTCGACATGGTCGAGCGCATCCGCGATCGCTTCCGGATCCACCAGTTTCTTGCGGGCCAGACCGACCTTCTGCTTGGCGGCGAGCACGCGACGGACGCTCACGTCGATGCGCTTGGCGCTGATGCGTCCGCTGCGAACCGCCGCCACCAGAGCTTCGATCGCGGCCTCCGGATCGGGGGGCATCAGGAGCATGTCGGCGCCGGCTTCGATCGCCCGCACCGCCGCTTCGCCTCGCGTGAACATCTTCGTCAGCCCCGCCATGTCCATCGCATCGGTGACGATCAGTCCCCTGAATTTGAGTTCGTCGCGCAGCACCCCGCCCAGAATGCGGGACGAAACCGTCGCCGGAATCTCCTCCGGCTCCAGCGCCGGCACCGCCATGTGGGCGGTCATCACGGTATCGACGCCCGCCGCGATCGCACTCTCAAACGGCTTCAGCTCCAGCCCGCGGATGCGGTCGGCCGCTGCTTCCAGCTTGGGCAGCTCCAGGTGGCTGTCCGCGGTAACGTCGCCGTGCCCCGGGAAATGCTTCGCGGTGGTGAGCACGTAATTCGCCGGATCGGAGTGCGCGCCTTCCGTGAACGCCGCCACAAACTTCGCCACCACCTCAGGGTCCTCGCCGAAGCTGCGGATATTGATAATCGGGTTGTCGGGGTTGTTGTTGACGTCGGCAACCGGAGCGAACACCCAATGAATGCCCATTGCGCGAGCTTCACGAGCCGTGGCTGCGCCAAGCACGCGCGCCGCCTCCAAATCGCCGGCGGCGTTGTAAGCCATCGGATAAGGGAACCGCACCGTCCCAGCGACGCGCATCGATGCGCCGCGTTCGAAATCGGCTGACATCAGCAGCGGCACCCGCGCGGCTTTCTGCATTCGATTGATGAAGGTGACCATCTCGTAGGGTTGCGCGTTCACCACCAGCCCGTTGCTGTTCACGCGGTTTGCGACGATCAGCCCGCCGACTCCGATGTCCTTCACCCAGCGCAGGTACTTCTTGTTGTCGGCGCTTCGGGAGCTGGGATTGTCGCCGAAAACCACCGGGACCACCAGTTGCGCGATCTTTTGCCGCAGCGTCATCCCGCGCAGCCAGGGCGGCGCCGGCGCAGGTTTCCGGGGCGGCGCGGCCGCAAGCACCGTGGAGAGAAGCAGGCTGGCGATAAGAGCGCGCGCGACGGGCATGGCTCCAGAATAACTTGCGCGAGCCCTCAGGCTACGCCGAGGACCCGCACCACCACCAGCGTCATGTCGTCATGCTGCGGCGCGCCCGCCGCAAACTGATCGCAGCCGGCCATGATCCGCGCGATCAATTCCTTGGATTGCGCATCCGGCGCGGATTCGACAATGCGGATGATGCCGTCTTCGCCGAACTCCTCGTCCGCGCTGTTCATGCACTCGCTGACGCCGTCGGTGAACATCACGATCCGGTCCCCCGGCGCGAGTTCGACGAACGCCTGCTCGTACTTCGCGGGGCCGAACAGCCCGATCGGCGGGCCGCCGGCGCCCAGACGCTCGATTCCGCCGCCCGCCCGGAACACCATCGGCTCGTTGTGGCCGCCGTTCACGTACGTAAACCGCCGGGCCCGGGTATCGAGTTGCCCGTAGAAGAACGTTGCGTAACGGTTCGCGGGGGACGAAGCGTAGATCAGGCGGTTCAGCTTGGTCATCATCGCCGCCAGCAGCGGCGAGCCGTCCAGCGTCAAGCCCCGCAGCGATGCCTGCAGGCTGGCCATCAGCAGCGCCGCCGGGATGCCTTTGCCGGAGATGTCGCCGATGGCGATCCCGTAATGCCCCGGCGCGCCTTCCACTTCGAAGAAGTCGTAGTAATCGCCGCCCACCGACTGCGCCGGACGGCAGTAACCCGCGTAATCGAGCCCGGCGGGAAGAGCAACGCTCTTGGGATACAGCGTCTGCTGCACCTCCCAGGCAATCTCCAGTTCGCGGTGGATGCGCTCCCGCTGCGCGGTCTCCCGTACCACTTCCTGCGCCAGCCGGGCGTTCTCGAGCGCCAGCCCGGTCTGCACGGCCACTGACTGCAAAAGCTGCACTTCCGTCCGGGCATAAGGAGCGTCGCCGCGCCGCGGCCCGAGGCTCAGAAACCCCAGGAGCCGGTCCCGGCCGTTGATCGGAAGCAATAACTGTGTCTCCAGTTCCTCCAACCCCTTGCGCTCCTCCGGACCGCTGAGATCGCGATTCACCCACGCCTCGGGATCGTCCCAGTAAACCTTCGCCGGAACGCGACGGTCCTTGAGATGACCCACCAGGGCGCCGGAAGGCTCGAAGCTCACCGGCGGCACGCCCGATTCATACCCGACGGAGTAGTCGGGCGCGAATGTTCCGTTCAGCTCATGAAATGCCGCGATACGGGAAACATGCAGCGTTTCGGCAATCCCGTGCACCACGGTCTGCACTAGCGGCCGCGGTTCAATAATGGTGCGGACGCGGTCGCTCAGCTCGCCCAGCATGCGCTCGGCGTTGATCTCCTCGCGGAAGAATCGCTTGTCGATCCACTTCTGTCCCCAGCGGACCGCGGCCTCCAGCAGGAAGATCACCGCCACTCCGCGGAATACGGTAGCGATGCGATTGGCGCGGCTCATGTTGGGATCCGATGCCCACGCGACGACGATCAGCAGCACCGCGCCGGTCACCAGCACCTGCAGCACGCGCGCGCCGCGGGTCGCCAGGGCGTACTGCAAGCCCTCGCGGATCACGAACTTCACATCCAAGGCGCGGCCCACGACGATCACGTACGCCAGGGTCACGGGAAACAGCAGCAGCAGCAGCAGCGGTGGAAGCCAGATCCACTCGGAAAACGTGGTGAACGGGCGTCCGGCGATCCGGGCCGCAATCACCAGGATTCCGGTGGGCGTCAGCGCCACCATCGCGCCCCAATAGAGCAGCTTCAGGCGGCGGCGATCGTCGCCCTTGGAGGTGCCCATCTTGAAGCCGATGTTGGCGAAGAACGACCCGATGGAAAGGAACATCGCCACGAAGTAGGTCGGATTCGCGGCGGCGAGGAAGCGCTGCAAGTTCGCCAGGGCGCCGAAAGTTTCCGCGGAGTACACGTTAACCGCCGTGATCGCCAGGGAAAACAACAGCATTGGCAGGGCCAGGGCCCAGCGCAGGATGGCATTGATCGCACCGCGGGCATGCCGGTCCGGGAAATACATTCCGAACAACGTCATCCACACCGGCCAGGTCGTCTGCAGGAAGGTCCGCCACGCTTCCCCGACCTGACGCCAGGGAGCGTTCCACCGGCCGAACGTAGCGGAATCTCCGCCAGCCATCTGGCCGAAACTCAGCATCAAGGCCAGCAGCAGCCAGGCCAGCGGATCGCGAGGCCGAACGAAGGCCACGAAGTAGCCAAGCAGAAGACAAAGCCACGGCGTCAGGACGCTGAATTCGAGCTGGAACAGCCAGTCGGAAAATCGAAGCTCGGATTCGGCGGCCTGGCGGAGTCGGACCGGGACTTCCAGGCGTTGCCCGCCGCGTTCGACAGAGGCCTGCAGCGACTCTCCGGGCTTACGGGCGGCCACCGCGCGGACCACATCCGAGGGTCCGTTGGTGGCGGCGCCGCCGAGGCTCAACAGCCGGTCCCCGGTCTGGACCCCGGAAGCGGGGTCCGCTTCCCGGACCTTGCCCTCCCCGTCCAGCCAGAAGGGCAGACGCGCCCGCTCTGTTCGCTCCGCCATCGCGCCAATCTGGCCGATGTTCAGGGCCAGTTGATAGCTGACGGTGAGGGCGAACAGCACCCCGAGCAATACGCGCATCCGCCGTGGATTCATCATGGGCATTGGCAGACTACCACAGCGCCGCGCCGGGGGTGTCGCTTGCCGCCGCCGAAAGCACTACCAGCGGACCGGCTTGCCCGGCTCCAGCGCGAGAACTTCAGTCCCGGTGACGTTCTCACTGCGCAGCAGTTCGCGCAGCTTGTCCGGGCGGCCGATCAGCGGCGGGAACGTTCCCCAATGCACGGGAATTACGGTGCCTACATCCAGCAGCTTGCAGGCCAGCGCCGCCTCTCGCGGACCCATGGTGTAGAAGTCGCCGATGGGGAGCACGGCAAGCTGCGGCTGGTACAGCTCGTGAATCAGCCGCATGTCCCCGAACACGGTGGTGTCACCCGCCAGGTACGCGCGGCGGCCATCCGGGAAGTGAACCACGAATCCGGCAGGCTCACCCAGGTACACGATGCGCCCGTCCTCGGAGAAGCTGCTGGAATGAACCGCGGTGGTCATCGTGGCGGAAATGGGTCCCGCCTGCGCTGTCCCGCCGATATTCATGCCCATCGTCTTGCCGACGCCCTTCCCCTCCAGCCAGGAGGCGAGCTCGTAGATGGCAACCACCTGGGGCTGGAACCTCGCGGCGAGGCTCTCCACGCCGGCAATGTGGTCAAAATGCCCGTGCGTCAACAGCAGAACGTCGCAGCGGTCGACCTCGTAACCCGCGGGGTAGGAGGGATTGCCGTCGATCCAGGGGTCCACCAGAATGACTTCACCGGTTTGCAGCCGGAACTGATAGGTGCCGTGTCCAAGCCAAGTGATCTCGATCATCGCTGCTATTTTACGCGGGCGGGGTGGGGGCGGGTAGGCCGAACGAGAAAAAGGCGGAAGGTTGCCCTCCCGCCCTGTGAATGAACGCGCACCGGAACCGGCGCGAAACTTACATCTTGATGGAGTCGATGGTCACGGTGTCGCCGGCCAGCTTGCCGGAAACCGTCACCTTGTGGCCCAGGTGAGCCTTGGCCTTGTCGACCGACTTGGCGTCAATCTTCAACACCTTGCCGTCCACCACGAAAACCGGGGCCACACCGCCCTTGACACAGCCCTCGACGCACTTCATCGACTTCTCGGAAGCGTCCGCGTGAGCCGCGCCGCACTTGGCGTCGGAAATGGTTCCCTTCCACTCCTCGGCGAAGGCCGAGGTGGCCAGAAGCGAGAATGCAGCAACGAAAGCGAATTTCTTCATCAGGTTTCCCTCCCAGGAAAACAGTATAGCCGAACATTTGAACACGGCAGACGCCTTGGACTACATTTGCGCTCAGCCGCTCATCCCAATTACGGTTTCGCCGGCGGAACGGATTTCTTGGCGGGCGCCGCACCCGGTTTGGCGGCGGCCGGTTTCGCCGGAGCGGGTTTGGCGGCCGCCGGCAAAGGATCGAGAATCTCGATGGTCAAGATTTTATCCAACTGCGGGAACTCGCGGTCCAGGTAGGCTTTGCCTTCCGCGCCAATCCGGCCCTGATTGGGCCGTTCCCCATAACCGGAGTGGAATTGATCGGCGATCGCCATTCCGTTCTCCAGCACCACGCCGAAGGGGGCGAAGCCCATCGAATCCAGCCGGGCGTTCTCCCCGTAATTGATGAAAATCTGCGTTGTGCGCGTGTTCGGCCCGGCGGTGGCGAAGGAAAGTGTTCCCCGCTTGTTGCTTTGCGTCACCGGATCGTCAGTAATCCGCGCCGCTTCCCACACGCCCGACAGCTTGGGATTGGCGGGAAGGCCGAACTGCGCCACAAATCCCGGCAGGACACGGAAGAACGCGGCGTCGTTATAGAAGCCATTGCGGACCAGATTCCAGAAGCGATCCGCTCCCAGCGGCGCCCAGGCGCGCGTCACCTGAACATCGATATCGCCCTTGGTGGTCTTGAACCGTACTTTGTAGGTATCCGGCGCCTTGGCGGTCAGTGACCGCGGGTTCATCAGGGCCGCCGTGTTCTGGCGCGGGCCGGCGGGCTTGGCCGGGGCCGCCGAAGGCTTCGCCGCCGCCGGCTTGGTCGCCGCGGGCTTGGCGGGCGCCGGAGCAGGCGTCTGCGCGGATATCGCCGCGCTCAATAGCAGAGGGAATACAAGATAGCGCTTCACGGATGCTTATTATAACCTTCGGATTGTTCGCTGCGCGAGATGCGGGGGAGATTGCGGTCTCCAAAACCAGATTGTTATGACGCGTTCATCGTATCGACGCCAGACTGCCGCAGGATCTAGATCATGAGCACGTCGTTGACGTCGCCCGTGCCCGAAGGTCCCCTCCAAAAGCTGTTCACCGACACGCCTGCCTCCCCGGTCGCCGGCGTCCTCCAGAAAGTACTCGCAATCGACAGATTCAATGCGCTTTATCAGGCCATCCGGCAGACGGATGACGGGCGCCCCTTCCCGCTTCGCCTGCTGCAGGCTTTGCACGTGGAACCTCGTGTCTCTCGGCAGGACCTGGACCGCATTCCGAGGGGCGGCGCGGTGCTGGCCGTCGCCAACCACCCCTTCGGGCTGATCGAGGCCGTGGTTCTGGCTACGGTGCTGCCCGCGGTGCGCCCGGATGTCAAATTTCTTACGAACGCCATCCTTTCCCGTTTCCCGGAGCTGCGCGACCTGTGCATCTTTGTGGATCCGTTCGGCGGACCCTCCGCGCGCCAGAGCAATCGCCAGGGTCTGCGCCTGACCATGGAATGGCTGGAAAAACAGCAGGGACTTCTGGCCGTATTCCCGGCTGGCGAAGTGGCCCATGTCGACCTCCGCCGCCGCGCCGTAATCGACCCCGAGTGGAACGAGAACGTCGCCCGCATCGCGCGCCGGACCGGCGCCACGGTGCTGCCGCTGTATTTTTCCGGCGCCAACAGCAAGCTGTTCCAGGTGCTGGGCATGGTCCACCCCCGCCTCCGCACCGCGATGCTGCCCCACGAGTTCCTGAACAAGCATCACCAGCGGATTGACCTCAAGATCGGTAACCCCATCAGCCCCAAGCGGATGTCCGCTTTCGCCAGCGATGCCGAGGCGATCGAATACCTGCGCCAGCGCACCTACTTGCTGGAGCATCGCCGCGATGTCAAGGCGGAGGAACGGCCCCGCTTCCATCTGAACCCGCAGCAGATCTTCCAGCCCTCCACCACCGTCGAGCCGGTGATCCCCCCGGTTGCCGAGGCGGTTCTGGAGCGGGAGATTGCCGCGCTTCCTCCCGCGCAACTGCTGGCGGAAGCCGGATCCACCCAGGCCTGGATCGCTTCCGCGGAGCAGATTCCCAGCGTTCTGCGCGAGATCGGCCGCCTGCGGGAGGTCACCTTCCGTGAAGCCGGCGAGGGCACCGGCAAACCCGTGGACCTGGACGAATTCGATGTCCACTACCAGCACTTGTTCCTGTGGGAGGCTCGCACGCGAAGGATTGTCGGCGCCTACCGGCTGGGCATCACCGGCGAGATTGTCGCCCGCCGCGGCCTGAAGGGACTCTATACCTCGACGCTGTTTCACTATGGCTCCGGCTTTCTGGACAAGCTCGGGCCCTGCCTGGAGATGGGACGCAGCTTCGTGCGCAGCGAGGAACAGCGCGGCTTTGCGCCGCTGCTGCTGTTGTGGAAGGGTATCGCCGCCTGGGTCAGCCGCAATCCCGAGTACAAGACTCTGTTCGGGCCGGTGAGCATCAGCAACGACTACAAGCCGGTTTCGCGCGAGCTGATGGTTCGCTTCCTGGAAGGCTCAAAGAGCGCGGGCGACCTGACCGGGCTGGTGAAAGCCCGCACGCCCTTCCGCGGTACGGCCGCGGGCCGCTTCGATCGCGTCGGCGCCGCCCTGGAATGGGATCTGGGCGAACTGTCCACGCTGGTCTCGGAGGTGGAAACCGATCAGAAAGGCGTGCCCGTCCTGCTCAAGCAATACCTCAAGATGGGCGGACGCCTGGTCTGCTTCAACGTGGACGCGAAGTTCTCTAACGCGCTCGACGGCCTGATCGTCGTCGATCTCACCGCCAGTGAACCGCAGCTTCTGGAACGCTACATGGGCCGCGCCGAGGCGGCGAATTTTCTCGACTTCCACCGCCGGCGTCCGCGCAGCGCCTAGGCAATCGCCCGCTGGCTCCCGCTGAACGGCGATAATAACCTCTTATGCGTGAGGTTCGTGTCGCCCTGGTCGGGTTGGGGAATGTGGGTCAGGGGGCGCTCCGGATCCTGACTCAGAACGCCGAAAAGATCTCCCGAAAGCTGGGCTTCCCTCTCCGGGTGGTTTGCCTCTGCAGCAGGCGCGTGCATGCGATCGATACTCCCGGCTTCACCGGGCTGAAAACCTCAGACTGGCTGGAAGCGGTCCGCCACCCCGAAGTCGACATCGTCGCCGAACTCATCGGCGGCACCGGGGTCGCCCGCGCGGTGATCGAGGAAGCAATAGCCGCGGGCAAGAGCGTGGCCACCGCCAACAAGGAACTGATCGCACTGGATGGGCCCGAGGTTTGGGCCGCCGCGGCGCGCGAAGGCGTTCACCTGGCCATGGAGGCGAGCGTCGCCGGCGGCATCCCGATCCACACCGTGCTGCGCGAGGGCATCGCCGGCGACCGCATCCGGGCCATGTACGGCATCCTGAACGGAACCTGCAACTACATCCTGACCGAGATCGAGGCGCACGGCGGGTCGTTTCCAAAAGTGCTGGAAGACGCGCAGCGGCTGGGGTACGCCGAGGCCGATCCCTCCGCCGACATCGATGGTCTGGACGCGCGGTCCAAGCTGGCCATCCTGGCGGCGCTCGGCTTCGGCGAACGGGTGGCGCCCGCCGACATTTACACCGAGGGGATCCGCCGCGTCTCGCCGGTCGATTTCGCCTACGCGCACCAGTTGCGCCACACCATCCGCCTGATCTGTTCCGCCAGAAAGGCGGGCGACGAACTGTTGCTGAGCGTCCGGCCCGCGCTGGTTCCGCAATCCACCATCCTGGCGAGCGTTCAAGGCGCTTACAACGCCATCTGGGTCCGCGGCGAGTTCGGCGCGGACACGTTCTACTACGGCCGCGGCGCGGGCGCCGACCCCACCGGCGTCGCCGTGGTCAGCGATCTGATGCGCCTGGCTCGCGACCTGGCCGACGGGGTGAAGCCCCGCGAATCTCCATTCGGCTTTGCCCAGTTGCAACCCTATCGCAAAGTGCCCATCACCCGCGCCAAGTCGGCGTATTACTTGCGCTTCCGGGTGCAGGACCGGCCCGGCATCATCGCCCAGCTCGCCGCCGTCCTGGCCGCCGAGCAGATCAGTATCGACGCCGTGCTGCAATTGCCGATCGAAGATTGGCGTGACCTTCCGTTCGTGATCACCGTCGAACCGACAACGGAAGAATGCATTCGCCAGGCGGTGTCCAGGATGTCGCAGTTGGATTTCCTGCTGGAGCCGCCGCTGGCCATCCCCATGGAGAGGTCCTTATGAGAATATTCCTGGTTCTGATGATCGCCGCGTCGCTGGCCTACGGCCAGGCCGCGGCCAAGGCCAACGCCGGATACCGCACCAAGGAGGCGCGAGCCGGCGTGGCCGTGAACCTCGACGACCCGCATCGCGCCGAGCGCCAGAAGCCGGCCGAAATCATTGCGGCGCTGGGCATCCGCCCCGGCATGACTGTCGCCGATCTGGGCACCGGCACCGGCCTGATGATCGGGCCCTTCAGCGCCGCCGTGGGTCCCAAGGGCAAGGTGATCGCCGAGGATATCTTCGAAGACTTCCTGGACAAGGCGCGCGAAAAAGCGAAAAACCTGGACAACGTCACCTTCGTGCTCGGCACCGAACGCGATCCCAAGCTGCCCGCCGGCGCCGTCGATCTGGCGCTGGTGATGGACGCCTACCACCACTTCGATTACCCGGCGGAGATGCTGGCCAATATCGCCAAAGGTCTGAAGAAGGACGGCCGCCTGGCGATCATCGACTTCTACCGCCGTCCCGAAGCCATGCCCAACAACTTCGCCATGGAGCATATCCGTATCGACCTGCCGGAGGTGATTCGCGAGATCGAGACCGCCGGATTCGCGCTGGTATCGCAGAAGGAACACATCCCCGGCAGCCAGTACCTGGCGATCTTCCGCAAGAAGTGACGCCCGCGCCCTGGCTCGCTCTGCTCGCGTGCCTGCAGGACACGCCGGTGTTCCGCGGCGGCACCACGCTGGTCCGCGTGGATGTGGAGGTCCGCCAGGGCGGTGAGCCGGTGCGCGGACTGCAGCCCGAGGACTTCGTGCTGAAGGATGAAGGGCGGGTCCGGCCCATCCGCCAGTTCGCCGCCGAATCCGCCGCCCTCGACCTGGTGATCGCCATCGACGTCAGCGGGAGCCTGCGCAATGCCGTCGACACGCTCGGCCGCTCCGCCGCGGAGGTGATGAGTAAGCTGGCGGAAGGCGATCGCGTGGCGCTGCTGACCTTCGCCGGCGACGCGCGTGTGGATCTGCCGCTGACCGCCGATCGCGCAGCCGCCGCCGCTGCCCTGGAGCGTTTGCTGCGCGAGCCCCTGCGGCCGGGCACCAGCCTGTACCAGGCAGCCGCCGCCGCGGCAGCCGTGGTTTCTTCCGATGGCGGGCGTCCGGCGGTGCTGATGATCACCGACAATCGCAGCATCGAGCCCCGCTCCCGCGAGGCAGACGCGGTGCGGGCGCTGTTGCGCGCCGGCGCGAGCCTGAACGTGCTGGTCATCCCCACCGCCGGTCCGCAGCGGCTCGCCGACGGCGTGCGCCTGCCCGGCCTGCCCCGGCCCGAGGACCTGCGCCGCATCGCGAGCCGGACCGGAGGCGAGGTGGCGGAGGTTGACGACCTGGCTGGCGCGCTGCCCCGCTGGCTGGACCGGATCCGCATGCGCTACAGCCTGTTGTTCGCTCCGGAGCCGGCGGGCGGTGACGTCTTCCGGCGGATCGGAGTCGAGTTGAGCGCGGAGGCGCGGAAACGGTTGGGGAAGGGCGTCGCCTTGCGAGCCCGCGAGGGCTATTACCCCCGCTAGACATCACCAGCATTTCCTGACCCTTGATCCCCTCCCGTTCCACCGATAGAAGAGCGGAGGCAAACCTCGCTTGGCACAAGACCGTGTTCTCTCGCAGGACGAAATCGACAGTGTATTTCGCCGGCTTCGGGAGTCCGGACCGGACAACGACACCGGGCGCAAGGCGCAGCCCTACGATTTCCGCCGGCCAGACCGGATCGCCAAGGATCAACTACGCGCCATTCACCTGCTGCACGAGAATTTCGCGCGCAGCCTGGCGTCCAGCCTTTCGGCGTACCTCCGTGCCTACGTGGTGGTTAACCTGGTCAGCGCGGAGCAACTTTCCTTCATGGAGTTTACGCAGTGCCTGCCGTCACCCACATCCATGATCGCCCTGGGCATGAAGCCGTATGACGGCAGCGCGGTGCTGGAACTGAACCCGACGCTCGTCTTTCCCATTCTGGAAATGCTGCTGGGCGGCTCCGGCAAGGCTACCGCGCGCATCTCGCGGGAGACCACGGAAATCGAGCAAAGCATCCTGGACGGCGTCTTCCGGATCATCCTCAACGACCTGAAAGCCGCCTGGATGTCGGTGCAGAACCTGGAATTCTCCATCGAAAGCCACGAGACCGAGCCGCAGTTGCTCCAGATTCTGGCCCCGGCGGAGGCGGTAGTCGCCATCAGCCTGGAGATCCGCATTGGGGAGAGCGTGGGCATGCTGAACATCGGCATTCCTTCGATCATCGTCAAGATGCTGCGGCAGAGATTCGATCAGCAGTGGAGCATCCGCCGCTCCCACGCCTCCGACGCCGAGCATGAACGCATGCTGCGGCTGACCCTGAACTCCACCGTCCAGGGAGATGCCCGCCTGCAGGGTCCGCGCCTCAGCGTCAGCGATCTGCTGCGGCTGGAGCCCGGGCAGGTTCTGATGTTCGACTTCCCCGTCGGCCGCAAGCTGGATCTGCTGCTGAACGGGAAGCTGAAATACAAGGGCGAGGTGGTGCATTCGGGCCGCAAGCGGGCGTTCCTGGTATCCGAGCTGTTCCAGCCGCTGGCTTAGGTTGCCGGCGGACGCGACTCGCGAACCGCCGGATCGCCGGTGATCAGCCGCGCGCTGCGATTGAACGTCACAAACTCGAACAACCAGCGCAGGCCGATGATGAAGCGATTCTGGAACTCGATGATGAACAGCAGGTGGATGAAGGCCCACGCCAGCCACGCCACCAGTCCGCCCATCTGGTGAAAGCCCAGATCGGCCACGGCGCGCGCCCTGCCGATCACCGCCAGCGTGCCCTTGTTAAAATACTGGAACCCGCGATACGGCTTGTTCTTCAGGCGGGACTGAATCACCCCGGCCACGTACTTGGCCTGCTGCATCGCCACCGGGGCGACGCCCGGCAGCGGCTCGCCTTTTTCCTCGCGATACGCAAGGTCGCCGATTACGAAAATCTCCGGATGCCCTGGTACGATCAGCTCCGGCGGCACAACGACGCGCCCGCTGCGTTCCAGCGTGGCCCCAGCGCGGTCCGCCAGAATGCGCGCGAACCCGGAACCGCGGATGCCCGCCGCCCACAGGACCGTGCGCGCGGCGATCCGGTCCGGACCCTTGGGAGTCTGCAAATCCACTCCCGTCTCGTCGATCTTGGTCACGCGCACGCCGGTCCGCGCCAGGATGCCCAGGCGGTGGATCAGCGGTTCCGCCAGCTTCGACATCTTCGGGTGGAACGCCCCCAGCACGCGCTCGTTGGCGTCCACGATGATCACCTGCGCCAGGCGCGGATCGATGGACCGGAAATCGAACTTCAGCGTATCGCGCGCCAGTTCGCTTAGCGCGCCGGCAAGCTCCACGCCCGTGGGTCCGGCGCCCACCACCACGAATGTCAGCCACTCGATGCGCCGGGCGGGATCGGTTTCCTTTTCCGCCTGCTCGAAGGCGTACAGTATCCGCTTGCGCATCTCGGTGGCGTCCTCCACCGTCTTCAGGCCGGGAGCGAACTGTTCCCATTCGTTCCTGCCGAAATAATCGTTCTCCACTCCGGTGGACACGATCAGCGTGTCATAGGGCAGCTCGCCGCCGCCCGACAGAATCAGCTTGCGGCCGCCCGCGTCCAGGTCCACGGCATCCGCCATCAGGACCCTGGTGTTCGCCTGATGCGCCAGCACGCCCCGGATCGGCGCGGCGATATCGCCGGGCGACAGCGCGCCGGTGGCCACCTGATACAGCAACGGCTGGAACAGATGGAAGTTCCGCCGGTCCACCACCGTAACCTCGACGGGAGCGCGCTTCAACGCCTGTGCTGCGTAAAGGCCTCCAAACCCGCCCCCGAGAATCACCACGCGGTGCATGATTTCAGTGTAGCGGGGCGGCCGCGCAGGTCACGCCGAACGCGTGAGGAGCCACATCATCAATAAGGCGCGCAGGCTCCACGCCCCCGTGCGCAGCCAGTTGGTGAACACCAGCCGCTTCCACGCCGCGGAATGGAATCCCGATCCCAGCAGATTGTGCTGCGGCACCTGCAGCCAGGCCGTGGATAGCCAAATGACCAGGACGAGCGCGAAGCCCACCCACAGCCACGTCGCAGGAAGGCGCGCGGGCGGATTCCACGCCAGCATCGCCGAGGTGGCCAGTTCCACCAGCATGGGAGGCGCCACCACGCGCGTGGTCAGGCGCTGATGCGCTGCCTGGTACTGCCCGTATCCATCCCGGCCAACGCGCTCGAACAAGGGATAATGCACCACCTGCACGAACCAGATCAGGCCGGTGAGAAACCAGGTGGCCGCGCAGTTGGCCAGCAACAGCACGGTCACGCCTCATCGTCCTGCTGTGAGGCCAGCCGCGCCACCACGCTCAGATCCTCCAGTGTGGTGACATCGCCAGCGACCGTATGCGAAGTGACGATCTCCCGCAACAGCCGGCGCATGATCTTGCCCGACCGCGTCTTCGGCAGCGCGTCGGTGAACCGGATTTCTTCCGGCCGCGCGAACGCGCCGATCTCATGCGCCACCCACTGCCGCAATTCCACTCCCAGCACGGAATGGTCGTATTCGCCGCGCTTCAACGTGACAAAGCAGCACACCGCCTGCCCCGTGATCTCGTGCGGCTTGCCGACCACGGCTGCCTCGGCCACCGCATGATGGCGCACCAGTGCGCTCTCCACTTCCATCGTGGACAGGCGGTGCCCGCTGACGTTCATCACATCGTCGACGCGGCCCAGGATCCAGAAGTAGCCGTCGGCGTCGCGGCGGGCCGCATCGCCGGTGAAATACACGTGCGGCACGCGGCTCCAGTACTGCTCCTTGTAGCGGTCCGGATCGCCCCAGATGGTGCGGATCATGCTCGGCCATGGCCGCCGGATGATCAGGTAGCCTTCGCGATCGGTTCCCAGCGGGTTGCCGTCCAGGTCCACGATGTCGGCCAGAATGCCCGGCATCGGCAGCGTGCCGGAGCCGGGCTTGGCCGGCACCGCGCCGGGCATGGGCGCGATCAGGATCGCTCCGGTTTCCGTCTGCCACCAGGTGTCGACAATCGGGCAGCGCTCCTTGCCGATCACGCGGTGGTACCATTCCCAGGCCGCCGGATTGATCGGCTCGCCCACGCTGCCCAGCAGGCGCAAGCTGGAGAGGTCGTGCGCTTCCGGCCACTGGTTGCCCTGCCGGATAAGTGCGCGGATCGCGGTGGGCGAAGTATAGAAGATGCTGACCTTGTACCGCTCCACCATGTCCCACCAGCGGTCGAAAGCCGGGAAGTCGGGCGCGCCTTCGTACATCACCTCCGTGGCGCCCGCCGACAGCGGTCCATACACGATGTAGCTGTGGCCGGTGACCCATCCGATATCCGCCGTGCACCAGTAGATGTCGTCGCCCTTCAGATCGAAGACCCACCTCATGGTCATCGTGGTCTGCAGCAGGTATCCGCCGGTGGTGTGCAGGATGCCCTTGGGCTTGCCCGTGGTGCCGGAGGTGTAGAGCGTGAACAGCGGGTGCTCGCTGGACACCGGAACGGCTTCGCATTCGTCACTCGATGCCGCGTCCAGGTCGTGCCACCAGTGGTCGCGCCCGTCGGTCATGGCGATTGCCGATCCCGTGCGGCGGCACACGATCACGTCGCGCACGCCGGGGCACTCCTCCAGCGCTTCATCCACCGCTGGCTTCAGCTTCACTTCCTTCCCGCGCCGCCAGCCGCCGTCGGCGGTGATCACCAGAGAGGCGCCGAGATCCTGGATGCGCGCTTTCAATGCTTCCGCGGAGAACCCACCGAAGACGACCGAGTGGGTGATGCCCAGGCGTGCGCAGGCGAGCATCGCGATGGCGAGCTCCGGAATCATGGGCATGTAAATGATGGCGCGGTCGCCGGTGTGATGGCCGCGAGCCTTCAGCACGTTGGCGAAGCGGCAGACCAGCCGGTGCAGCTCTCGATACGTGAGGATGCGCTTGTCGCCCGGTTCGCCTTCCCACAGAATCGCGGTCTTGTCGCCGCGCGTTTCCAGGTGGCGGTCCAGGCAATTGTAGGATGCGTTGGTGGTGGCGCCGACGAACCATTGGGCGAAGGGATCCTGCCAGTCGAGGACCTTGTCCCACTTGCGGAACCAGTGGAT
>CAYOQB010000113.1:0-17419 GCA_964406035.1 uncultured Solibacteraceae bacterium | reverse complement strand
CCTGGGAGCCGAGCCCCACGCGGTCGTGGGGAATGCGGGACATGTCCACCATGGAGAAGTCGCGCAGGCGGGACTTCAACTGGCTCAGCCGCGCGTCGACAAAGCGCTGGCGCTCCTTGGCGGCGTGATACTCGGCGTTCTCGCTGAGGTCGCCGTGGGCGCGGGCTTTCAGGATTTCCTTGGGAAGCTCATTGCGCAGCTCGTATTCGAGCGTCGCGATCTCTTCCTCCAGCTTTTTCTTAAGGTCGTCCATCTAAGACAGCTTCATTATAAGCCAGCGGAACCGCAGATGCGAAACATCGTCGCGGGCACTTACAATGGACAGTTTATGCGTTGCCTGCTGACCCTCACCCTTCTCGCCGCGGCCGCGGCGGCCCAAACCAAATGGGAATACTGGCCCGGCGTCCAGTACGATCCCGCGATTCCCACCACGCAAACCGTGCTGGGGCACGCTCCGGGCGACCGCATCGCGTCGCACGCCAGCCTGATGAAGTACTTCGAGGCGCTGGCCGCCGCCGCGCCCAACCGCGTCAAGGTCTTCGAGTACGCCAAATCGTGGGAAGGCAAGAAGCTGATCTACGCGGCCATCGGGAGCGAGGCGAACATCCGCCGCATCGCGGATCTCAAGTCGGGAATGCAGCGGCTGGCCGATCCGCGCAAGACCAGCGCGGCGGAGGCGCAGAAAACGATCGCCAACATGCCGGCCATCGTGTGGCTGGGATACGGGGTGCACGGCAACGAGATCTCCTCGCCGGACGCCGCCATGCAGACCGCTTATCACCTGGTGGCGGCGCGGGGCGACGCCACCGTCGACCAGATTCTGGCGAACGTGGTGGTGCTGATCGACCCCACGCAGAATCCGGACGGGCGGGATCGCTTTGTGCATCATTTCGAGATCGCCGAGGGCCTGGAGCCGGATCCGGATCAGGCGGCGGCGGAACACAACGAGAACTGGCCCGGAGGCCGCACCAACCACTACTACTTCGACCTGAATCGCGACTGGCTGACCGCGACGCAGCCGGAAAGCCGGGGCCGCATCCGCATGCTGCAGGAGTGGTATCCGCTGGTCTGCGTCGACCTGCACGAGATGGGCACGGATTCCACGTATTACTTCGCGCCCGACGCGGTGCCGTTCAATCCGCACCTGACGAAGGAGCAGAAGCAGAATCAGAACTGGTTCGGCGAAACCAACGCGAAGCTGTTCGACCGTTTCGGCTACAGCTACTTCACGCGTGAGGTTTACGACGCCTTCTATCCCGGCTACGGCGCGTCGTGGCCCTCCTACTACGGCGCGATCGCGATGACGTACGAGAACGGCTCCACCCGGGGGCTGATCGTGAAGAAGAGCGACGGCAGCACGATCACGTTCCGGGAGACGGTGCGGCGGCACTTCCTGACGTCGATCGGCACGCTCGACACAGCCGCGCGGAAGCGTACGGAGTTGTTGAACGAGTTCTACAAGTACCGCGCCACGGCCGTGGAAGAAGGCCAGCGGGACACGATCAAGGAATACATCCTGCCGCGGCGGGGCGATGTGTCGGCGGTGGACAAGCTCGCGATGGTGCTCGCGGGTCATGGGGTGGAGGTAAAGAAGGCTGCCGCGGCGTTTTCCAATGGCGGTAAGGAGTATCCGGCGGGCAGCTACGTGATTCCGCTGGCGCAGCCGGCCAAGCGCCTGATCCGCACGCTGCTGGACTCGAATGTCGCAATGGATGAGGCGTTCTTGACCGCCGAGGAACGCCGCCGCAAGCGGCGCCTGGGATCGGAAATCTACGATGTCACCGCCTGGAGCCTGCCGCTGCAGTACAACCTGGAATGCGCGAGCGCTTCGGCCGCGTCCCCGGGCAACTTCGAGATGGTGAAGCCGGGCCCCGCGCCGGCGGGCAAAGTCACCGGGGGGCAGGCCTCGGTCGCATACCTGGTGCCCTGGGGATCGCAGGCCGCGGGGCGCTTTCTCGCCGGGGCATTGAAGTCGGATCTGCGGGTGCTGTCGAGCAATCGCAAGCTGAAGATCGGCGGCCGGGACTATCCGGCCGGGACGATCGTGATCAAGGTGCTGGACAACCCGGCCACGGTGCACGAGACGGTGAACAAGCTGGCCGAAGCCTCTGGCGCCGAAGTATTCGCCGCGGCGTCCAGTTGGACCGAGGAAGGGATCACTTTCGGCAGCCGCCATGTGGTGAACGTGAAGAAGCCGCGGATCGTGCTGGCGTGGGATCAGCCGACCTCATCGAACTCCGCGGGTCACACGAGATTCGTTCTGGAACGCCAGTTCGGCTACCCGGTGACCGTGGTTCGCGCGCAGCGCCTTTCCGGCGCGAACCTGACCCAGTACGACGTGATCATCATCCCCGACGGCTTCGGCTATCAGCAGGTCTTCGGCAACGGCCAGCGCCTGCGGGAGTGGGTGCAGGCGGGCGGAACGCTGGTGACCATCGGCGGCGGAACGGACTTCGCGATCAGCGCGAACATGCTGTCGACTCAGGCGGAGAATCTGGCCAAGCCGGGCCAGAGCGCGCCCCCGGCTCGCACGGGAGGTTCGACTGCTCCCGCAGCGCCGGGCGCGGCACCCGCGCCGGCCCCGCAGAACGCGCCGGGAACGATGCTGGCGACGGAAGCGGATCTGGAGAAGGCGATCACACCGGACACGGATTCGCCGCTCAGCCTGCGCGGTGCCATCGCGCGCGCCAACACCGATCAGGAGCACTGGCTTGCCGCGGGAACCGCGCCATCGGTGAACGTCGTAGTGGCCGGCAGCCGCATCTACGCGCCGCTGAAGGCCAACTCCGGCGTGAACGTCGCCAGCTACGCGGCGCCCGACCAGGTGCTGGCCAGCGGCTACATGACCGAGGAGTATCGCAAGCAGCTTGCGTTCAAGCCGTTCGTGATGATCCAGCGGCAGGGCCGCGGCAACGTGATCGCGTTTACCGCGGATCCCAACTACCGCGCGTACCTGGACGGGCTGAACGTGCTGTTCCTGAATGCGGTGTTCCGTGGTCCGGCGAACGCGGGCGGCGGCTTCGGCGCCGAAGAAGAAGAGCACGACCGCCACTAAGGCTTGCGGGAGCGAATCGCGGCGACCATCTCCTCGATGGTTCGAATCACGGCCCACGGCCGGTCGTTGTGGATCATGTGCCGGGCTCCGGGAACGATCGTGATCAGGCCGTCGGTGGACAGCTTGGCCATGCTCATGCTCCGCTGGATGAAGCGGACATCGCCGGGGGTGCCTTGCTCCAGGTCCGCGCCGGCCAGCAACAGGCGCATGGGCAACGCGCCCAAGGGCCGGCGAGACTTGCGGATCGCTTCGGTGGAATCGGGCGTGCGTTCCATGGTGTGGATCCACTGCGAGTAGCGGTCGGGGTCACGCGCGTTATCGAGCAGCGCCGCGCGCATGGGCGGATGGAAGTGCGTGGCGTTCAGGAGGCCGGCGCACTGATCCAGAAGCTTGGGATCGCGGTCGAACCGTCTGTCCTTGGCCGCGCCGCGGCACTTGTACATGGCTTCGATCGCTCCTTCGTAGTTGGGAGTGGTGACCGCGTAATCCCAGTCGGAGCCATCCACGGTCACGACGCCCGCGGTGTCCTGCGGATACACGCTGGCGAACCAGCGCGCGATCATGCCTCCGTAGGACCAGCCCACCAGCAGGTAGGGTCCCGGAAGCGATGCCTGGTTCAGCAGCTCACGAAGATTGCGGAGGTTCGCGTCGGGCGCGGGTTTCAGCGGACCGGGGTCGCTGAAGTTAATGCCGGCCCGGTCGTAACTGCACACACGAGCCTTGGTTTGTTCGGCTAGCGTCTGCTGGATTCCCGCCCAGGCGATCGCGCCCCAACTCGCGCCGGATTCGAGGATGATGGTCGGCTGGCCGTCGCCGAAGCAGTACAGATTCAGGCGAAAACCGCCGACGTCGACCATCTTTCCCGGCGCGACGGCGAAGGCGGGTACGTTCCAGGTGTCCTGCGCCGGCGCACCCGCGGGGGCGATCAACAAGACAAGCAGAAAAAACAGCGGGACCATGCCTGAGGCTACCATCCGGATCGCGGCGGGATCGATTGCATTGGGGCGGACTCCGCGACGGACAACAACCGCGTAGAATATCCGGAACACCATGCGTCTACTTCTTCTTGCGATTGCTTCCCTGGCCATGATCCCGGCGGTGGAGGCCCAGCCCGCCAAGAACGACTATGCGAAGCCCGAATCCTGGCTGTGCCGTCCCGGCAGGCAGGATGCCTGCTCGGCGGATCTCACTACAACGATAGTGCAGGCCAATGGCAAGTTGAAGCAGGAGAAATTCAAGCCCGCCGCGAAGCCGGCGATCGATTGTTTTTATGTGTATCCGACGGTGTCCAACGACACGACGCCGAACAGCGACATGAACGCCGGTCCGGAGGAGAAGAGCGTCATCCAGGTGCAGTTCGCCCGTTTCGGCTCGGTGTGCCGCACCTTCGCGCCGCTGTATCGCCAGGTGACGCTGACTGCCTTGCGCGCGGGGTTGGCGGGGCGGCCGATGCAGGCGGACCGCACACTCGGCTACAACGATGTCCGCGACGCCTGGAATCATTACCTGACGAACGATAATCAGGGCAGGGGAGTGGTTCTCATCGGTCACTCGCAGGGCTCCGGCGTATTGACACAGTTGATCGCCAATGAGATCGACGGCAAGCCGGTGCAGCAGAAGATCGTGTCCGCGCTGCTGATCGGGACCAATGTCGCGGTGCTGAAGGGCAAGGACGTGGGCGGCGCGTTTAAGAACATGCCGTTGTGCCGGTCTGCATCGCAGACCGGATGCGTCATTTCGTACGTCACGTTCCGGTCCACCGTGCCTCCGCCGGCGAATACGCTGTTCGGCCGCGTCCGCACCGCGGACCAGGAAGCGGCTTGTACCAATCCGGCAGCCTTGTCCGGCGGATCCGGCGACCTGCACGCGTATCTCTCGGCGGCGGGGCGCGGCAATGGTTCCTCGGCGGAGCCGAAGCCGTGGGTGCCGGAGAAGAAGATCGAAACCCCGTTCGTCAGCGTGCCGGGACTCCTGAAGGCCCAGTGCGTTTCCAACGACAAGGGATCGTACCTGGAGGTGACCGTGCAAGGCAATCCGAACGATCCGCGGACGGATGATATACCCGGCGACGTCGTCACCAACGGGCAGGTGCAGGCGAACTGGGGGTTGCACCTGATTGATGTTCAGGCGGCGATGGGGAATCTGGTTGAGGTGGTCGGCAAGCAGGCAAAGGCGTACCGGGGCTCGAAGTAGGGTTACGGCGTTCCCGCCAGCCACTTGTCGAGCACCGGTTTGGTGTCCACCGCGGTCGCCTGCCGGAAGATCGCCGGCAGTTCCTCGATCCGCCACGCCCGCTTTTCCTGCGCGGACCAGGCGATCAGGTGGCGCAGAGCGTCGCGCAAGCTCCTGGAGCCATTCGTTTGCCTGCGGATCAGTTCGTCCATCTCCGCGGCCATCAGTGCGCCGCGCGAGAACAGCGTCCGGCCTACACGGAAATCCTCGCTGTAGCGCGTCGAGCCGATGTGGGACAGCTCTTCCAGCCGCATGTCGCGCAGGAAGGGAGGCGCCTGCTTCAACCAGTTCCGAAAGCGATTGGTGAGCAGTTGCTGCCTTGCGGCATCGTCGGGGAATAAAGCAGCAGCCGCGGCATACTGGCCGAATCCCTCGGCGAACCAAATCGAATCGAGCACCGGCGCGAGTTCCCAGCGGAAGGGGAAGTAGCCGGTCCCGTAGCTGCGCTTGGGGATCCAGGAGTGCGCGAAATGGTGCGCGAGATTGTAGCGCGTGCGCCCGTCCTCGGCGATATCTTCGGGCGACAGGTAGAACGTCCCGCTGTTCAGATGTTCCATGCTGAAGCCGTAGCGGTGGTCGGGCGACAACGGCTTCAACACTTCGAAATGGACGGTGTAGTGCGGAAACGGAACGGAGCCGAAGTAATCGGCCACTCGCTCCATCGCTTCCGAAGCAAGACGCAGGATGCGCGCGCGATCCACCTCCCGTTCGGCGTAGAGAGCCAGGTAAAGCGGGATCCTGCCGGGCGACTTCTCCACGATCATCTTCGGCCCCATGGCGATCTGCGAATCAGCGAGTTCGTAGAAGTTTGCGGCGCGCAAAGGGCCGCCCTGCGGGGCGAGGGTGGACAGCACGGGCCAGCCCTCCGGCCCGGTGATCCTTAACGCGATCGCATCGTTCTCGCGGCCTTCTACAAAGCCGAAAACGGAATACCCCAGCAACCCGGCGTATCTGTCGCGGAGTTTCGAACTATCGGAAGCGGAATGGATCTCGCGTTCCATGGCGCGAACGTCCACCGAGTAGGTGATCCGGCGCGAGCCATCAAGTTTCCAGCGCGGACCTTCTTCGCGCTGTCCTGCAAGGTCGCGCACGTAGCGCTCATAGTATTGTTCGCCGTAGCCCATGGGGATGGCTCGCGGCATGATGAAGGTGGCGGGAGGGGGAACGGACTCCGGAATGCGAATCTCAATCGAGACGCGATCGCCGCCCGAGTAGGAGAGGTGGTACTCAACGGGGTCCTGAGCGGCGACCATCGCCGCCGCCAGCAGAGAAACAGCGAAACCGGAGCCGGGCATCGGAGTTGATTGTAGCTGGCCCGCCCGGCCATGGTCCCCGCATGCCTCCGAGCCGGCTGAACTGCCCGCAGCGTGTCGCAGCGTTCTGACGCCACGGGGGGTGGTCCATTCCTGCCCGATACTCCGCGTCTCCAGATAGGAGGCATTTCCATCATGAGTATCAGCTCGAACACGCCAATTAATGGGCTCAAGAAGACCTTCACCTACGTTCAATGGGCCGTCAACAAAGTGAATGCCGCCCACTCCTGGTCGATTCAGAAGATGGGCGGCATCATCGCCGTCACCGGGGCGATTCTCGCCGCGGTCAAGGCATCCACGTACACGACCATCGGCAAGGCGATGGACTGGCTGGAACAGAAGATCGCCGCCGCGGTTCCGATCGTGATCGGATTCCTGGCTTCCCAGGTGGGCCTTGCGGAGAAATCGGTTCTCCGCAAGGTGCTGGAAAACCTTACTTGAGAGCAGACCTGGAGGGCCGGACCTGCCGTACCACCTGATGAAACTGGATCGTTCCCTGCTGCGTGTAGTTGCGTGCCGACCCGCATGTCTCGCCCTTGTTGTTGAGCCGAAAATACTGGGTGAATAAGGAGCCGACCAGATCGGGGATTGCCACTACTTCTTTTTCCTGCAACAGAAACCAGGCGCCGCCTCCGAGCGTGCCCAGCATGTCCCGCTGGTCATTCAGGCCTGTCAGACTCACAGTCCCAGCAGGTACCTCGACCAGGGTAAAGGAGCCATTGCGCCACAAGAAGAATTCTCCGATGACCCCTGGACCAGGCAATACACGCACCAGAATATCGCCCGAATTGTTTATGTCGACCGGCACGGTTCCGCCGGGCGCGGGGTCGGGAACCTCCGTGAACGTGGATCCATTCAGAACGAGCAACTTGACGATGGTATTCAAGGAGCTGCCGCCGACGTACTCCACTGACTGGCCAAGTATGATCTCGCCGTTATTCATCGCAAAGGGACGAAACTCGATGAGGTTGTTCGGCTGACTCGGAGCCGGAACCGGCAATGGACTCGGCACGCCATGCCGCCAGATTGTCCCCTGGACCTGAACAGCGAAATCGGTCCTGGAAACGCCGACGACCGTCCCGCTGTCGTTGATGTCCGCGAAAGATGCGGTATCGTAGCCCGGCAGCGGCAGCAACTCGTCGATTTTTTCGTCCTTCACCATGTAGATCCTGCTTACGCCGCCCACTCTCGCACCCGCCACCATGGCTCCGCTGTTGTTCACGATGCAGGCCATGTTAGCCGCCGGGTCGGCGCCCGGTAAGCGGAATAACCTTACTTCCTGGAACTGCGCCAGCCCGGGCCACGCCAGCGCGCCGAGTGTGCCCAGCCTTATGATTCGTTTTGCTGATTTCAATGGAAACCTCCTGGCCGACACGCGCAGAATGGCCCGCCCATGGACCAGGGAATGTCCGGCAGCCAGGTTCGCCGGCTCCGGTGTTCGGGTGAGCTTCGCCCGGATCGCGTATACAGCATCCTGCACTGACTTCATGAGCATCGACCGCTTCATCTGCGTGATTACCGCGAGGGTCGTGCAGCTTGAAGGGATGAGGTGTTGACGGCTTTACGGGGCGAGGACCGAGCCGTGACTTCGGATGGAGGGCTTGATCACCCGGGAAGGGCAGGCTTTGCGTCCTCCTGACCGCAACGCGTAAGATTCGGCCGCCGTGGACCTGCTGTCGGTGTGGTCCATCAGCCCGTTTTCCTGCGCGAGTCTACCAAATGCCTCATTCCCCAGTCGTTTCCGTTGTCTACGCCAGCGCAGGGTGGCAAACGAAGTTCACCGCCGCGATGCAGGCCAAGAACTTCATCCGCATTCAGATCAAGGGCTCGATTGCCAGCCAGGCCCGCGCGAAAGTGGAGGACTTCGCGGTGGTGCAAGTACCGGCTCCACCGTTGCCGTTCGTTCCGATCCCTTATCCGAAGGTCTCGGTTTCCGTATTCTTTGCGGCAATGCCCACGCTTCTCAAACTGGTCCTGCAGGCGTTCACGTTGCACGGTTATAGCCTGCTCTCGGCGGGCTACGACGCCAAGGGCAGCGGCGTTCACGATGATGTCCTGAAATTCGATCTTCGCTAGGCCCACTTCCATGCCGCTCCGAAAGCGCAACGATGGCGAGTCCCACCTGCCATCGCGTACCCGGACAAGCCCGTCATCCGCGCGGACCATTCCTTGCGGGAGGTATATTGAGTGAGATTCTTCGGCTTGGAAACAAGTACCTCGGGTACGTATGGGGAACCGCGACATCACAGACCTGCTCCGGCAGTGGTCCGGGGGCAGCAGCGAGGCCTTCGACCGCCTTGTGCCGCTGGTGTACGACGAGCTGCGCCACATGGCTCGCGGCTTTCTCCAGGGCGAGCGGGAGGGCCATCTCCTTCAGCCGACCGCGCTGGTCCACGAACTGTATCTTCGAATGGTCGATCAGGATCGGGCGCAGTGGGAGGACCGGGCCCACTTCTTCGCGGTGGCCGCGAAGATGATGCGGCGGCTGCTGGTCGATCACGCGCGGAAGCGAACGGCCGGAAAGCGCGGCAGCGGAGCGGAACACGTCCCCATCGAGGAGGCGCTGGATCATCCGGAGCAGGAGTCCGCGACGATTCTCGCCGTGGACGAGGCGCTTACCCGCTTCGCCGCGTTGGACCCCGAGCGGAGCCGGATTGTCGAACTGCGATACTTTGGCGGACTGGATCTGGCGGAGATTGCCGAGTTGCTCCGGGTCTCGCGAACCACGGTGAAGCGGCACTGGACTGTCGCACGTATGTGGCTCCATCGCGAGCTGAAGGCTGATCACAATGGATTCGGAGCGGTGGAGAGAGATTAGCGACCTGGCGGCGCTGGCCGCCGAAGCGGGCGCCGAGGAACGCAGCGCGCTCCTGCACTCGCGTCCGGACCTGCGCGCCGAAGTCGAGTCCCTGCTTCGATACCTGGATGACGGCTCCGGCCCCCTAGACCGGCCCGCCGAGGTAGGTCCCGGCGGGTACGAGGATCGCAAGATCGGGCAATACCGAATCCTGCGTGAGCTGGGCCGCGGCGGCATGGGGGTTGTCCTGCTCGCGCGGCGCGAAGGAGTGGACTTCGAGCAACTGGTTGCCATCAAGCTGTCCCGGATATCCTTCCAGTCCGAATTCTTTGCCCTCCGCTTCCAGCAGGAGCGGCGGATTCTCGCCAGGCTGGAGCATCCCAACATCGCGCGTCTGCTGGACGGCGGGGTGGCTGACGACGGCACGCCTTATCTGGTCCTGCAGTACGTGGAGGGGGTGGCGCTGCACGATTACTGCGCCGCGCACGGTCTCGATATCGAGGCGCGCATCCGGCTGGTGATCGAGATCTGCGGAGCGGTCCAGTTCGCGCATGAGAACCTGATTGTGCACCGGGATCTCAAGCCGGGCAACATTCTGGTTAACGCCAAGGGACAGCCGGTGCTGCTCGACTTCGGGACCGCGCGGCTGCTCGATCCGGAAGGCGAGACGGGGACCACGGCGACGGCGCTTCCCGCGATTACGGCTCGCTATGCCAGCCCGGAACAGGTCCAGGGTCGTGCCGGTTCCGTCCGCAGCGACGTCTACTCGCTGGCCGTAGTCCTGTATGAACTCCTCACGTCCGAGTGGCCCTACGAGGCGGAGTCAAGCGCCGTACCCTCGCTGCTGCGAGCAGTCGCCGAGCAGCAGCCGATCCGTCCCAGCCGCCGCGTCAGTCTTCCCTCCGGCCGCCGTTTTCTGAACGGTGACTTGGACGCGATTCTGATCAAGGCGCTGGACAAGCAGCCCGAACGCCGCTACGGGAGCGTCCAGCAGTTCGCCGCCGACCTTCAAAGGCGGCTGGATAACCAACCGGTGGAAGCTCGGAATCCGACCGAGTTTTACAGGGCCAAGCTATTTCTGCGCCGACATCGCGCCGCCGCCGCCGCCGCGGTCCTCTTCGTTGCCGGTCTGGCCGCGTCCACGGTGTACAGCGTGTGGCAGGCGCGCATTGCCGACCGCGAGCGGGCAAACGCGGTCCAGGTGGCGATGTTTCTGGAGCAGTTGCTCGGCGCTTCCCCGAAGGGCGGCGTTTCGGCCCTCGCCAGCGGCGGCCGCGAACTGAAGGTGGTTGATGTGATCGAACAGGCGGCGGCACGAGTGGGTGATGAGTTCCGGAACAGCCCCGACATCGAGGTCGGACTGCGTTCGACCATCGCTAGCGCATTGATGGTGCTGGGATACCGGGAAAAGGCAGCTCCGAACGTCGCCCGCGCCGTGGAGCTCGCGGAACGGTTGTACGGGGACAATCACGCCGTAACCGTACGGGCGTTAACCGCGCGCGGCCGGCTGCGCATGTCAGCGGGGGACTACAAGGGCGCGCAAACCGACCTGGAGCGGACCATGGCCTGGTACGCTCGCGTCAACCATCCGGAGATCGCCTTTCAGCACAACCTCTTGGGGGAGGCCTGCTATCGCCAGGGCGATGTCGCGTCGGCGCGGCGGCACTTCGAAGTGGCTCTCCAGGGCATGCGGACGAAGTTCGGCGACCGGCACATCACTACCGCCACCATGATCAGCAATCTTGCCGTGATGACGGATGACGGTGGCGACGCCGTTACTGCCGAGAAATATTTCCAGGAGGCGGCCGGCGTGCTTCGCGCGCTCCCCGGACCCCCCGGAAACCTGGTCTATCCCTTGATCGGGCTCGCGCGCGCCCACTTTTTCCGGGGTGAATACGCCCAAGCCGAGTCGCTAGCCGGCGAGGCTCATCAACATGCCGTGAAAACCGCTGGACCCAGGCATCCGAATACGATGGCTCCCGCGCTGCAACTGGCGCTGATCCGTGCTCACCAGGGTGACGCGCACGCGGAGGCGGCTGCGCTTGAAACCGTTGCGGTGGAGCGCTCGATCTTCCCGCCCGGCCATATCGAGATCTCGCGAGGGCTTACGACGTTAGGGCGCATACTGATTCTTCGGGGCCGGTCTTCGCAGGCGATCCCGCTGCTTCGCGAAGCCCACGGGATCGCCCGCAAGGTCTTTCCCAAACCGAATTGGCGTCCCGCTGAATCTCAGCTTTTTCTGGGCGCCGCCTTTGCCATGACCGGCAAGTCCGGTGAGGCGCGGGTCATGCTGGAGGAAGCCTTCCAGGAGATGTCAGCCGTGCTTCCCGCATCGCACCCCCGAGTCGTCGAGGCCAGCCGCATCCGTACCCGGTGCCTCGCTCCGGCAGAGCGGCCATGCACGATTTGATTGACGGCCAAAGCCGTCCAGATTGAAGCGTGGACACACTTCGGCCTTCATCGGAGGCATTGCAAGAGCGCCGCGGAGCCCTCATCGAGGGACGCGGCGCGCGGCGTTGCTTTTCGTTGCGGGATCGATCCCGGCTTAAGAAGCAGGCTGGCCAGCCCGTCGCGCTTCGATCGTTTTATCGCACGCGGCATGGAGCCCAGCGGGTCGCGGTGACGCAACCTGCACAAAGGATTGTGAAAATTCTCGGAGACCAGGTGTGAATCAGCTTCCCGGCTGCACCGACGCCGCGCTTTCCGCCGGCTTCTCCTGGCGGCGCTCGGGTCCAGAGTGGCCCCGCTCGTCGTAACGTCCGAAGATCATTTTGCCCGCGGTGGTCTGGAGCACGCTGGTCACCGTGATGTCGATTGTTTTCGAAATCATGCGGCGGGCGTTGTCCACCACCACCATGGTTCCGTCATCCAGATAGGCGACGCCCTGGTTGTATTCCTTGCCTTCCTTCAAGATGAAGACGCGCATCACCTCGCCCGGCAGCACCACCGGCTTCATGGAATTGGCGAGCTCGTTGATGTTCAGGACGTCCACCCCATGCAACTGCGCGACTTTGTTGAGGTTGAAGTCGTTGGTGACAATTTTGCAGTCGTAGAGCTTGGCGAGCTCGATCAGCTTCATGTCCACTTCGCGCACGTTGGGGAAGTCGTCCTCCACGATCTGCACCTGGAGTCCGGGCGATTTCTGCACCCGCTGCAGGATGTCGAGTCCGCGGCGTCCGCGGTTGCGCTTCATGGAGTCGGCGGAGTCGGCCACAAGCTGGAGTTCGCGCAGGACGAACTGCGGGATCACCAGTGTTCCGTCGATGAAGCCGGTTTCGGCGATGTCCGCGATGCGGCCATCAATAATGACGCTGGTGTCCAGGATCTTGAAGCTGCGCTGGGAGACTTTCTCTCCGCCGAAGAGCCCACCGAAGGCGGCGAGGTTCAGCAGGTCGCCCTTGGCGGCGCCGACCACCAGGCCGACGTACCACATCAGCAGCAGGGTCAAGAGTTGCAGAAAGGGAATCGTAGTGGTGTCGTTGGGCACGGCTCGGGAGAGCACAAGAGAGATGAGAAACGCTCCGAGGATGCCGAGGACTGATCCCGCGGCGGCGCCGATCAGCCGTTTCATGCTGATCTGCTTGACGCGGTTTTCGAACACCACCATAGCCACTCCGCAGGCGGCGCCGACGATCGCGGCAAGGGGGGCGCTCAACTCCCAGGGCCGCAGGTAGAATCCGGCCGTGGTCACCAGCAGAATGAAAAGTGCACGCAGGATGTATAGATCGTTCACAAGGACCGCCCGTCCTCCGCATCCCAAGGGAGCGGGATGCGCGACGTGTCAGGCGAGTATATCACTGATGGCAAAAAAGAAAATAACCTCCCGCGGGCGCGGGAGGTTATCGCACGTCATTGCTTCTATCGGGCTTCCATGCCGAGCGGCTGAACCAAAGCGCTCAGAACATTGCGGGCGGCTGCTACAGGGCCTTGGCCAATTCCTCGGCGAAGGCGCTCTGCGGTCCTTGCCCCGCGCCGCGCTTGCCACCGGCGGCGGGCCGTTTGCCGGCGGGCCGGCGATTGCGATCGGGCGGCGCTCCGCCCATCATCGGGCGTTGCGGCGCACCCACCTGGCCCTTGGGCTTCGGCGGCTGCGCGGGATTGGCGCGAAGCAGGCGGTCTTCGAGCGGCGCGCGATCCAGCCGCTTGATGATGGCTTGCATCTCTTCGGCGTTGGGCGCGTCGATGAACGCGAAGCCTTTCGACTCCTGCGTTTCAGGGTTGCGGATGACTTTGATTGAGTCGGCTACGAGGTTGTCAGCAGCGAGCCACGCCTTGATGTCGTCGGCGGTGACCCAAGTGGGCAGATTTCCAAGAAAAACGGTAAAGCTCATTCTAAGCTTGTTCAGCACTCCGGTGCGTGGGATTGCCTCAGGAAGGGCTCCATGGAAGCACTCCCATGCTAGCACAGTCGATCCAAGGGGTAAACAGAAAATTGCTTGTAACCGCTTCCAAATGGGGCAGATTGAGGCTGTAGGACTGCGTGACCGGGGGCGTGGGGGGTGTCGTTGGGGAGCGGGGGAGTTACCCTCGAAGGATGCCGCTGTATGTCTTCGTTCCGTTCCACGCGACGCCGGGCCGCGAAACTGCCCTGCGCGACGCCCTGACGTCGATCGTGGCGCCGACGCGCGCGGAACCGGGCTGCGTTGAGATGAACGTCTATCAAGGCCAGGGGGAGGATGCCGTTTTCTACGTCCACTCCGTATGGAAGTCCTCCGCTGACTTCGACTTGCACGCGACCTTGCCGCACATGCGTGAGTTTCTTACGGCGGCGGCGCCTCTGGTAGTTGGCGAGATCCGCGCCGTTCGCTGCCAGCGGCTGAACTGACCAGCCCGGCATCAGCCCTCGACGCTGGAGTGCGCGGCGTCCACGAGTTCCGCCAATCGCTCCAGTCTCGCCGGGTCGGTCATCACCGGACCGTGTCCGAAGCAAATCATCTTGGGACGCAGCGCCGCCAGCTTCCGCCCGGAGGCGCGATTCACCGCGTGGTCCCAGTTGAAGATCGACAGCGGCTGAAAGATGCCGGTCTGCCAGGTGAAGAAGCTGCGTCCGATCATGACGTCGCCGGTAATCAGGACGCGGTCGCGTTCGCGGAAGTAGGAGACGTGACCAGGGGTATGACCGGGCGTTTCGATGACCATGAAGCCGCCCACCTGGTCGCCCTCGGCGAGCGTGCGTTCCACCGGATGGCCCTTTACCGGGGCGAAGACACGCTGCGGGTAGACCCAGGGCGCGATCCCTCGGGTGGTGTATCGCATATTGCCGGACTCGGCCGCGGTCGCGTCGGCGGCGCCGCACAGCAGGGGAACGCCGGTGGTTTGGCAAATCCGGCGCGAGCCTCCCATGTGATCCGGATGGGCGTGCGTGAGTGCGTGCGAGGAAACTCGGCGGCCGCGCAGTTTGCGCAGGATCCGGCCTCCGTCCCAAGGCCAGCCTGCATCAATTAAGACATCGCCGGCCAGATACAGGTTTACGATGGGACCGGTGGAACCCTGCAGCAGCCAAAGATCGGGCGCAACCTCCCGCACCGCACCAGTGTAGCGGGGCGGGGAGTCTGGCACCTTCGCTCTTCCTTCCCCAGGTTCCAGTACTTTTTGCGATTGAATATAACTTTACGTCTGGTTGGGTGCGTGGTACTTTCCCTTCGGAGGGACCATGAGAGCTATCTGGCTTTTCTGCCTTGTCCACGCGCTTGCCCTCAGCATGCAAGGCGCAACCATAACCGGGCTGAGCGCCAATCAAACCACGGCGGAAACCCTGGTGGGCACCATTGTAGGGCCGGGAATTACCGTGATCCCCGGGTCTGTTTCGCTGGTGGGCGTGAACGGGCAGCAGGGCACCTTCACCAACGGACTCGCTTCCATCGGCCTCGCGAGCGGGATCGTCCTGACCTCGGGCAGCGCGGCCGGACTGAACGGCGCCAACGTCTCCGATCCGGAAACGCTGGGCGACGGCGGCAGCGGAAGCAATACCTGGAGTAACGATCTTGACACTCCCGGCGACAGCGAACTCACCAATATTGCCGGAGAGCTGACCTTTGACGCCAACGTGCTGAGCTTCTCCTTCCAGTTCGGCGACGGCTCCGTCGGCGGCAATCTCTTCTTCCGATTTGTGTTCGCTTCCGAGGAATACATCGACTATGTGGATTCCGACTTCAACGACGTGTTCGCGTTCTTCGTGGATGGGATGAACGTGGCGCTGGTAGCCGGCCAGCCGATCACCATCAACAATATCAATCCGACGATGAACGCGGGATCGTACGTGAACAACGTCGCGAACACGAACGGATTCGCGAACGCCGGTCGGGCGATTCAAGCGGACGGATTTACCGTTGTCCTGGTAGCGCAGGCATTGAACCTGGGTCCGGGAACGCACCGGATGTCGTTCCGGATCGCCGATGCGTCGGACGGAGTACTGGATGCAGCGGTGTTCATCGGCGGGGGAACGTTCTCGAATGAGAATCCCACGGTGCCTGAGCCGGGAACGTGGGTAATGATTGGCGCCGGCCTGGCGCTGCTGGGCTTGGGCCGCCGGCGCAGAGCTTAACGGATATATCAAGACACGCCGGACCCCCCGCTGCCGTCTACGGTGCGGGGGGTTCTTGCTTAGGAGGCTCCGGCTAATCCCGGCGTTACTTGCATTGGTCACGGCGGGAATTTGCCAGGACACTGCCGCGACCGTGCGCTTGCAAGGGCGGGCGCTGTTCCGAGTCGGCCCGGCCGGCGATCTGACCGCGGAAGAGCGGGCCGCGCAGATCGAGCGCCGGCTGGAGCGTCTGCTCTCCTCGGATTCCGGTCCCGGCAAGGTGGTCACCAGTCGAACACCCGGTCCCGGCAATGCCCGATCCATTCGCTCCGGCGAAGCGGTGATTCTGACCGTCACCGAGAGTGACGCGGAGGAGAACCTGCAGGAGCTGGGCGCGCTTGCCGAGGCCTGGGCCGCGGCCATCAACACCGCGCTGGATCAGGCGAGCCGCGCCGACCCCAGCAGTTGGCGGGCGTTCGTGGTCCGCATCGGCGCCGCCTTCCGGACGGCCTTTGGACGGCTGTTGGAATCGGCGGCTCAGATCGTGCCGGGCGCGTTAGCGGCGCTGATCGTGGTGGTGCTGTTTTGGGGCATCGCCGCCGCGCTGCGCTTCCTGCTGCGGCGTCTGTTGAAGAGCACGGTGGACGATCGCACCTCGGCCAGCCTCATCAAGCAGGTGGTCTACTACTCCATCTGGCTGATCGGCATTCTGGTTGCGGCGGGCGCGCTCGGATTCGAGCCGGGCGCGGTGATCACCGGATTGGGTTTAACCAGTCTTGCCCTGGGTTTCGCGCTGAAGGACATTCTGTCCAATTTCGTCAGCGGGATGCTGCTGCTGGTGCTGCGGCCCTTCGAACTCGGAGACCAGATTGTGGTGGGCGATACCGAAGGCACGGTGGAGCGGATCGAATTGCGGGCCACGCAAATCCGGACCTACGACGGCCGGGTGGTTTATGTGCCCAACGCGGATATCTTCACATCGCGGCTGATCAACAACACCGCGGCACCGGTTCGTCGCGCGAGCATTCTGCTGCCGCTCGGATACAACCAGGATTTGGCCACCGCTTGGCCCATCCTGCTGGGCGCGGTGCAAAGCCGCCCCGGCGTTTTGGATGATCCGCCGGTTTTGTATCGGGTAAGAGAGCTGGGCGCATCGGACATTGTCGTGGAACTCAGCTTCTGGACGGACTCCCGCCGCTCCGATTTCGCGGCGACGACCTCCTCGGTTCGCGAAGCGATCGTGCGGGAATGCCGCAAGCACGGGATCGGTCTGCCGGACCCCGCTCTCCGCGTGATCCAGCACCGCGACCCTTCTTGAGAATCATACCCGCCGCGCCATGAAATGGCGGATGAGGAAGTAAAGGAAAGCCACCGCGAAGAGGAAGAACAGCACCTTGGCGACGTCGGCGAACAGGGACGCGGCCAAGCTGAAACCTGCGATCGCGGCGGCTAAGGCGAGCACCAACAGGATGATGGCGTATTTAAGCATGAACTCCTCC
>CAYOQB010000112.1:0-17462 GCA_964406035.1 uncultured Solibacteraceae bacterium | reverse complement strand
CCCGTGAAATTCCGTGTTCCGCGCCGCCTGCGAGCTGAACATCCCATTCGCGCCGATGTTGTTCGCCACCAGATTGATGTACTTGCAACCATTGCAGCGGTCATCAAGCCCGTTGTTCCAGTTCACTCCGCCACCCCGCGGCTCCGACCCGTATACCGTCGACAGCCGTGTTGCGTGTCCCGAATTCGTGAGCTCAAAACCCCAGTACCACGTGTAGTCGCCTTCCACCGTCAGCGACGTGCTCTCCAGCCGCACCGCGGCGCCCGCCGACTTGCCCGTACAAGACCCCGAACACGTGCCGTTCCAGCCGCGGATCACCGTTAACGTGTTCCCCGTCCGCGTGTCGATCTGCATCTCCTCCCCACCCACGCTGATCACCAGCCCGCTTTCCATCAGCGAAGCGTCCGCCACCGTTACCGTAGCCGCCGTAAACGCCGTTCCCGAACCCAGGTTCGAGGTCAGCGAGGTGGAATAATTTCCGTCCAGCGTCACCCTCTCACCCGGATACGCTCGGACGATGATCGGACTGGCCGATGTTCCGCTCAGCCGGCTGATGAACCGGCCGCGATAGACGCCTGCCCGCAGCCAGATGGTGTCGCCTGGATTCACGCCCGCCGGGCCCCGCAACGCTGTAGCCATGTCCCAGGGACTGGATAGGCTTCCGTTTCCGGAACTGGTTCCCGACGGCGTCACGTGATACTCTGCTCCCTCAAGCCCCACGCCAGCCCAAAGGAACGCGGCCACGACTGCAACTATCCTCGACATTAGTACTCCTCAAGACTCTGAACACGCCTCCAAACCGGAAGCTCTGGTACTCGAGTAATGAGAAGTATAGTACGCTTTCGCTACCGTATTCAAGGTCGGAAATAGCCCTACTTAACTCGACTCGGGTCCTACATACCCGTTACGGTTTTCGACCTACGACTGAACTCGCTCCCTTTCATGACCCGGGGTTGCCCGGGACGCAATTGTCGAAGAAGCGTTGATTGCGGACACCACCGCTTCGGCGCGGAGACAGCAAAGGAGCTGACGTTTGCAGCGGCTACCGCGAGAAGCGCCGGAAGAAGCTCTCCGCCTTCCATTCCGGCCGTTGCGGCGCATCCGCGACGTGCGCCAGCAGGTCCACCAAGATGCGGTTGAACCGCGCCGCCCCTTCCTTGTCCACCGGCTGGTTCAGATCGTCCGACGGGGCGTGATAGCGCGTCCGGGTCCATTCCCGCACCACCTTCTGCTCCTCCGAGCCGGGACGGAAGCCGAACTTGAATGCCAGCGCCGGGACACCCTGCCGGATGAAGCTGTACTGATCGCTGCGGATGAAGCGGTTGCGCGCCGGCTCCTGATCGGCGATCACCTCAACGCCGTGCTTCTGACCCACCTGCCGGATCGCGTCACCCAACGTCGACTCATCCAGGCCCTGCACCTCCAGCATTTTCAAGGGGAACAGCGGCAGAAACATATCCATGTTGATGTTCGCCACGATGCCTTGCTTCGGCACCGTCGGGTAGTTGGCGAAGAACTTCGAGCCTTGCAAGCCCTTCTCCTCCGCCGTCACCGCGACGAACAGGACGCTGCGCTTCGGCTTGAGGCCCTGCTCCTTCATCAGCCGCGCGACTTCCAGAAGGGATGCGATGCCGCTCGCGTTGTCCATGGCTCCGTTATAGATCCTGTCGCCGTTGATGGGCTGTCCGACGCCGACATGATCTAGGTGCGCCGACAGAACGACATGCTCGGACTTCAGATTCGGATCCGAGCCCTCGATTCGTCCGGCGACGTTCATGGACTCGAGTTCGCTGGTCCTGATCACCGGGTTGGCGCGGATCGACACCTTAAGAGGAAACGAGGGGAGAGGCTTGCCTTCATCCACCAGCTTCAACAGTTCCTCGATGGTGTGTCCGGACCCTTCAAACAACTTCTCCGCGCGTTCAGCGCGGAACTCCAGCGCGAGCTTCAGGCCCGGCGTCTCGAACAGTTTTGGATCAGCGAGGCGCATGCTCGCACTCAGGCGGGAGAGCACCGCCCGTTCCCAGGGCACGTCCATGGACTTGGGATTCTGAATTCGAACGGTGCCGACGGCGCCCGCCGCCTTCATCGGATTCCAACGTTCCGGTCCGGACGAATAGTGCGCCTGCAGGGCTGCCGGGACATCCTTGGGTGCCCCGCCGATGTAGACGACCACCTTGTTGCGCACATCGAGCCCCCGCAAACTGTCGATCTTCCGCTCCGGGATGCTCAAGCCGTAACCTGCGAACACCGCCTCCGCGCGGACTTCCCCCGCCGGATCGCTGCGCAGGCTGAAATAGGCCTCCTCGGTGAAGCTCAAGGGTTCCGCCTTGCCGTTCCGCACCAGTTCCAGCGACGACTTCGACTCGTCGATCTGGAGCGACTGCAGCTTCATCGGCTGATAGTAGCCTTTTGTTCCGGCGGGTCTGATGCCGTTGCGCTCGAATTCCGTGGCGACATACCGCGCCGCCTGACGGTAGCCTTCCGTTCCCGGATTGCGGCCTTCCATCTTGTCGTCCGCCAGATAGGCGATGTGCGCCCACCAGCGGTCGGCCTCGGTCTTGAGATCAGCGGCGAACGCGGAGGCTAGCAGAACCAGAACGGCTGCGGGAATCACTCTCATTTTTGCATTATAGATGCGTGACGAGAATTGCTTTGCTCCTGCTTGCCTCCCTGCTCTGCGTGGCGCAGTCCTTGGAGGATCGCGTCGACCGCATTTTCGAGGCCTACAACAAGCCGGGGACACCGGGCTGCAGTGTCGGCGTAGTGCGTGACGGGCAGTTTCTGCTCAAGCGCGGCTACGGCTTCGCGAACCTGGAGCACGCCATTCCGCTGTCCTCCACGTCCGTCTTTGACATCGGAAGCACGTCGAAGCAGTTCGTGGCGCTGGCAGCCCTGATGCTGGAGGAAGAAGGCAAGCTCCAGCTCGACGACGACATCCGCAAGTACTTTCCGGAGATTCCCGCCTACGGGCAGCCGGTGACCATCCGCCAGATGCTGCAGCACACCAGCGGCTTGCGCGATTATCTGGGGCTGTTCCAGCTCGCCGGGCGCTCCCCGGATGATTTCTACACCGACGACGATGTGGTGGCGATGCTTGCCCGGCAGAAGTCGCTGAACTTCCAGCCGGGCTCCGATTGGCTGTACAGCAACTCCGGCTATTTCCTGATCTCGCAACTGGTGAAGCGCACGGCTGACAAGAGCCTGCGCCAGTACGCCGAATCGAAGATCTTCGCGCCGCTGGGCATGAAGAGCACGCACTTCCATGACGATCACACGATGATCGTCCCCAACCGCGCCACCGGCTATTCGCCCTCGCGCGCGGGCTTCCGGATCAACATGAGCACCCTGGACATGGTCGGCGACGGCGGCGTCTACACGACCGTCGAGGATTTAGCGAAGTGGGACGCCAATTTCTACTCCCGCGCGGCCGGAGGACGGCTGATCGGCGCGCTGCAGGCGCCTGGACCGAAGCGTGGGGCCGGGCACTACGCCCTCGGGTTATTTCTGGGAGAATACCGCGGCGCTAGGACCGTCCGGCACGGGGGATCCTGGGCCGGGTTTCGCGCCGAACTGCTGCGCTTTCCGGAGTACAAGTTCAGTGTGATCTGCCTCTGCAACCGCGGTGACGCCGACCCATCCTCACTTGCCGATCAGGTCGCAGGCGTGTACCTGGAGCCGCTCTTGAAGCCGGCGCCTGCGCTATCCAAAATCGAACCGGTTTCGGTTTCCGAGGACCGGCTTCGCGGGCTGGCGGGCGTCTACTGGAATGCAGAAAGGGACGAACTGCTGCGAGTGGTGCTGCAGGGCAAGGAGTTGGCCGTGATGCGCGGCCCGGGGGCAGTGCCGCTCCGTGCCGTATCAGCCGGCGAGTTCCGGATGGAGAACATCGCCGTCTTTTTCCAGGGCAGCGGGCTCAAGCTGCAGCCGCCGGGCGGCTCCCCCGTCGAATACCAGCGAAGCGAGCTGGTCAAGCCGACGGAAGCCGCGCGCAAGGCGATCGCCGGGCGCTACTTCAGCGAGGAACTGAATGCCGAATGGCTGATCGCCGTTGAAAATGGAACCGCCCGGTTGCGCCATCGCAACGCGCCGCGCCTGCCGTTGGAGCCGGGACGCGTCGCGGGCGAGTGGCGCTTGGCCAATTTGGTGCTGAGGTTCGACGCCGGCGGTTTCGTGCTCAACGCCGGCCGGGTCCGCAATCTCCGCTTCGTGAAGCGCTAGTATTCCCAGCGCCACAGATTGATGCCGCAGGTGAATCCCGCGCCAACGGCGGCAAACAGCACCAGGTCGCCTTTTTTCAACCGGCCCTGTTCGATCGCATCGCGCGTCGCCAGCGGGATGGTGCCGGCGGTGGTGTTCCCGTACTTGTCGATGTTCACCACCACTTTCTCCGGCGGCAGCCCCAGGCGATCCGCGACGGCGCTGATGATGCGCAGATTGGCCTGGTGCGGGATCATCAGCTTCACCTGATCCGCGGTAACGCCTTCCCGCTGCATCAGGTCGCGCGAGAGTTCGTACATCCGCCGCACCGCAAACTTGAAAACGTGCTGACCTTCCTGCTTCACCACGTGCAGCTTCTGATCCACGGTTTCATGGGATGCGGGCAGGCGTGAGCCTCCGGCCGGCTGCTTGAGGTAATCGCCGCCGGAGCCGTCCACCTCGTTCAGCGCGCCGATGAATCCACATTCGCCTTCCGCCGCCGGCTCCACCAGCATGGCGCCGGCGCCGTCCCCGAAAAGAACGCAGGTGGCCCGATCCTGATAATCGATGATGCGCGACATGCAATCGGAGCCGATCACCAGGACCTTCCGGTACTGACCGGACATCACGAAATTCGCCGCCGTAGTCAGGCCGTAGATGAATCCGGAGCAGGCGGCCACCAGATCAAAACCCCAGGCCTTTTTCGCGCCCAGGCGATGCTGGATCAGGCAGGCGGTCGCGGGAAAGAGCATGTCCGGCGTGACGGTGCACAGGATGATGGCGTCCAGTTCCGCCGCGTCCAGCCCGCGCTGCGCCAGCGCCACCTTCGCCGCCTCATAGCCCAGGTCGGAAGTGGCTATGTCCGGAGAAGCGATGTGCCGTTCCCGTATGCCGGTTCGCTCCAGAATCCAGTCGTTGCTGGTCTCGACCATTTTTTCCAGGTCGAAATTGGTCAGCACGTCCGGCGGCACGTAGCAACCCAGGGCCGTGATCTTCGCACCTCTGCTTCCGCTTCCTCGCAAATGCCCTCCTCGCTTCAACAACAGGGAAAGTACTCCTGATATGGTACATTCGACCTTGAATGCAAGTCGAACGCACGCGCCGCGGGCGTGTTCCGGAATCGTTGGAGCAAGCCCGGGCGGAACAGGCGTTTGAGCGCGTCTTCCGCGAGCTGAAGCCTCGCACCGAACCGCCATCCATTGAGGTCCGCTTCCGCGCCTTCGCCGGTGCGACATCCACCGTGCGGCTGCGCGACGGGCGCATGGAGGTCCGCGTCTCCGACCTGCTGGAGTCCGCTCCAGAGCCCGTCCTCGAAGCTTTGGCCGAGATTCTCTTGTCGAAGCTGTACCGAAAACCGGTGCCTCATCCGGCAAGTTCGCGCTACCGGCGCTATCTTAACCGGCAGGACGTCCGGCAGCGCATGGCCGAGATGAGGCAGCAGCGCGGGCGCAAGCAGATGCGCCCTCCGAAGGGCAAGCACCACGACCTCGAGGCGCTCTTCGAGGACCTGAACTTCCGTTATTTTTACGGCTTGATGGCCTGTCCGGCGCTGGGCTGGAGCGTGCGGGAATCGCGGTCGATCTTGGGGCATTATGACCCGGCGCACCACGCAATCGTGCTCTCCAGCGCGCTGGACAAGCCCAGCGTGCCCAGGCTGGCGGTGGAGTACGTGTTGTTTCACGAGATGCTGCACCTGCGGCATCCCGAGTCCCACAATGGGGAGCGGCGCTGCGTTCACACTCGCGCGTTTCGCGAGGCCGAAAAACTGTTCGACGGCCTCGATGTCGCGAAGATGATCTTGCGCCGCCTATAAAGCTCCCTCAGGCGCGCTGCGCCAGCGCTTGCGGACGCGCGGTGGCGGCTGCCACCTGGGCGCGCATCGAATCCAGGGTTGCGACCAGGCCGGTTCGGGGCACGTTTCCGATGCCCAGCTCCGCCAGCAGCAAGCGCAATTCGACACCGGCCAGTTGGACCGCGAAGGTGAGCCTCTGTCTCATCAGAATGGATGCCAGGTCCGGCCGGTCCTCGCGCGAAAACAGAATTGCCAGGCGCGCCGCCTCGTGCAGCCGCAGAAAATCCGACTTCATCCGCCGCAGCAGCATGCGAAAAACGCGCATGCGGCGTTCGCGCAGGCGCTTCGCGATTTGTTTACGATATCCCGGGCTCGATTCCAGAAACCGCAGGTCAGCATCGAGGAAGAGTCTCTCCATTACACGGTATCGGGAGACGGAGAAACGCTCCAGAAACTCGGCATCCACGGGCGTGGATGAGGCCGGCGCCTGGACCCGCGAGAGCGTCCAGCCCGCCGCCACGACAAGGAGTAGCATCAGCACTGCCAGTGTGAGCAACATTCAACCCCGTCCCAAGGGGTACAGGAATAATACAGGAGTTTACCGGGTAATGCAAAGAGAAAGTCCGGGCGGGGGCCAGGGTGTTAGACGCGAAAACCGTGACTATTTTCGGATCGCGCGTGCTAAAGACGAGTTCAGATGGTCCAATTGCGCCACCAGCCGGGAGTCGAGGCCAGGTTCCCAAGTAATGCCGCTTACAGATTCCACGATCTCCCCGGACGCGCGCAGCGTGAGAAGCCAGAAGATCATGCAGCCCGCCAGCGCCACCATGGCTACCGCGCTGAGGCTTCGCGTAAATGTGGGATCGAGCATGGTCACGCCCGCCATCACCAGCGCCCGGGCTGAGAAATACACCACATAGCCGGTCAGGAAGCGAACCACATTACGTGATAAGCGGACCGGGAACCACGCCAGGAATAGCGTGTTCAAAACCAGCAGCAGCGCCAGCGTGATCATCACGCTACGCACCAGCGTTAGAAACAGAGTCAGCACCGGCGATGGTCCACCCGCGCCGCCACCGGTGGCAGCCGCGACTGCTCCCGCAATGCCGATCGCCAGTACGCCTGCCACCTGGATGAACAGGCGTCCCACAGTGGCGATCCCCGGATAACGGGCCAGCGTGTTGGAGCACAATTCCAGTGAAACAAGGAAGTACAGGATCAGCTTCAGCGACTCAAAGAGGATATAGGTGACACCGTAAGCCGTGCTGTTTGAAGGGATTGGGAGCAAGACAAGGCCCTGGGTAAGATCGACAATCAGAAGCAGCCAAAAGAAGCGGTAAGTGCGGTGAAGTCCTTGCCTCCACAGGTGGAAGGCGAGAACCGGTAACAACCCGAGATTCAGAAACCAGAGGACCCGCTCCAACTGGCTAAACCCAGCCATGGTCATATGCAGTGTACCACCTGACTTCTCACCTGCTGGAACGGGTCTGGAATTGGCTGATCGTCGGCAGTCAGGGGCTCTACCGGCAAGGCAGGCAGATGGGAATCGGCCAGTCGAAGCTCTGCGACGAAGGAGCGGACGCGCCGGCGGCCATCAACATGGGCAGGGCGAGAAGGGCAACTCGAATCATCTTTTTCATGTCTGTTCGATCTCCGTGTGGGGTGTAAGTTGTACTGCTGAAAGCAGCGTACGCGGAACACCTGAGATCGCGAACAGACCTGTTTAACTTTTCGGAATTCGGAACAAGCGCACACAACCGGCCAATACAGCTATGCTGAAAGGAATTCCATCGCCGAGGAAAACCGGTGAAACAATCACGAGCCTTCTCCTCCCAACACACCCCCGCCAGCCTCTGGCGCAACACGCTATCGCAAGTTCCCACCGCGTTCGGAAAACTGGCGTACCTGGCCGGAATGCGCGACGAGAATACCGGCGCGTACGCGCATCACGGACTGGCATCCATGTATGGAGAGGAAGAAGCCGGCCGAACTCTGCGCGACAGCCATCTGCAGATCTTTCTGGAATGGCTGGCGCGGCCGTTGGCCGAGCAGCGCGAGGACCTGGACGAATACCTGGCCGGCCTCGAGCAGACACCCGACGTGGTCATCGCCGCGTGGGTGAAGCTGCACTCCTATGCGCGGCTGATCCCCGCGGAAGCGCAAGGCGCCGAGCGCGAGCTTTTCCTCGCCGACATGGAAGCGCTGGTGGAACTGCTCAGGAACGAGTTCGGCGTCGCCGCCCCGGATCCAGACTCATCGCCACTGCCGTGACCTGGCCGATCACGTCGATCTCCTCCGAGTACACGAAGACCAGCGGGCTGAGCATCGACGACGGATGCGGCTGCACTACCAGTTGATTCTCGCTCAGCGTGCACCAGCCGCATAGAAAACCGTCCCGGGATTCCAACAGATAAATGGGGCGCTCGAACTCGTTGGTCCATCCCGTGTTCTGCACCCGGCGTTTTTCTTCATCCACGATCACCAGCGACCCCGGCGGCAGAAGCGGATACATGAACCAGTCTTCGGTTCCGATGAAGGCGTAGCGGCGATTCTTCAATTCCATGCCGCTGAGCAGCATCAGTGGGAGCTTGCCCCACTTCTGAATCATGCGGCTCAGGTAATGGGTGCGCTTGACGTCGATGCCGGGGTCGAGTGTCAGCGGAAACTGCACTTCCCCGCCCTGCGCGCTGGAAAAGGAAATCAGGTGCGTCCGCTCCAGCGAAATGCGCGCCGCGTCGGCGGTCATGGCGCTCAGCTCCACCCCATACCAGCTCAGGACCTCTTCCAGGTCCAGCCGGTAGATCGTGCACAAGGTATACAGCCGGTAGATGGAAGGCAGCGTACCCTTGTTCTCGATGTCAGAGAGGCGGCTGAGGGCGATAACGTACTCATCGCTCTGGCGGAAGACGGCGATCTGCTGGCTGGCTTCCTCCACGTCCCGGAATCGGAGTCCCAGTCTCTCCCTGACCCGCTTGAGTTTCTGTCCCGGTTCTTCCATGATAGGACTTCTGGGTTTTCGGGCCGCGAAGCCGTTTCGTACGCGTAAACCGTGGTGCAATAATAACTTAGGCCACGATCGTCTGAATTATAGCGACGGGCCGCCCAAAGAGCAAGTGCTTTGTTTACATTCTGTTCTATTTCCAGAACAGGACGGGTCAGGGGTTAGCGAAAATTGCGAATCATTGTTGCGGTGACAGGAGCGAGCGGCAGCATCTACGGCTGGAGGGTACTGGAGAAGTTGCGGCGATCGGGCGCCGTCGAAACCCACCTGATCCTCTCGCGCGCCGCCGAACGGACCGCGTATCTGGAGATGGGCAAGCTCGCGGCCGACTTCCGCGCGCTGGCCGACGTCAACTATCCGGTTGAGGATATCGGCTGTCGGCTGGCGAGCGGATCCTTCCCCGTCACCAGCATGATCGTCGCTCCGTGCTCCATCAACACCATGTCGGGAATCGCGGGCAGCGTCAGCTCCAATCTGATTCTGCGCGCGGCGGACGTGACCTTGAAGGAGCGCCGCCGGCTGATTTTGATGATTCGCGAGTCTCCATTCCACCTGGGTCATCTGCGATCCATGTGCCAGTTGACGGAGATGGGCGCGATCATCGCGCCGCCCATCCCCGGTTTCTACAACAATCCGCAAAACATCGAAGATCTGGTGGACTCCTCCGTCGAGCGGGTGCTGGACTTGGCCGGCATTCCCGCCAAGGATGCTCGCCGCTGGGACGGACCGCGCAAGCCGGAACCGCGGCAGGACCCCGAATGAAGCGGCCGAAAATCGCGTTCCAGGGCGAGATGGGAGCGTTCAGCCAGCAGGCCATTCTGCAGTTGGCGGGACCGGAGGCGCGCCCCCTGCCCTGCCCGCGCTTTGGCCAGGTGTTCGAACAAATGGCCGCCAGGAAGGCCGACGCCGCGGTGATCCCCATCGAGAACACCTTGCATGGCTCGGTTCACGAGAACTACGATCTACTGCTGAAGCACGACGTCCGGATTGAGGCCGAGACCAAGGTGCGCATCGTGCACAACCTGGTGGCGGCGCCTGGCGTCGCCTTCGGCGACCTGAAGGAAGTGTACTCGCACCCGGTGGCGCTGAATCAGTGCCTGAGTTTCTTTGCCGCAAATCCGGGCATCCAGCCGGCGCCGTTCTATGACACTGCGGGCGCGGCACGGATGGTGGTGGAGGAGAACCGGCGCGACGCCGCTGCCATCTCCTCCCGGCTCGCCGCCGAACTATATGGCGGGCGCATTCTGCGGCGGTCCATCGAGGACGACCGTCGCAACTTCACGCGTTTTTTTCTGCTGTCGCGAAGCTCCCAGCGCGCCGCGGCCTCCGGCCAGGCCGAAAAGACGAGCATTGTCTTCACCGTGCGCAATCAGCCCGGATCCCTGTTTCGCGCCATGAGCGTGTTCGCGCTGCGCGACATCAGCCTGACCAAGATCGAGTCCCGCCCCTTGCGCGGCAAACCGTGGGAGTACCTGTTCTACGTGGATTTCCTGGGCGATGCGGCAAGCGAAGCTCCGGCCAACGCCCTACGGCATTTGCGGGAGTTCTGTGACTCGCTGAAGGTGCTGGGCTCCTACTCAGCCCGCTAGGACGAGACGCAAAAAACGCGGAAGTCCCTGTACCAGCGGACTCCCGCGCCTTTGTGAGAACCGCGGAGGAAAGTCCGGCTTGCCTTCGGACTCGGTTCGGTTCTCAAGCCTTGGATTTTGTTCAGTTCCAGCCGTGCAACTGCGTCAGCAGGCTTTGTGCCGCCAGCCGGCCTTCCTCGGCGAGCATGACTTCGCCGGCGCGGCGCTCGAATTCGGCTTCGATCGCGTCCGGCGCCAGGCGCACCAGCAGGTCGAAATACTCGCTGGGATACTGGTCGCGGAGATCGTCGAAATGAACCGCGGCGTCCGCGCTGCGGACTCCCTTGCGGATGTACCCGGCCAGGTGCAGAAGGTCATCGACTCTTTGGCGGTTGGCGGTTTTCATTTTGATCTCCCAGCTACTCCATCTGATGCGCGGGAGGCCCGTTCGGTTGCGGAAGCCGTGTAGGATCACCGAGCGCTCCTGCGGAGCGATGCCGCCAACCGATGTTCCGTGCTCGGGATTGAACCGCCGTAGAGGACTACCGCACGGTCATCGAGCCGCGGTCCCGCCCGGCGAGGTCATGCGCCGGAACGTCGGATAGTCCATGAAATCGATGTGCCGGGCGATCTTGCCGTCGCGCAATCGCAGCCAGGTGGCGAATCGCGTCGCGAAAGGCCGCCCCTTGTACAGCCCCCGCCAGGAGCCTTCCAGCGCCACCCATTCGCCGTCCGTGACTTGCCGGTCGATATCCCAGTGAAACTCACCGAACTCGCGAAGGGCGAGCGCGGCGTTCAGCACCTTCTGAATACGGGCGCGGGAATCGTACAGAATCCGGCCGGTCGGATCCTCGAGGGAATAATCCTCGGTCAGCAATTCCAGGTAACGAGCCGTCGAAGACAGAACCGGCATCGCTTCATAACGGCGATAGAACTCCGCGACCGTCCGGAGCGCACGTTCTTTGCCGCCCCCGCGGCGCGACCCCGCTCCCTCGGGCGCAATCGACGGGAGGGCCTCGCTTCCCGACACCTGCCGCTTGGCCGCGTCGTAGTCCACGTAATCGATTTGATGAACGATCCTGCCGCCAATTCTCTTGAACCAGCTCGTAAACCGGACTCGATACGGCTTGCCCGACTGCGTTCCGTCCAGCCACCCGTCCACCGCGTTCCAGTCGGCGCCGGCGATGTGCCGCAGGACGGTCCACCGGACCGGACCCAACGCTCCGGTAAACGCCTCCGTGAAGCTCTCCCGGATGCGCTGATGCCCGGAGCCGCGCTGGCTGAGCGTCGCGTCCTCGAAGAACGCGTACGGAGCGTAGTGCGCCAGCCATTTGTCCATCGCCGGACTCCGGGGCGCCGCGCTCATCGCGGTGTAATCGGCGAAGTACTCCTGAATCCATGGCGAAGAGCGCGCGTCGAATGCCTGAGCGGAGGCGGCGCTGAGGGCGATCGCAGCAGCCAGCAGGACAGCCGTGCGGCGGGTTGTGGTGTTCGGGTGTTGCATACCCGCGATTTATACCACTCTGTAGAGGATATAGCAAGACTCACGCCGCCGGCATGGCGAAAGCAGTGGTGACGGAATCAAACCGAGGGGTTGGCGCGAGCCAGAGCACGCGCGCGGAGCCAGCCGCCCGCGAGCGTCGCCGGAGTCAGCAGCACCAGCAGCCCGGTGCGATACCAGCCGCCCGCGTCTCCACCCGACATCAGCGAAACGACGATCCCCAGGACTCCGAACAGAAGCGCCGCGCCGAGCGGCGAGGGCGTTCCCAGACGCGCGGCCAGATATCCGCCCGCCGCCCCGTACGCAAGATCCACCACGAGCCACAGAATCGTCAGGCGTGCCAGGCCCTGCGGCGACACGAATGCCTGCAGCAACGCCGAAGAGAGCGCGACCGATAACAGGATCGCGAGCATCGCCGCCGCTGCCGCGCCGGAAATCGCCGCCAGCGTCCGGAGGCCGCTCTGCCAGAGAGCAGCCCGCGCGAACGCCAGAACGCACGCGGCAACCTGCCCGCGCATCCAGCGATCGGCGCTGCGTTCACCGCTCACTTCCGCCCGCGCAGCCCGCAACTCAACCAGGTCCCCGAGGATCGCCTCGCGCAAATGGGGATCGCAGTTCAGCCCCGCCAGCAGCGTGTCGAATACCCTCAGGGTCATACGCCGGAGAACCTCAATCCGCTTCCGCCCCACAGCAGTTGTGCCGTTTCCTGCGCCTGCCGGAGAGCTCGCTTTCCCGCCGCGGACAACGTGAAATATCGCCTGGCTCGCCCTCCGCGAACGGGCGTCGGATCTGATGTCCGCGACTTCAGCAAGCCCTTGTTCTCCAAACGCTGCAGCGTCGTGTACAGAGCGCCGATGGAGCAGGCGCGTCCCAGCCGCTTGGATGCTGCCTCGCCGATCGTCACTCCGTATGCGTCTTCCCCCAGGTCGCCGATGCTGAGGAGGACGGCAAGTTCGAACTCGCCCATGGAGCGGGACGCCATATGAACTACAGTGTAGAGCATTTGGACGGCTACTTGAGATACCCGTGATACCGGCCCATCCAGAACGGGAGCAGATAGAATCCGCCATCATCCTCCCGCCTGCCGCCTGAACCGCCGTCCACCACAAACGGATTTCCGTTCCACTTCATCACCGGACGCTCATCCGGAGGAAGAAACGTCAGCGCCTCCCCGCGGCCGTGGCGGTCCTTGCCCGGCGCCATGCGCACGTCCGGCCGATGGCTGTTCTTCACATCCCAGGCGATCAAATCCATGGGAATCCGCTTCAGAATCCAGATCGGGCCGTCGAAATCCACTTTCGCACCCGGATTCCCCGCCAGGTAGATGAACGTCCACAGCGGGTTCGACTCGCGTTGGATGTTCTTCCACCAGGCGTCCATTGCCCGCCGGTAAAGCGCCAGCAGCTTGGGATCCTTCTCGTACCGGAACAGCGGATAGAAGCTGAGCATCGCCAGTTCTTCATCCGAGTAATTCAGCTCCTCCACCAGCTCCAGGTGCCGGGTGGCGAGCTCGGCATATCCCAGATCAAAGGCCACTTTGCGATACTCGCGATCCCACTTCGCATCCCCCGTCAGGTGATGCGTCACCTTCAGGAACATCAGCAGCTCTGCCGCGTTCAGCGGCGAATCGGGCTTCCCGCCCGGCGTATCGAAATACTCGCGGGACCAGCGTCCCCATCGCGTGGGCTTGCCCGTGACATCGATCAGGTAGTAGCCGTTGGAGACGATGTGCTCCATGATCCGCACCGCGGTCTCGCGGATTCGCTGCTTCAGCCCGGCGTCCGGAAGAAGATCATGCGCCAGCGCGAAGATCAGGAAGTGGCCCACGATCTCGTCGGAGCTGGTATCGGCCTTCCACTCGATTTCGCCGTTCGCCGTGGGATACCAGAATCCGTCCTTCGGCTTCGGCTCGCCTTTGCGGATATAAGAACGCGCCGGAAATCCGGGCCGCCCCGTCACCTGCTCCAGGTACAGGACCGCTTCCGTCGCCCGGCGCGCGCGTTCGAGCGCCGCCGGGTCTTTGGTCACGGCGTATCGAAAACACTCTGCCGCACCGTACATCGCGGTCCAGAGACCGTCGTTGTCGCTCGACACAAGCTGATTCGACTTTAAGTCTCCGGGCACTTCCAGGTGGGAGTCCGCCGTCATGCCATGACGGTCATGCCGCTCCGCGATCCGCTTCTCGAAGTGCGCCGCCTTTTCCAGCAGTGTCATCGGACGGAACTCGATCTTCGACACTCCCGTTGCGGTGCGCACCCACACCGCACCCTGCTCCGGCAGGATTCCGCGGACGTCGTCGTCCGGAAGGTAGCGCTTGCTGGCAAAGTACTGCACACGGTCGCGAGGCGGCGCCGCGGGGTCCAACCGGACCAGCCCGCTGGACGTGCCGAACCACTGCACGCCGCCTGGCGAAGTCGCCCACGCCTGCACTCCCGCCAGCGGCAGCTTGAGCGGTTCCGCGTCCCTCAGTGTCGCCGGCACCTGCGGATCCCCCAACGCATAAAAAGTCCGTAGTTTCTGCGGGTAAGAGCCAGACTGAGCCATCAGGACCGCCGGCGCGACCACCAAGATCAGAAATCGCATCCCGCCATGCTACCGCAGCAGCATCGCTTTCCTGCAACCGGAGCCCTGTTCGCGCCTCTAATTAGTGTGGAGCGAGCAATCTCCCTTATCTTGACAGACTTTGCGGAGATACCTAAAATGAAAGGTGCCAATGCCTTACCCAGCAGCCATCGAAGTGAAACAAAGTAAAGCCACTTCCTTGCTGAAGCTGATCGGCAACACGGCGCTCATCCGGCTGCCCAAGTTCGATTCCGACTTGCCCGGCATCGAGATCTACGGCAAGGCTGAGTTCTTCAACCCGGGCGGGTCCGTCAAGGATCGGGCGGGTCTGAACATGATTCTGGACGGGGAGCGCACCGGCCGCCTGACCCGGGACCGAATCGTTCTGGACGCCACCAGCGGCAACACAGGGATCGCATACGCAATGATCGGCGCCGCGCTGGGCTACCGGGTGAAACTGGTGTTGCCCGCGAACGCTTCGCCGGAACGGAAGCAGATCCTCAAGGCCTATGGCGCGGAAATGGTCTTTTCTGACCCTGGTGAGGGCTCGGACGGCGCCATCCTCATGTGCCGCAAGGTCTACGAGGAAAATCCCGACGTCTACTTCTACCCGGACCAGTACAACAACCCGGCGAACTGGAAGGCCCACTACGATTCCACTGCGCTGGAGATTCTGGAGCAGACGGGCGGCCGCATCACGCACTTCGTCACCTCGATGGGCACCAGCGGCACCTTCACCGGAACATCCCGGCGGTTGAAGCGCGAGCTGCCCGCAGTACAGTGCATCTCGGCCCAGCCTTCGAGCGGATTTCATGGCCTGGAAGGGCTGAAGCACATGCCCACGGCGATCGTGCCCGGCATCTACGATGAGCGCCTGGCCGACGACAACCTGTGGATCGAAACCGAGGACGCGTACGCGACCACCCGCAAGCTGGCGCGCGAGGAAGGCGTGCTGGTGGGAATCTCCTCCGGCGCGAATGTCCACGCGGCCCGCACCGTCGGCGAGCGCCTGGCCGCCGCCGGCGAACCCGGCGTGATTGTCACCGTCCTCTGCGACGGCGCCACCAAGTATCTCAGCGAGCACTTCTGGAATGATTAAGATCGAGCCCGAGGCCTGGCGCGTGATGGTGGATCACGCTCAGGCGCTCTATCCGAACGAGTGCTGCGGCGTGATGCTCGGCTCGGCCTCCGGCGACGTGAAGACCGTATCCAGCGCGCTCGCGCTGGAAAACAAATATCAGGGCAAGCAGGAAGATCGTTACGAAATCGATCCCGCGGACTTGATGCGCGCCGACCGCCAGGCTCGCGAGCAGGGCCACGAACTGATCGGCATCTTCCATTCGCACCCCGACTGCGACGCGTACTTCTCCAAGACCGATCTGGAGAACTCCTGCCCCTGGTATTCCTTTGTTGTGTTATCGGTGAAGAACGGCAAGTTCGATCACGCCAACAGCTTTCTGCCGGATGCGGACCAGACCGCGGCAGAGAAAGAAGAATTGCAATGGCCAAAGTCCTGATCCCCACCCCGCTGCGGCAATACGCGGACAAGAAAGACAGCGTTGAAGTCGGCGGCGCAACCGTGGGCGAAATCCTGACCACGCTCACCACCCAGTTCGGCGATCTGCGCAAGCAGCTCTACAACGACGAGGGCAAGCTGCGCAGCTTCGTGAACGTCTACTTGAACGACGAGGACATTCGCTACTTGAGCAAGGACTCGACTCCGGTAAAGGACGGCGACGTGCTTTCCATCGTGCCGTCGATCGCCGGAGGATCCGCGCTTACTGCCGCCGAACCGGCGACGCTCTCGAAGGAAGAGATCCAGCGGTACTCGCGGCACCTGATCATGCCCGAGGTGGGCATGGACGGGCAGTTGAAGCTGAAGCAGGCCAAGGTGCTGCTGGTGGGCACCGGCGGCTTGGGCGCTCCTCTGGGCTTGTACCTGGCCGCCGCGGGTGTGGGCAAGATCGGCCTGGTCGACTTCGATGTGGTCGATTACTCCAACCTGCAGCGGCAGGTGATCCACGGGACCAAGGACGTCGGCCGCAAGAAGCTGGACTCGGCCGCCGACCGTATGTCGGACATCAATCCGCACATCGAGATCGTGAAACACGAGGTCGCGCTGACCAGCGAGAACGCGCTGGAGATCATTCGCGAATACGACATGGTGGTGGATGGGACCGACAATTTCCCCACGCGCTACCTGGTGAACGACGCGTGTGTGCTGCTGGGCAAGCCGAACGTCTACGGCTCCATTTTCCGCTTCGAAGGGCAGGCGTCAGTATTCGCCACTGAGAATGGCCCCTGTTACCGCTGCCTGTATCCGGAGCCGCCCCCGCCGGGGCTGGTGCCGAGCTGCGCCGAAGGCGGCGTGCTGGGCATCCTGCCGGGCTTGATTGGTGTGGTGCAGGCCACGGAGGCAGTGAAGTTGATCCTGGGCTCCGGCGATTCGCTGATCGGCAGGTTGCTGCTCTATGACGCCTTGGGGATGAAGTTCCGCGAGCTGAAGCTGCGCAAGAATCCGGAATGCCCGATTTGCGGTGAGCATCGCACCATCACCGGGCTGATTGATTACCAGGAGTTCTGCGGAATTCCGGCGCAGCCCGCGGTGGCGGCAGAATCAGCCGGCGAATTCGAGATCACGCCCGCTGAGGTCAAGGCGCGGCAGGACCGCGGCGAGGACTTCCAGTTGATCGACGTGCGCGAGCCGCATGAGTATCAGATCTGCTCGATTCCTGGAGCGAAGCTGATCCCTCTCGGCGACCTGCCCAAGCGGGTGCAGGAACTCGACATGACGCGGGACCTGGTGGCGCACTGCAAGAGCGGTGTGCGCAGCGGGAA
>CAYOQB010000111.1:0-17698 GCA_964406035.1 uncultured Solibacteraceae bacterium | reverse complement strand
TGGGCCGCGCTCAGCCGCGCCAACAGGCATGCGGGAATCGCCGGCGATCCCGGACCGGATCTGATTCGCCGCCTGTCCCGCATCGTGGACGAACTGGGGGGCTCCATCCTCACCGCCGCCGATACTGGAATCGAAATCCCCGGCTGGGAGCCGGAGCGAGCGCTGCTCTTCACCCTTCCCGGCGAACTGCCGGTTCCCGGTAGCTTCGAGACCCGCCTGATCGACGCCCGCGACCTGGCATCGTTTCACGCCGTCCCGGCGGACTTACTGGAAGAACTGCGCACCGTGATCCGCCACGCGCCCATGGCGGCAACTTTTCGCGGCGGCGTCCCGGTTTCCTTCTGCTACGCCATCGAGACGGAAACCTTGTGGGATATTTCGATCGACACGCTGGAGCCGCACCGCGGGCAGGGCTACGGCTCAGCCTGCGTGTCCTGGATGATTCGCGAAATGAGAAGCCGCGGCAAGCAACCCGTCTGGGGAGCGCTGGAGTCCAATCTCCCGTCGCTGAACTTGGCGCGAAAGCTGGGCTTCCAGCCGGTGGACGAAATCCTGGTGTGGATGCCTGCCCCGGAGTAGAGGAACCGCGACGCTCCGGCTACCGCCGGAGCGCCGCAAACCTCCGGATCAGAACTGATAACGAACCGCGAGCTGCATCACCCGCGCGTCGCCGGCGCTGTTGATGACGCCGAAGTTGGTGTTGCCGAACGTGGTCGCCGGGTTGTTGAAGTTCACCGTGTTGAAGAAGTTGAACGACTCCCACCGGAACTCGGCGGCCTGCCGTTCGGTGATTCGGAACTCCTTGCGCAAGGCGAAATCGGTATTGAAGAACCGAGGTCCGTAGGCCGAATTGCGCGCCGCGTTTCCGGGCGTGTTCAGCGCCTGGACACGATACGCGTTCACGTCCAGGAAGGCGAAACGGTTGTCCTTGGGATCGATGCCGCTGTTCGCGGTCCCGATGCGGTCCGGGCGCAGGCCGCCGCCGTTGCGCTGCAGAAAGCGGTAAGACTGGCCGGTCGCCGGATTCACGCCATTGCCGTTCAGAGAAACGTTGATCGGCAAGCCGGAGCGCCAGGTGACGATGGAAGACACCTTCCAGCCGCCCAGGATCAGGTCCGCGGCTTTGTTCAGGTTAGTTCCGAACTGGCGTCCCCGCCCGAACGGCAGATCGTAGCTGACCGCCGTGGTGAAGCGATGGTTTGGAGTCTGCGACTGGCGGGCCCACTCGGCGTCAAAGTTGTCGTAAAGCTGCGGCGAGCTGCCCGAGTCCCAGGCCCCGGCCTGATCGAGCGCGGAGGCCCAGGTATAGGACGCCAGAACGTATAGACCGGCCGAGTAGTTGTGCTCGAACTTGGTCTGGAACGCGTTGTAGCGGCTGCGGGCGCGCGACGCGCCGGTCTGAATACCCTGCCACAATGGGAACGGACGGTTGGCCGCCACCGAGCCGTCCACGCCGAACGGCGTCTGATTCCGCTCGTACAGCGCGAACAGGTTCCGGCCCTGGTTCCCCACGTACGCCATCTCAAAAACGCTGGCGCGGGTCACCTGGAACTGCAGCGCGACGTTCCACTGCTGGATCAGCCCGGAGCTTTGCTCCTGCTCCCGCGTTCGTAACGCAACGTTGCGCGAGTTGAAATTGGACAGGACGCCGGCGGGAATCGGATCGGAGAGCCGCAGCGGCGCGGGACCGGTGCCGACGCGAATCAGATTGGCCTGAATCAACTGCGGCGGGTTCAGCGGCAGGTTCGCTTCCGAGCCGTAGAAATCCTCCGAGTTGTAGAAGATGCCATAGCCGCCGCGGAGCACGATCTTTTCCGGAATTACCTGCCAGGCGAAGCCGAGGCGGGGGCCGAAGTTGTTGCGATCCGGCGTCACCAGGTAGCGGTCGTTCCCGTCGCGACCCGCCACCAGCAGGCCTTGCGTGGCCGGATTGAAGTTCACGTTGACGTTGTCGCCGCTGCCGTAATACGGAGTGGTGTATTCATAGCGCAACCCCAGGTTCAGGGTCAAGGTTCGGGCGATCTTGTAATCGTCCTGCAGGAATCCGCTAAAGGCGTTCTGCCGCTGCACCACCTGCGGAACCGTGTTCAGGGTCACCGTCTCCGGGAACCCGAGTAGCAGGTCGGCAATGGCGTCGTTGGTGTACCGGCCCTGGAAGGAGTACGCGGGCGTGCGCCGCGTGATGTCGATAAACGTGTTGTTCTTCAGGCGCATTTCGAAGCCCGCCCGCAGGAAGTGCTTGCCCGCGACAATCGACACGGTGTTCAGGATCTGGTTCAGGTACGGCTCCTGGAACTGCGGCCGGAAGTTGCGCGTGCCAAGCTCGCGATAGTTGGTCACATTGATTAGCGGCAGGCCGCCCACCTGCAGCAGGTCCGCCGGGATGCCGCGGAAGCCGAAGGCATCCGCCTTCTGATCGTTGGCGGTGGCGTGCGCGAACTCGGCGAAAGTCCGGTTGTAGCCGTAACGCAGGGTGTTGATCACCTTGGGCGAAAACACCCGGGTCCACATTAGGGCCAGCGATTGATTGCTGTTGAACTGGCTGCCCTGGTTGCCGACGCCATCGGCGAGTCCGGGGAAAATCTGGTCCCGGTTAAACTTCTGCCGCAGGTAGCTGAAGCGGCCCATAAACTGGTCCTTTTCGCTGGCGAAGAAATCCGCGCGCGTGTCGAACTTGTGCGTGTTTTCCCTGCCGTCGCGCTGCGCGGCGAAGTTGTCCACGGGGCGCCCGTTCTGGGTCCTCCCAGGCGTGTTGGGCGCGGGGTACAGATCCACCAGCTTCCGTCCCAGCGGGTCGATGCTCTCCGAGGGGATGGTGCGATTGGGGAAGGGGCGCCCCGTCGCGGGGTCCAGAATGTCGAAGGCGAACACACCACGGCGCTGCTCCATGGTCGGCACCGTCACCAGGAACGTGTCCGCGAAACTCTGGCGGAAACCCTCGTAAGCGCCGAAGTAGAACAGCTTGTTCTTCACGATTGGCCCGCCGATGGTGCCTCCGAACTGATTCCAGCTCAGGTTCGGCTTGGGCTGGTTCAAAAGGTTGTTGGTCCAGCCGCGGGCGGCCAGCGCCGCATCGCGATTGAAATACCACGCGGAGCCGTGCAGATCGTTGCTGCCGCTCTTGATGGACACGTTGACCACGCCGCCGGCGGAGCGCCCGAACTCGGCGGAATAGCTGTTGGTTTGCACCTTGAACTCGGCGATGGAATCGGGCGACGGCTGCACCACCTGCGCGCTCAAGGCCTGCGCGTTGGTCGTGCCCTGATTGTTGTCCACGCCGTCGAGAAGGAAGTTGTTCTGGGTGTGGTAATTGCCGTTCGAGACAAACCAGCCTGGCCCGCGCATCACCGGATTCAGATTCGCGCTCGTCACTCCGGGCGCGAGCAGCGCCAGTTCGGTGTAACGGCGTCCCGCAAGCGGCAGCTCCACCGCCGTGCGCCCGCTGATCACCTGGCCCAGCGACGCCTGCTCCGTCTGCGTAGTGACGATCCGATCCGTCACTTCCACCGTTTCCGACGTGCCCGACACCTCCAAGGTCACGCTGAGCAGCCGCCGCTCATCGACGTTGATGGAGATTCCGGTGTAGCGGTACGTCTTGAAACCGCTCTGCGAAACGCTCAGCTCGTAAGCGCCGCGCGCAATCGGGCTGAACACCGCGTAGCCGTCCGATGAAGTGAGCGCCTCGGTGGAGATGCCAGTGCCGGCATTCTTCAACTGCACCCGCGCACCCGAGATGGACGCGGTGCTGGAATCCTGGACAAAGACACGAAGGGATGCGGAGTCGGTTTGCGCCACCGCGTTCCCGGCGAGACATAGAAGTGCAAGACAACGAAGCCTGTTGAACATGGATGAGCGCCAGTGTAGCGGCCGAGTGTTTCACTAGTGTTTCACGGGGATGAACGTTTTCCTGTTCGCCTTGCGTATGCGACGGGCGGCCCGCGCTACGCTGTGTAAGTTGACCACCATTCGGATCACCCGCAAGGGAGCAGACCGCGTCCTCTCCGGCCATCCCTGGATTTTCGCGAGCGATGTCGCGGATCGCGGCGGCGCTCCGCGCGGCGCCGCGGTTTCCGTCGCGGACCCGCGGGGGCGCGTCCTGGGCACCGCGCATTACAGTTCGTCCTCGGAGATCACGCTGCGCATGTTGTCGCGGCAGGCGATCGCGGTCGACCGCGAGTTCTGGCTGCGGCGCCTTCGCGACGCCGAAGCGCATCGCCGCGCCGTGGTTCGCGACTCCGACGCCTATCGCCTGGTCCACGCCGAAGCCGACCTGCTGCCGGCGCTCATCGTAGATCGCTACGGCTCGGATTTGGTAATGCAAACGCTGAATCAGGGCATGGATGCCGCGGCGCTCGAGATCGCCTCCTGCCTGGAGGAGCTGTTCGCGCCGCGAGCCATCGTGCTGAGAAACGACGCCTCCGTCCGCCGCAAGGAGGACCTGCCGCAGGCGGTGCAAACGATCTCAGGCCAGGCGCCTGAGCGAACCGCGATCCGCATGAACGGCCTGGAACTGGAAGCGGATCTGCTGCACGGCCAGAAGACCGGCGTCTATCTGGACCAGCGCGAGAATTACGTGGCCGCCACGCGATGGGGTCGCGGAGGCGTGCTCGACTGCTTCACCTCCACCGGCGGCTTCGCGTTGCACATGGCCCGGAGCGCCGAATCGGTGACGGCGGTGGACAGCTCGGAAGCGGCTTTGCAAACCGCGCGCGCCAATGCCGGCCGCAATCGCATCGGCAACATCGAGTTTCGCCAGGCCGATGTCTTCGAGTATCTGTCCGGCCTGGACCGCTCCTTCGATTGCATCGTGCTGGACCCGCCGGCGTTCGCCAAGTCACGCGGCGCGATGGAGGGCGCCATGCGCGGCTACAAGGAGATCAACCTGCGAGCTCTGAAGCGCCTGAACCCCGGCGGCGTCCTGATCACCTGCTCCTGCTCCCACCATGTCAGTGAGGCATCGCTGCTGCAGGTGGTGGCCGAAGCCGCGCTGGACGCCGCCGTCAGCCTGCGCGTGCTGGAACGCCGCACCCAGGCGCAGGATCATCCGATCTTGCTGACTGTTCCCGAGACGCTGTACCTGAAATGCCTGATCCTGCAGCGGATGCCGGCTTAATTCGAGGAGGTCGGCGGCGGAACCAGCGGCGTCTTCAGCAGCTCGCCCTGCGCTTTGTCGAGTTCCAGGTCGTCGATCAACAGGCCCGGCGAGATCACTGTGGCGGGCGCGAGGAATCCCCCGCCGCTCATGGCCGCAAAAGGTGCGACGTTGTTGATGAACTCGAACACTTCACGCTCGCGGGACGCCGCCAAAACGTCCTTGAGGGCTTTCGAAGTCAGCCCCCGGAATCGCAGACCCCGCACCAGCTCCTCGCGGCCGTCCGGGTAGACGCGGTACACGTAAAGAGGCGAGCTCACCGGGCGGACGCCGCCCGCAGTGGTCAGCAGGTTGCGCAGCTCGTTCGGGCTCGCGCTCGAGGGGTAGTCCAGCTTGCGAATCAGCAGGCCGTACGGCTTACTGCGAGTCTGGATCGCCTCGATCAGCTTCTTCTTCAGATCCTCCATCGGAGCGGACTCGCCGGGCTCGATGATCAGGTTCGAAATCGCTGCGGCGTACTGTCCAAACCCTCCCGGAAATCGCGCATGGCCATTGGAGGCGGAGAAGCCCTTCACCGGGGTGCGCGTCAGCAGGAAATTCTTCAGGACGCCCTTTTCCGTGACGGCCACCCGCCGGCCCGGCACGCCCTCCATGTCGTATTCATAGGATCCGCTGACGGGTTTCCCGCTCCACTCCCGCAGCGTGGGATCGTCGATCACCTCCAGCCACTCCGGCACGATTCGCGCTCCCAGGCGTCCTTCCAGATCGCTGGGAAGGATCGGCACCGGGCGATTGGGCTCGCTCACCGGACGCTGCTGGATGCGCAAATTGTCGCCGAGCAACTGCGCCAGCAACTGCGCCGCCGCTCGGGGCTCGAACAGCACCGGCCCGGTGTACGCTTCTCCGGCGGGCGCTTTCGCCAGGGCCTTCAAACCCTCCGCCATCGCGACCAGCGCGTCCCGCATCCGCTCCTGCGGCGGCAACTGCTCGATCGCCAAGGACTGAAAGGACACGGCGTCGCGCAACAGGGTTCCATCCGGCGCGAGGATCTCGGCCCGGGCGCGCACGAAATTCAACAGATCGTTGGTCCGCAGCGCCGTCCCTTCGCTATTCACCTGATATGTTTTGCCGGTCAGGATCTGGGACTCCACGCCCGAGCCCAGAATCTCCGGGTAGGCGCGGAACACCGCCGAGAGCTCCGCGGTCCGCTTCTTCCACTGCTCCGGGTCGTACTTGACGTTCGGAGGCTTTTCGAAATAGGTGACTGGCGTTGCTTTCAGGAAATCGGGCAGACGCTCGCTTTGCTGCGGCAGATTCTTCAAACTTGCCCGTTTGCGCGAGATCGACTCCAGAGCCACCTTGTAGGCGCGATCCGTGGCCAGCCACAGGCAACTGCGCAGATACGCCTCGTCGTCGTCCAGCGGCCATTGTTCCGGATCCAGCCGCGGCAGGCGCGACAGCCCGGAAAACACATGTCCGGTGTTGTCGAAATCGTAGCTTCCCACGCGGACCTCAATGTTCGGCAGCCGGAAGCGCGTGGTGTTCGAGGAAATCAATGCGCCGAGCGTGGCCTGCGCCCCGAAGCCGCTGGCATCGTTCAGCGTGTACTGGATGAAGTACGGAACATCGATGTCGATAACCCGCAGGCCCTTGGAGCGGTCCACCTCGGCGCGCATCGCCCGGATCACGGGATCGTCATTGCCCGGCGGAGGCGGCGCCTGCTGCGCCGCCGCGGCCGTGATCAGAGCGAACACGAGAATCCGCGGCCTCATTGCTGGCTCCCTTGCGTTTCCGGACGGGGCAGATACGGCCGGCTTTCCTGCGGGCTGGGCTTGCGCTGCACTTCGATTTCCGACACCAGAACCGCGGGGGAGATGGCCGAGACCGGCACGTTTCCCGATTCCGCGCCGCAGTACCCATTGAATACCGCCTGCTTGTCGCCGGTGGCCACGATCTTGGCGAAGCTCGCCAGCGGCGTTCCGACAATGTCGACCCCGCGCACGATCTCATCCGGGCGATCGTCGGCGAAAACCTTGTAGACCACCAGCGGAATCACGGTAAAAGCCTGCAGACCGGTGCGGCCGGTGGTGGTGAAGCCTCCCGTTACCTGGGCGAAATACAGGCCCCAGGGCTTGTTTTGCCGCTTGATCTCCTCTTTCAGCATCTCGCGAAGCCGCGCATCGGAAACTGTCTTCTTTGATTCCACGAAGAGGTTCGACTGCCGCGCAACCACCTCCGCGCCAGGCTGCCGCCGTCCGTGGCCATTCGAGTTGGAGAATGCCGGAATGGGCGATCGCGACATCAGAAAGCCCTTCAGTACGCCGTTCTCCACCACCGGCGTCCGCCGCGCCTTCACCCCCTCATCGTCGTATGAGTACGCGCCGAACAGGTCCGTTCCGGCAGCCTTGTTCTGTGTGGGATCGAAAATCACCGACAGGAAGTCGGGCAGTACCGGCTTGCCGACGCTCTTGGTGAACGTTTGACCGTCGCTCTCATCCTTCTGCCGGTGACCCTCCACGCGATGTCCGAAGATCTCGTGGAAGAAAACGCCGGCGGCGCTGCCCGACAGGATCGCGGGCCCCACATACGGGTCCACCGGCGAGGCCCGCAGCATCGACGTGAGCTCGGTGGATACCTTTTCGATTCCGGCGGCGATCTCGGAATCCTTGGGCAGCCCGGACGGGTCCTCACTTTCGAAGCTGTGCGTGGTCACCAGGTCCATTCCGTCGGCTGCCTTCGCCCGGGCGAAGATCGAAACGCGCGAAAACAGCCGTCCGTGCGCGATCCGTGTGCCCTCGGTGTTCACCATCGTTTTGCTTTCGCGTTGCGCCGTGACGTTCAACCCGGAGTTCAGAACCGCCGGGTACTTGGCGAACTCCCGCGAGAGCTTGCGCAGCCGCTGCGTCCACTCCGCGGCGTTAAACTTCAGCTTGGCCGGAGGCGCGGAGAAGGTGGAGGGCTGCTCGGCCGAAAAGTCAGGGGCGGTGCTGACCACCGCCGCCTTGATCTTCTCGTCGGTCTTCACCTGCATGAGACGTTGCGACGCGGCGCGGTAGACGCGATCGGTTTCCAGCCACACACGCCGCTGGATGGCCAGCGGATCGTCGACCAGGGCGATCTGCGCCCCGGAGGTGAACTGGGTGCGCTGGCCGCGTACCGACCGGTAATTGTCGAGCTCCGGGCTGCCGAGGCGAACGGTGACGTCGAGAAGTCGCGTATGGTTGCGGTTCTGGGATTGCAGCGACCCTGCGTTGGCGGCGACAACCTCCGATTCGACTTCGGTTACGGTGTAGGCGAGATAGTACGCGGGCGGGTCGCCTTTTTCCTTCAAGACCTGGAAGTTCCGGTTCAGTTCGGAAGCCAGGATAGAGCTCAGGTCCTGGGACTGGCCCGCCAGGGCGCCGCAGGACAACACGACCAGCACAGCGTATTTCACGTGTTCCCAGGATAGCGGAACGGACCGCGCCACGCGCTCGTGCTGGGGTGGAACGCCCGCTTCAGGCCGAGAGCGGCAGAGCTCCCTTCTCCTTGATACCGTTCAGCGCGAGGCCATAGCGGCCGCGCACGCCGGTCTTTTCGAAGATATGCTTCAGGTGGATCTTGACCGTGCCGGGACGGATCCCGAGTTCCAGGGCAATGTCTTTGTTCTTGAAGCCCTGCTCGACAAGTTCGAGCACCTGTTGCTCGCGCATGGTCAGTTCGGAGCGGGGGTAGCGGTCCCCGCGTCCGGCATCGCGGAAGACGGAGTCTTCCATCCAACTGCGTCCCATGGCGACTGTTCTCAAGCAGGAGATCACCGCCGGAAGCTGCGCGGTTTTGCGCAACATGCCGAATGCGCCGGCCTGCAGGAATCGAAGAGCCTCGGCCTCGGTGACGGATACGCCCCAAACGACGGTGCGGGTAGTGGAGCCCGCCGCCCGCCGTTCCGTCAGCCACTCCAGGATTGCCTGGATGCCGAACGCCTTGTCCAGCACCAGGATGTCTGGCTGGTGCTGCCGCAGCACCTCAGTGGCTTGCGCAAGACTATGCACTGCTTGAAGATAGGCCAGATCGTCGGTGTTGCTGACGAGGGACCGGAGCCCTTCGGCGGTAATCGGTTGTGTGTCACAAACTGCAACAGTATTCTTCATCGGATTGTTCCGGTGCTACACCCCGGTACCCCGAGGATCTTTTCGACCGGCGCCATCACTTGTTTAGTAGCCGAAAGGGGGAAGGTCTCTCATGTTATGATCGATCCGAGCCGATTTTCTTTAACAGGGAACCCGTGAGTGTTCCCGTGTGGCCGCCCTGATGCCGAATCCGGAAGCTCCCCGCAGCTCCTTGCGAGCTTGGTTTATATCTCCGAGTTCGCGATTACTTGGCGAACTGAGCGGACTGATCACGTCCCACGTGCCCGGCTCGACCGTTCACCAGATCGCCGCCTACGTGGACGATGCGGAACTCTCAAAGGATCTCGCCTCTCGCCATCCGAACGTTTGTTTTCTTGACGTTACATCTGATCGCGAGCAGGGTCTGCGGATTCTCGGCTCGCTTCAGAAGCTGGATGGGAACGTGGGGGTGGTCGCCGTCCTGTCCACCAACGACCCGGATTTCATTCTGCGGTGCCTGCGCCAGGGCGCGGTGGATTTCATGGTTCCGCCCTTCACGGCGGATCACCTGAACGCGGCTCTGGCCAAGATGGCCCGGATTCAGGGGTCGGAGGAGGCGTTCCACAAGGAACCGGCCCGGGTGTACGCGGTGATGCCCGCCAAGGGCGCCTGTGGCGCCAGCACCATCGCCTCCAACCTGGCGCATCAGTGGAAGCGCACCGGAGCCAAGAAGGTGCTGCTGGTGGATCTGGACCCACTGGCCGGAACCCAGTCGTTTCTGCTGAAGGTGAAATCCACCTACAGCTTCATGGACGTGCTGCTGCGCAGTCCCGGGCTGGACGCCGACCTGTGGAAGGCGATGGTCACCAACTCCGCCGGCGTGGACGTGCTGCTGGCGCCGGAGATGATGGTGGAAGGAATCAACGAGATCACCGACGCCGGTCCAATTTTCGACTATGCCCGCCGCCACTATGACGCCATCATTGTGGACACTGCCGGGGTCTACGGAGAATGGGCTCTCAGCATCGCGCGTTTCGCCAATGAACTGCTGCTGGTGACCACCAACGAGTTGCCCGCCCTGCAGGCTGCTCAGCGAGCGCTGTCCTATCTGGAGACTCACCGCATCGGCGATTGGAAGATCCGGCTGCTGGTGAATCGCTACGACAAGGAAGTCGGGTTGAACAAGGATGTGATCGGACAGGCGCTGCACCGCGAGGTGTTCCACCTGATTCCCAGCGATTATGAAGGCGTGCAACGCGCCCTTGTCGAGGGCAAGCCGATCTCGTCCAGTTCCGCTTTCGGCAAGGCGATCGGCCAGCTTGCCGACAAGCTGGGCGGCAAGCAGAAGCCGGAGAAGAAAACATCAGCCCTCGGCGGTCTGTTCGGCGGCCTCTTTTCGCGCACTTCTTCTTGAGCCTGTCCCGTTCCCTGCCCGGCCTCGTACAATAGTCAGCTTATGCCCCGCGTGTTGATGGTGACGTCCGAAGCCAACCCGTTCGTGAAAACCGGGGGGCTCGCCGATGTGCTGGGGGCTCTGCCGCCGGCATTGCAGCGCCAGGGCGTCGAGGCCGCGGTGGTGATGCCGCGCTACGGAAACGCCGAAGTGCATTGGGCCGAACGGGTTTGGCACCAGATGCACATCTGGATGGGACCCCACTATTATCAGGCGGCCATCGACCAGGTGGTGATCGAAGGCGTTCGTTATTTCCTGGTGAACTGCACTCCTCTCTACGACCGCTGGGGGGTGTATGCCGACATGCACGGAGATTTCGGAGACAACCACAAGCGCTTCGCGTTGCTCTCACGCGCGGCCCTGGAAATCGCCCGGCTGCTGTGGCGTCCCGACATCATCCATTCGCACGACTGGCCCGCCGGCCTGACCGCCGCGTACCTGCACCACTCGTTTCGCGAGGACCCGACATTCTGGGGGATTAAGTCGCTATTGACCATCCACAATCTCGGCTATCAGGGCGAGTTCGGCGCGGAGGTGCTTGCGGATACCGGCCTGGATGCGGGGCTGTTTCGAGCTGACCTGCTGGCCCATCACGGCCGGGTGAACTTCCTGAAGGCTGGCCTGGTATTCTCGAACGCGCTGAACACCGTGAGTCCCACTTATGCACGCGAGATCCAGACCCCGGAGTACGGATTCGGCTTGGACGGGCTGTTGCGGGCGCGGGCTGGGTCTTTGTTCGGGATCCTGAACGGTGTCGATTACCGCATCTGGGATCCAGCCACCGATCACCATCTTCCCGCTCCATACTCGCCGGGAAATCTGGAAGGCAAGGCAATATGCAAGCGCAGCCTGATGGCGGAGTTCGGGCTGTCGGGAGACCAGAACACGCCGGTCATCGGCATGGTGACGCGATTCGCCTATCAGAAGGGGCTGGAGTTTCTGGGTGAAGCTCTCCCCGGATTGTTGGACCTGGGGGCACGGCTGGTGGTGCTCGGGTCAGGGGAGCGGAAGTATGAGGATATGTTCCGCTGGTGGGCGGCGGTGCGTCCGGACCGGGTGGGCGTTCGTGTCGGATATGACAACGCGCTGGCGCACCGGATCACGGGTGGAGCGGACATGATCCTGATGCCGAGCCGTTACGAGCCTTGCGGACTGAATCAAATCTATGGTTTACGGTACGGGACGCTGCCTCTGGTCCGCGCCACCGGGGGGCTGGCGGATACCGTGCAGCCCGGTACCGGCTTCCAGTTCTGGGGCCAGTCCGGCCATGATTTATATGGCGCGGCCCGTTATGCAATCGACGCTTTTGCCGATCAGGAGAACTGGCGGGCGATGATGCGGCGGGCGATGTCTCAGGATTTTTCGTGGGACCACTCGGCCAAGGACTACGCGGCCTTGTATCGGGCGATACTCGATCTCAAGTGAATCCTTTCAACAACATTTGCATCCATAATCCTCGGGAGAGCTAATCTTAGATATGGCTGGTCAGAACACATTGACATTCACCGATTCCGCCTTCGACACGGAGGTGTTAAGCGCTGAGGTGCCGGTGCTTGTGGACTTTTGGGCTGAGTGGTGCGGGCCTTGCCGGATGATCGCACCCACGGTGGATGCCATCGCGAACGATTATGCGGGCAAGGTGAAGGTAGGCAAGGTGAACGTGGATGAGAACATGAACACGGCCTCCCGTTACAACATCCGCGGCATTCCCACGCTGTTGCTTTTTAAGGGCGGCAAGGTGGTGGCGCAACAGGTCGGGGCAGCTGGCAAGGGCGATCTTCAGAAGATGATTGAGGCGCACCTCTAAGACTTACGAAATCGCGTTCCTTTCCCGGAGGCGGCAAATCTGCCGCCTCTATTTTTTCCCGCCACGGGGCGCATAACTGCCGTCGATCAAGGGTGATGCGACCCCATTGCCGGCCGTCCGGCAGTGATCGTGATGGGCTTCTCGCGGGCTGCCGGTAATCTCTCGCTGGAGTGGTCGTCCCGTACGCGCGGACAGTTCACCCAGAGCGGGTCGAGCAAGGTGCGGGGTGGAACCTGCTGTTGATCAGCGCTTCACGCGAGAAGTAGAGGCGGTATTTCCGGGTGGTGGTGAGTTAAGGAAAGTCTGGATTGGAAATGGCGTGGAAGTCCGGTATAGTTCCAGCATGGAGCTTCGTAGAAGGACGGTCGGAGTGGATGAGCGGACTCTCGCGGTCCTCTACCCTGCGCCTGAGCCGCCATACATGAAGTTCCGCTTCTATACCAAGCCAACGTCGGTGGAACGAGCGTTCGCGGGGGATTGGTCGAAGCTGGTGAACGACTGGCAGCAAGCCATCGGGCGGTCCCTCAGTGAACATTCTTCCATCGAACGGGGAGTTGTCAAAGCTTCCGCTCCATCACGTTGACCGCGCCGCCGGAATCACGTTAACCGAAACTCAGGTCTTTTCCTCCGGCCCACTCCCGAATCCGGAAACCCTCGGACTATACGACCGCGTTTCTCCCGGTTTGGCAAAGCTGCTCGTTGAGTCCTTCCAATCCGAATACCTCCACCGGCATCGCACGGAGTTAATGGCGCTCGAAGCCGACATCGAAGCGATGCGCCGGGCGAACGCGCTGTCCTCACGAGGGCAGTTGCTCGCCTTCGTGATCGCCGTGGCGGGCTTGGGGTGCGGCACCGTGATCGCACTGTACGGGCAACCGCTGGCTGGCGCGGTGGTGGCGGGTTTCGGGTTAGGTTCGGTGCTGTCGGCGTTTCTGCGATCGCGTCTCCAGAAGACCGAAAAATCCTAGACAAAGACGCGATCGAACAGCGCCCGCGTTCGCGTACGGATGCTGTCCAGTTCCACCGCGAGCGGCTCGTCGTGAAGGTGGTCCGGCGTCCAACGGCTGAGCAGCCCCATCAAGGTTTCCAGTTGCGCTTCTGAATGCGGGAGCGCGCCCTCCGCCTGGCCGGACGTGAGCCGAAGTCCATGGTCGAGCGCGCGATAAAAGGTCGCGGCATCGCGTAAGAACGCAGCATCGGCGCGGTCCAGATGGCCCATCTGTTCGATCACGTCGATTCGCTCCGGCGTGTTGAGAACGCGGAAGAAGATGCCGGCGCTTTTCAGGCGAAGATACATCAGCAGGAAATCGATGTCGTAGTATCCGCCGGCCCCCGCCTTGAGAGGGTTCGCCGCTCCCTGCTCCTTCTGCAGCTTCAGGCGCATCTCCCGCAGGTCCTTGCGCGAGCGTCCGCTCTGCCCATAGCGCCGCCAATCCACCTCCTGCAGGCGATGCAGAAACATCGTTGCGCCGTCGATGTCTCCGGCCACTCCGCGAGACTTCATGTAGGCGATGCCTTCCCACGCTTCCGCCCGATTCTCGAAGTAATCCAGGACGGCGCCCGCGGTCTGCACCAATTGACCTTCGCGCCCGTTGGGACGGAGCCGCGTATCGACGGCGAACACGACGCCTTCCCGGGTGTACGCGGTGAGGATGTCGATGATGCGCTCCGCCACGCGGGTCCAGAACTGGAGTTCTGCGCGATCGTCGTCCGGAAGCACGAAAACCAGATCCGCGTCGGAGCCGACATCGAATTCGTGCATGCCCAGGCGCCCGAGGGTCACCACCATCATCCGTTTTCCGGGATCGTAGCCGGCAGACGGCGGCCGGGCAGCCAGCACTTCGGCGACTGCCGCGTGGTATGCGGCCCGAATGATCCAGTCGGCCAGCTCGGAATTGCGCTGCAGGGTGTCGAAGACCGGAGACGGAATGCAAATGCTCTCGGCCTGGATGCGGAAGATGTGGCGGCGGAAGGTGCGCCGGAGTTCGGCGGGGTCAGCCATTTTGGCGGGATCGCCCAGCCAGGAAGCGGACCAGGGCGAATAGAGATCCTGCATGGCGTCCACCATCTCCGGGAATCGGATCAACTGCTCCGCCAGATAGGGGCTGTGCTCGAACAGGTCGATGACCCGGCGAGCCAGTTGCTCGTCGGCTTCCATTTCACCAATCCACGGCGATTCGGGCGCGACGCGCTCCAGGAAGTGTTCGAAGGAACGCAAGCCCCTGCGTAAACCCAGCCGCGGCAGTGTCGCGGCCAGCCTGGGCGCGCGCAGGTCCAGGGAGCGCATGAGATTGCCCGGCGCGAGCGCCGTGCCGGCGCGGGGCGACGGCGCATCGGGCTCCGCCGCGTGCCGTTGGGCATGGACAACGCGTTCGTAAATCTCCGTGACTTCCGCAAAGTGCCCGCGCAGCCGCTCCAGAAGCCAGGCTCCATCGCGGACTGGGACAGACTGTCCGGGCGGCATCTTCCGGGCGAGCACATCTCGTTGCGCCGGGTCGTCGGGAAGCGTATGAGTCTGCCGGTCCTCGTCGAATTGCAGGCGATGCTCCAGATTGCGCAGGAACTGATAGGCGGCGGCAAGCTGGCCGTATTCGGCGTCGGAAAGCAGGCCTTTGTCGTGCAGCCGGGAGAGCGCCAGAAGCGACCCGCCGTGCCGAACCCACGGCTCCCTTCCCCCGTGCAGCCGCTGCAGGCATTGCACCAGGAACTCGATGTCGCGGATGCCGCCGCGGGCCAGCTTGACGTCGATGGCGGTGCTCTTGCGGTTGAGCTTCCTGGCCGCAAGCTTTTCGTTCAATCGTTCGCGGGTAACCGACATGGTCTCGATGGCGGAGAAGTCCAGCGTGGTGGAGTAGGTGCGCGGCTCGACGAAATCGAGCAGCGCGCGCCCGGTGGCCTGATCTCCCGCGATCACACGCGCCTTGATCAGCATCTGCAGCTCCCAGTCGCGGGCGCGGCCGGAATAGTAGCGGCGTGCGCCGTCGAGCGAGATGCAAACCTCTCCGAGGCTGCCTTCCGGACGGAGACGGAGGTCGACGCGGTAGCACAGCCCCTCGGCTGTGTAGGTGGACAGAAGTTCCGTGAGCTGGTTGGCGATTCGCTTGTAGAACTCCTTGTTCGAGACCGGGTTGGTGCCATCGGTTTCGCCGTTTTCGCCATAGAGGAACATCAGGTCGATGTCGGAACTGTAGTTCAGCTCGTCGCCGCCGAGTTTGCCGAGCGCGAGGACGGCGAATCCGCAATGGTGCGTCGCGCCGCCGGAGGCCTGATAACAGGGCTGTCCGAAGCGGCGACGCAGATCGTCGCAAAGCCTGGTGCAGGTGAACTCGACAATGGCGCACGCGATAGCGGAGAGCTCCCCGGTGATTTCCGCCAGTGTGCCCAGTCCCAGCACGTCGCGCAGCAGGACGCGGAGAAGCTGGCGCCGGCGAAACCGGGCGAGAGGCAGGGCCGAGGGTACGCCGGGATCGGTTTCGGCTTCCAGCATGGCAACCAGTTCTTCGGCGGACCGGGCGCGGTGCAGGTCCCCCTTGTCCATCAGTTCCTGCAGCCAATCCGGGTGTTCCACGATTTCAGCCATCAGGAAGCGGCTGTACGATCCCACGGCCACCAGGTACGATTGCGCCGCCGGGGAGGAGAGGAAGTGCGGGAAGAGCGCCGGGTGACGGTGCAGAAGGCCGGTAAGGCCGGACAGGGCGGCGGCGGCATCGGGGCTGTTGGAAAGGCGGATCTCCAGCGCGCGCCAAACGGGAGCAGCGAGATTGGCGCGGAGTTCGGCGATCTCCGCTCTTGACCTCGCGGGATCGCGAAACGGGATCTGGTCAAGCAGGGCTGTCACCGTCACGCCGCCTGTTCCAGCAGTGCGAACGGGTCACCCGGACGCACCACGCCGCCGCGGATCACCGAGCAGTAGAAGCCGCCCATGGCCCACACCGGCGATGCCGGGTCGCCGGCCTTGGCCTGAGCATCGAACAGGTGCTTCTGGATTCCGGCACCGTAAACATCCAGGGTGGCGCATGGCTGCCGCAACTTCGTCAGCTCCAGAATCGCGTCGCCGGCGCGGTAGCGCTGGCCGGCGCGCAGCGATTGGGGGGGTACGCCCCGAACGGTGAGGTTCTCGCCGAGCGCGCCGGCAAAAACGGGGAATCCCAGCGATTTCAAGTGATCGATCGCTTCTTCGCACAAGATCAGAACGGCCTTGCGGGGACCGCCGTGAATGTTGGGGTGAGCCCAGGAATCGCCGTCCACACCCGCGGCAGTCACAACGCCCTGAAAAATGGCGCGCTTCGGAACGCCTCCCCGTGAGACATTGATTTGCAAGATGATACCGGCCACAACTCCAGTTTAGTGGGGAGCTGCACGATCTCGCGGCTTGACAAACGAGTCGCAAGCTGTTGGCGTGAGCCGCCGATTCGATCCCCGCAACCTGACCCGCGGCCGGGCCGCGATCCCGCTGCTCGATTCCATGGGCGATGGCAACGCGAATCTCAGCGTCGTGATTGACACGAATCTCGGCTTCGCTGCCGGAACTCAGGCGGCGCGGGAAAGAATTGCCGAGTTGTTGGGAGCGCGGGAATACCGGTCGGCGGGTCAGTACTTCTTCGTGACCCTGTCAGCGCGGGAACTTGCCGCAGTGCTGGAGCAGGACAGCGAAGAGGCGATTCACCGGGTGTGGCCCGACTTCGAGGCGAGCGCACAGCTCGACCAATCGTTGCGGCGCATTCAGGCCGATGCAGCGCACGCGGCGTTCTCGGCAAAGGGGGAAGGGATCACATGGGCGGTGGTGGACTCGGGTGTGGATGGCGCCCACGAGCACTTCGCGACCCGGCGCAATCTGGAGATCGCACCTCCTCTGGAACATCGAGACTTTCTTGCTTCCGGCGGCGGGCTTGCTGACGCATTCGGACATGGCACTCATGTGGCGGGGATTCTCTGCGGGGAGTCGCGCGGGCCGGCGGTTGCGAGAGTGGAGGAACGGGATGGGGCGGGAGAGGTCGTGAAGGTTGCGCGACCGATATCCGCGCTAAGCGGCGTTGCGCCCGCTGCGAAGATCGTGAGCTTGAGAACTCTGAACGAGCGCGGGCGAGGTCCGGTGAGTGCGATTTTGGAGGCGCTGGACTGGATCCAGCAGCAGAACGAGCTGGGGCGGAGGCTGCGAATCCACGGAGTTAACCTGAGCCTCGGCTACGATTTCGATCCCGAATGGTTCGCCTGCGGGCAGAGCCCCTTGTGTGTGGAGGTGAACCGCCTGGTTCGCA
>CAYOQB010000110.1:10618-17772 GCA_964406035.1 uncultured Solibacteraceae bacterium | reverse complement strand
GTCGGCCTCAGCCCTGACGGATCAGCCGTGGAGGTGGAAGACTTTGTTGATGATCTTCCATTGGCCGTCGACCTTCAGCAACGTGAACATGTCGGTGAATCGATGGCCGCCCCAGTCTTCGCATTCCAGCCTGGCCATGGCGACGGTTTCGCCGATGTCGATGGCGGCGATGGAACACTTGAGTCCAGTTGCCGGGGGATTCTGATCGACCCAATCGTAGAGCCCCTGGATGGGGCCGCCGATGAAGTCGGGCCCGAGATAGCCGAAGATCGTTGCGTCCTTATGGAAGGCGGGCTTCATGTCCTCGGCTCGCCCGGACATCCCGCCATTGACGTAGTGCTGGAGCACCTGTTCGATGGCCTGGCGATCGGTGACAACGGTTGTAGATGCGCTCATGCAAGCCTCCGCGAATTTATTCCAAGGATGATCGAGAGCATAGCACGGGGTCAGGCTCGCGCGGTGTGTGGAAGGTTTCGACCTTAGCGCCTCAGCGCCGCCCAAACAACATCAGGTGACTGGCCACCCATGCGGACCATGCGGACCCAAAGCAGCGTCATATGCTCCAGGTGGAGAGCCTGTTCGATGCCGCCCACGTCGAGCGGCTCCCAGCCGAGTTCGGCAATGAGTTGGGCCACCACCTGCTTCGCGCCAGAGTTCGCGCCGCAGAACATCATCACCGGCTTCACGTTGTAGGCCGGATAGACGTTGTTCTCGAAATTTTCAAAGCCGTAGATGGTGAACGCTTTCACCACCTTGGCTCGCGGCGCAAGCGATTGGATTATTTCGGAGCCGGAACGCACGCTGTTCAGGCCATGCGACAGGCCGGGACCAACGGGATTGGTGCAATCCACCAGAATCTTACCTTCGAGCTCGGTGGCCACCGCTCCGATCGCCGCCTCGTTCGCCCCGAAAGGTGTCGCCAGAAAGACGAGGTCGGCCGCCTGGACAGCCGTGCGGGGCGAAGCGGTCTTCAGGTTCGAGTTCCGGTTGACCGCCTTCCGGGCGGTATCCGACAAAGGCTGGTCCGCCGCCAGCACCACGTTGTGGCCGGCGCGCTGCAGGTGGTCCGCGAGTGGCGCGCCGACGTTGCCGTAGCCGATGAATGCAATGTTCATTGGATCTCCTTACCGGCCCACGGCTTCGATCACAGCCTGGGCGGTTTCCTTTCCCGAGAAGTTCTGTTGCCCGGTGATGAGGTTGCCGTCCCTGCAGGCAAAGCTTCGCCACATGCCGGCCTGGATGTAGTTGGCGCCCATCTGTTTCATTTCGTCCTCGATGCGCCAGGGCATCACGTGCTTGTCGCGCGGCAGCAAGTTCATGCTCCACACGGCGTTGTCAGCGAAGTCTTCCTCGACGTTGGCAAAGCCGGTTACGGTGCGGCCCCTCGCCAGCAGCTCGCCGGTGCTCGTTTTGGCGTAGCGCAGGATGGCCACTCCATGGCACAGGGCAGCGGCAATCTTCCCGGCCTCATAAAATTCGGCGAACTTGCGGTGCAGGCTGGCGGCGGAATCGAAGGTGAACATCGGCGCCTGGCCGCCGGCGACCAGGATCGCATCGAATCGATTCACATCAATGTCGGCGGCCTTGCCGGTGTTTTCCACCAGAGCCGCCAGGCTGGGAGTGGCGATGAAACCCATGCTGATGAGGTCGGTGGCCGAATAGCCGCTGGCGTCACGAGGATCGCTCATGGCGTCGGGCAGGCACTGGCCGCCGTTGGGGCTGAAGAGTTCCACTTCGTAGCCGGCTTCCGTGAACTCGTAGTAGGGATGCGTCAGCTCGCTCCACCAGAACCCGACGGGCCAGCGGGTGGTGGTGGAGACAGCGGGATTGGACAGCACGATGGCGATTCGTCTGGGGTTGCGGGAGTTGCGCGCATTGGCGTCGCGTAGGCTCATGGTTGTTCCTTCCTTATGATACGATACTGTACCGTATCCTAACTGATTGTCAAGATCATGGTGAGGATTCAGGAATCTGATGCCGAAGCCAAAACAGCCAGAGCAACGTCGTCCGCCGGGACGCCCCCGCGACGCCGAAACCGAGCAGCGCATTCTCGACGTTGCTCTGCGCATGCTGCGGGAAGATGGCTACAACCGCATGTCGGTGGATGCGGTGGCGATCGAGGCGAGAGTCAGCAAGCCGACCATTTACCGGCGCTGGGCATCGAAGGAGGATCTGGCCACCGCGGCGGTCCGCACGCTGCAACTGGTGGAGCCTCCGGTGGACACCGGCACCAGCAAGGGAGATTTGATTCAAACCCTGGTGAACTTCAGCCGGTCTCTGCTGCGCCCGAACGGCATTTCGCTGATTGGGACCGTGCTCGCCGAGGAGTCGCACACCCCGGAGCTGATTCGACTGTTCCGGGAACGGATTGTCGCTCCGCGGCGGCAGATGTTGCGGGGCATTCTGGAGCGAGCCAAGGCGAAGGGAGAGATCAGACGCGAGGTCGACCTGGATTGCGCGGTCAACATGCTGGTTGGGGCCTTCTACGCCCGCTATCTTGTCGATTCCAAGGTGCCCGCGCCCTTTCCCGAGAGACTGGTTGAGATTCTGTGGAGCGGGATTGAGCGAGGAGATTCACGGTGACCGAGTGATTGGTTCGGAAAATCAACGCGCGACCCGCTGTTACAACTCGCCACCCGAATGCCCATTTTGAAGAGGCAGGGAAGGACAAGTCGGCATCTGGAAAGTCGACCGGCGCCCAAGTCCGACGTACCGCGATATGGAACATTGGGGGCGTGGCTCCGGTTTCCGCTGCGCTCGGCCGTTACTCCGGAACGGTGCCTGGCACCACCTGGCACCGAGGAAGGGGTGGACTGCAGGGTATCTGGTTGTCAGGCGGGCGGTTAGGGGTGAATTGGAGGAGGGCGTAAAGTGGGCCTGGAGCAACTGCCCCCCTTTTTCCGGGGCGGTGGGGTGTGCTGGTTGGGTTTCGGGTGATCGATGCTGGAAACGGCCGGAATTTGCTGGAAAACGCGCCGGCGGAGCTGGGGGTTGCAATGTGTGGGAAGTCGAACTAGGGGTACTTTTCGGGTAGGGGGTCAGGCAGGGGTAAGCAGAAGAAACCAGGCGAGTTCGGCTGAAGCGGGTGCGGGAAGCTCGCCTGGCACCACCAGGCACCGATGGGGGGCCACTTCTCTCGATTAACGTGAGCAGGGCCAGCAAGTGGCAATCGATCCGCGAAACCTGGCAAACTCCAAGAATGAATCGGCGGGTCATAGAGTGGCTGCTCGATTCGGATCCTTCGATCCGCTGGCAGGTGATGCGGGACCTGATTGGTTCGCCACCAGAAGAAGTCGCGGCCGAGCGGGCGCGGGTTGCCACCGAAGGCGCTGGTGAAACGCTGCTCAAGCTCCAGGCGGCCGACGGGCGGTGGGGTGGCGCGGCGTGGAACCGCGGCTGGAATTCCACCATGCACGTCCTCATGCTGTTGCGCGACTTCGGTCTCGATCCGATGAGCGCCGAGGCACGGCGCGCGATGGACCTTGTCCGCGACCACGTAACCTGGAGGGGATGTGGCCCGCGAGAATGTGAGGGCAACGCCTTCTTTGACGGCGAGGTGGAGCAGTGCATCAATGGACAGGTGGCGGCGGCCGGCGCGTACTTCGGCCAGGACGTCCGGGGCATCGTTGCACGACTGCTCTCTGAACAGTTGGCCGACGGTGGATGGAATTGCGAGGCCGCCAACGGCTCCACACGTTCGTCATTTAACACCACGATTTGCGTTCTCGAGGCACTGCTCGCGTACGAACGCAATGTTGCCGGCAGCCGGGAGATCACTGAAGCCCGTCTCCGGGGGCAGGAGTACCTTCTCGATCGCCACCTTTTCCGCCGCCGGTCGACCCGCGAGGTGATCGAGCGAGATCGCAAGGGCGGCTCCGTTTGGACGCGATTCGCCTTCCCCACGTGGTGGCACTACGACGTACTCAGGGGGCTCGAGTTCCTGCGCTGCGCCGGCGTTGCATATGACGAGAGGATGGCCGAGGCCATCGAGCTGGTCGCATCAAAGCGTGACGCCGGTGGGCTTTGGCCGCTGGAGACCAGGTATCCCGGCGCCATGCCTGTCGCGTTGGACGAGCGTGAGGGACAGCCAAGCCGATGGAACACGCTACGCGCCCTGCGGGTATTGAACTGTTTCCAGCGAGACAGACGAGAGTAATTGCGTCGCGACGGCGCTGGAGCTCCTGCCGAGCTGCGGTGAACGTTGCGTTGCGGCGAACGGTGCCGGCGAACGGTGCCTGGCACCACCAGGCACCGACGGAGGGGCGGAGTGGAGGTTATCCGGATATCAGGCATAGAGTTACGGACTAATTGGGGCCGGGCGAAAAGTGGGCCTGGAGCAACTGCCCCCTTTTTCCGGGGCGGTGGGGTGTGCTGGTTGGGTTTCGGGTGATCAATGCCGGAAACGGCCGGAATTGCTGGAAAACGCGCCGACGGAGCTGGGGGTTGCAATGTGTGGGAAGTCGAACTAGGGGTACTTTTCGGGAAGGGGGTCAGGCAGGGGTAAGCAGAAGAAACCAGGCGAGTTCGGCTGAAGCGGGTGCGGGAAGCTCGCCTGGCACCACCAGGCACCGATGGGGGGAAGGTCAGGTCCGTTTTGGAGCAGATCGTCGCGTCATGCGTTGCCTGAGGGGTGGCTCGCGGCGGGCGGAGGGTCGGGCTGCCGCGCGGCGAACCACGTGGCGGTGGCGCACAACAGGATCAGAAGCCAGGCGGCGGGGTTGCCGAGGTTGCGCGGCAATGTGTAGGCCGCAAAGGCCAGCACGAAGCCGAGGAGCGTGAGGTTGACGGCGAGGCAGGCGCCGCGCAGGCCGCGGAGGTCCGCGTAACGGATGCGGACGAGGTTGAAGGCTCCGGCGTAGAGGAGCGTGAGGCCGGCGGCGAAGAACCAGAGGGAAGCTTCGGTGAATTTCCTGTAGGCGAAAGGCGTGAAGGAGCAATGAATCGCGCCGAGGGCGACGATGCCCCAAGCGGAGCCGAGGTCGAGTTTGTGGCGCATTGATAGAGACAACGGAGGGGGGCTGAGTTTGGTTCCGCTTGGGTTCCGCGGGGAACGGCGCCTGGCACCACCAGGCACCGACAAAGTCCGTTTTTCGAAGGGGCCTGAAGGCCCCTACCGCCTGAAGGCGGTTCTACGGGGTGGCGGTGCGGCGGGTGGGAATGTTTGCCGCTCGCTTACGCGTCGCGGCTCCCCGTCAGGGCGGTGGCGATCGTCAATCGGTGGGTGGTGAGCATCGTGAACCAGAGTGACATCCGTCAGCCGCGGGTGGGCTTTCAGGGGGAGCGTTGGGTGCAGGCGCCGTCGCCGAAGCGGCCGTATTTTTTATTGTTGAGCACGATGTCTGAGCCGGATTTGCGGTAGGCGAGTTCCTCGCGATTGCCGCTCCGGAAGATCAGGGTGATGGCGCCTTGCTGCTCGTCGCCGTCGGCGAGCCACTCGCCGCCATTCGCGCCGGAGATCACCGCGGAGCCGGCGGAACCGGAGCCGTAGGTCTCGCCGCCGCGCGAGAACGTGCCGTTGGAGCAGAGGTTGAGCACTTCCTGCCGCGAGTACGTGCCGCCGCTGGTGCTCTGGTAGTAGTACATGTACTGGCCGGCGATCGCGTCGCGGGCGGCGAATTTCGGGGGCTCGGAGAAGACGACGCTGGCGGCCATGGCATCGACCTGAGCCTTCAGGCGAGCGTAGTTGGCATTGGTGGTGACGCCGATGAGAACGGCGGCATCGCCGAAGGGGGAGAGGATGCCGATGACGCGGGCAGTGACGCGGCCTTCGGCAGAGGCGCCGGCGAGTTCGCCGGCGAGGGCTCGCGATGTGCCGGCGCGGAAGGCTTCGAGAGGCGCGGTGGCGATGAGCTTCACGCCGCCGTCTTCGAGTCCGGCGGCGTAGTCGGCGCGGAGCTGGGGCTCGCCGGTGCGGCGCAGGAAGCGGACGAGCATCAGGCCGGGTTCGGTATCCGAGCCGAGGAGCAGCACGCCATCGCGCTCGGAGGCTTTCCATGAGGGCGGGAGGGCGAAGCTGAGTCCCCATTTGGGCTGGTGGAAGCGGCCGGTTGGGGCTGGAGTTGGGGTGGGGGCTGGGGCTGCGGCGGCGCGCTGGAAGACGAGGGGCTCATCGAGATCACCGCCGCTGAGGGTGAGGCGAGCGGAGGAGAGATCGAAGGCGTAACGCTCCACCTCACCGTCGTCGGAGCGGAAGGTGAGCCAGCCATTTTGGGCTTTGCAGATGCCGCGATCGTCGTCGATGGAGCAGCGGCCGCCGGGTTCGAAGCGGAGGATCATGGTGACGCCGGAGAGCTGGGCTCGCCACTCGCCGAGGAGGTCGGCGGGGATTTGGGCGGCGGCGAGACAGGGGAGCAGCAGCACCAGCCAGCGCATGGGAGCCAGGGTATCAGAATGTGGGGGGGTAGGCGGGGAGGGCGCTTTTCGGGGAGGTCGGGAATCGCTGTAAGGGGTTGATGGGACGGGGCTTGGTTGGAAGTCGGGCAGCGGATCGGCGCCAGGTGGTGCCTGGCACCGAGGAGGGGGCGTTCCGGCGGGGGCCGGGGGTGCGGTACGTTCGCGAGATCGCTGCAAGTAGCTGAGGGGGCAGAAGTTAGCTTGGGAATCGCAGGAAATCGGTGCCAGGTGGTGGCTGGCACCGATTTGGGGAGGAAAATGGGCTAAGCGGTTTGAATATAGCCGGTTAGCCTGTGGGAAAATGCGCCTAGACGGTATAGCGGTCGGCGGCGATCAGGCGGCCGGCGATGCGGCGGCGCAGTCCGATTACATCTACGGGTTCGGACTTGGCGAAACGCTTCAGCACCGATAGATTCATGCGCAGGGCATCGCCCTCGCTGGACGCGGCGAGCACGTTGCGAGCCGAGGATTCCACGATGTCCATGACCTCGGCCGAGAAGACTCGGGACATGTCGTACGCGTTGTCGGCGTTGCGGCCGGACTCCGTGATCTTGCGCGCGCGCAGAACGCTCGACTCCATCGCGAAGGTGTTCATCAGGATGTCGGTGATGGAGGCCACCACTTCCTGCTGCTTGTCGAGTTCGTTGCCGAATTTCTGGTAGGCGACGCCCAGGCAAAGCAGGCCGATCTTCTTGGCGTTCTCGATCTTCTTCGTTTCCTCGGCGAAACGTTCGGTGGACATGTCGCCCGGCAAAGCCGGG
>CAYOQB010000110.1:0-10608 GCA_964406035.1 uncultured Solibacteraceae bacterium | reverse complement strand
GGAGGATTCGGAGGAAAGCGCCGGGGCCGACATCAATTCGGCTTGCAGCTTCTTCACCGCTTCCACCAGAGGCAGCACGCCCTTTTGCGCGCGCTTCAGCAACATGCCGGTGGCGAGCATGCGGTTGATCTCGTTGGTGCCTTCGAAGATGCGGTTGATGCGGGAATCGCGATAGGCGTGTTCCACCGCGTAGTCCTGATGGAAGCCGTAGCCGCCGTGGATCTGCACGCCCTCATCGGTGACGTAATCCAGCATTTCGCTGGCGAAGACCTTGATGTAGCTGCACTCGGCGGCGAACTCCTCGACGGCCTTCAGCATCACTTCGCCGGCGTTGGGCATATCCCAGGAGAAGCCTTCGAGCGCGGCGTCGATCATGCCGACCACGCGGTAGCTGGTGCTTTCGCTGGCATAGATGCGGATGGCCATTTCGGCCAGCTTGGCCTGGATCATGCCGAAGTCGGAGATGGAGACGCCGAACGCTTTGCGCTCCTTGGCGTACTTGAGCGAGATGTTCAGGCAGTCGCGCGCGCCGCCGTTGGCGAACGGGCCGAGCTTGAGGCGGCCGAGGTTCAGGATATTGAAGGCAATGACGTGGCCCTTGCCGATTTCGCCGAGCACGTTCTCCACGGGCACCTTGACGTTGTCCAGGTAGACAGCGGTGGTGGAGGAGCCTTTGATGCCCATCTTCTTTTCTTCCTGTCCCGGGTTCACGCCGGGCCAGGAGCGTTCGACCAGGAACGCGGTGAACTTCTCGCCGCCGACCTTGGCGAACACGGTGTAGAGATCCGCGTAGCCGCCGTTGGTGATCCACATCTTCTGGCCGTTCAGGATGTAGTGCTTGCCATCGGGAGTGAGGTCAGCGCGGGTGCGAGCGGCGAGCGCGTCGGAGCCGGCCTGCGGCTCACTGAGGCAATAAGCCGCCACCATTTCGGCTGACGCGAGCTTGGGCAGGTAGCGCTGCTTCTGCTCCTCGGTTCCGAACAGCAGCAGCGGCAGCGTGCCGATACCGGTGTGGGCGCCGTGCCAGGCCGAATAGGAGCCTTCGCGGGAGACGCCTTCGGCAACCAGCATCATGGAGGTGAGGTCCATTTCCATGCCGCCGAATTTTTCGGGGATGGCCACGGCGGTCAATCCGAGCTCGGCGGATTTCTTCAGGATGGACACCGCGACGGCGTGGTCCTGGTGCCGGATCTTGTCGATGTTGGGGACCACCTCCTTGGCCCAGAACTCATCCGTGGTTTTCCTGATGGCCAGGTGTTCGGGAGTGAAATCCTCGGGCGTGAAGATGTCGCGCGGGTTGACGGTTTCCAGCAGGAACGCGCCGCCCTTCGTTTTCGGAATTGCCGTGACGGTTGCCATGATGACCTCTCTTGAGCTGCCTCAGTTCATGTTTTCGAAGATGCCCGCGGCGCCTTGTCCGCCGCCGATGCACATCGTTACCATTCCGTACTTGGTGTTGAGGCGCTTCATCTCGCGCAGGATCGTCGCGGTGAGCTTCGCGCCGGTGCAGCCGAGGGGGTGTCCCAGGGCGACGGCGCCGCCGTTGACGTTCAAAGTGTCCAGGTTGAGCCCGGCTTCGCGCGCCACCGCGAGCGCCTGGCAGGCGAAGGCTTCGTTGAGCTCCACGAGGCCGATGTCGTCAAGCTTCAAACCGGCCATCTTGAGGGCCTTGGGGATCGCCACGACAGGTCCAATGCCCATGATCTCCGGAGGAACGCCGCCGACGGCGAAGCTGACGAAGCGGAGCCGCGGCTTCAGGCCCAGTTGATCCGCCATCTTGGCCGACATCACGATGGCGGCCGCTGCGCCGTCGGAGGTCTGCGAGGAGTTGCCGGCGGTGACTTTGCCCTGCGCGTGGAAGACGGGCTTCAGCTTGCCGAGGGCTTCCACGCTGGTGTCGGCGCGTGGACCTTCGTCCTTGGCGAAGGTGGTCTTCGTGGTGGCGGGCTTGCCGTTCTTGAGCTCCGTATACTCGACTTCCAGCGGCACGATTTCCTCGTCGAACTTGCCGGCGGCTTGCGCGGCGAGCGCCTTCTGGTGGCTCTGGTAGCTGAACTGATCGGCGTCCTCGCGGTTCACGTTGAACTTCGCGGCCACCGCTTCCGCGGTGAGGCCCATGGAAGTGAAGATCTGGGGGTAGTTTTCCGCCAGCCAGGGGTTAGGCGCGAACTTGTGGCCGGACATGGGCAGCAGGCTCATGCTTTCGGTGCCGCCGGCGATGACGATATCGGCGCCGCCGGAGCGGATCTTTTCGGCGGCCATGGCGATGGACTGCAGGCCGGAGGAGCAGAAGCGATTGATGGTGACGCCGGGCACCGAATCGGGAAGTCCGGCGCGCATGGCGCAGATACGGGCGACGTTCATGCCGCTTTCGGCTTCCGGATTAGCGCAGCCCATGATGACGTCGTCGATCAGGTTTTTGTCGATTTGCGGATACTTGTCCACGAGCGCGCGGATGACCATAGCGCCCATGTCGTCCGGACGGTAGGCGCGGAGCGTGCCGCGGCCAGACTTGCCGACCGCGGTGCGCAGACAATCGATGATTACAGCTTCTTGCATTTCAGCTCCCATCTCAGTGTGCCGGCGCAGTATTCCGCGCGTTCGGCTTATCCAGAAAGAACCCGGCGAGCTGCTGCGCTTCGGTCTCGCCGAAACGCGCCAGCAGATTCGCCAGCATGACAACCACTAGTTTTTCGTTGGGGTAGACCATGACCATGGCGCGGCCGCCGTCGATGGTCCCGCCGTGGTGAACGACACGCCGGCCTTTGGCGTCCTTGCCGGAGCGCCAGCCGATGCCGACTCCGGTTTCCGCGCCGGACGCGAGCTTCTGGCTGCGCATCATGGCGTCCAGAGTCCCGGCTTTCAGGAAGCCGGGACGCAGATGCGCGTCGGCGAACTTCGCCACGTCGGGTGCGCTCGCCACCAGGCCGCCGCTGGGCCACTTGTAGCTGTTGTCGACGAAGTCGGCGTTCACGATTTTCTGATCACGGTTCTGCGAATAGAATGCAGTGCGGCCCTCGATGACTTTTTGCCAGTCGTCGCCCTGGGGTGACGTGACGCCGAGCGGCGCGGTCACGGTGGTGCGCAACAAAGTCAGGAAGTCGGCGCCGCCCGCGTGCTCCAGCGCCGCTCCGAACAAGTTATAGCCGTAACTGGTGTATTGGTACTTCGTTCCGGGCGCGGAGAGCAGGGGATCGGATTGGAAGATCGCGAGCCCGTCGCGCAGGGTGGCTCCGTAACCCCGCTTGAAGACCGGATCGGTGCCGGCGTAGTGACGGATTCCCGCCAGGTGTCCGGCGAGCTGCAGAAGCGTGAACTGGTGGGACGCGGGGTAGCCGGGCACGTATTTGTGGATCGGAGCATTCCAGTCGAGTTTGCCCTCGTCGGCCAGCCGCGCGGCGATGGCCGCGGTGTACAGCTTGGATACGCTGCCCAGACGGAACAGGGTGCCGGGCTCGACGGGGGTTTTCGTTTCCAGATTGGCGTGCCCGAGCGCGCCGGTCCAGAGCAGCTTGCCCTCGCGCATCACCGCTACGGACATGCCGGGCGCCTTGGTCCGCTGCTGGATCTCCGCCACGAACTCGCGCGCGCCAGGGGGAGCGGACGTGGTTTGGGCGAGGCCAGGAAGGTACACCCAGAAGAGGGAAAGAGCCGCGGTGTGAATGGTCAATCTCATGGAACAAGAGACGGCGGAACGCCCCCGGCGTTCGCGCGAATCAACAATTAGTTCCGCAGCGGCTTGCCGGTCTTGAGCATGGCCGCCATTCGCTCCTGGGTTTTGGGATTGCCGCACAGACTCAGGAACGCTTCACGCTCCAGGTCGAGCAGGTATTGCTCGCTGACCTTCTGCGGCTGGGACAGCTTGCCGCCGCAGAGGACGTAGGCGAGCTTCTTGCCGATTTCGGCGTCGTACTCCGAGATGTAGGCGGCCTGTTTCATCATGTACAAGCCGACCTCCAGCGCGGCGAAGCCCGGCTCGCCTTGCACTTCGATGTCGGTGCGCGGCTGTCCGGGAGCGTAATCCTTAACCAGCGACAGCGCGAGATCCTTGGCGTCGGCGACCAGGCGTTCGTAGTTCATCGAGATCCGGTCCTGGCGTGACAGCAGACCCATTTTGCGGGCCTCTTCGGCGGACGCCGAGACCTTGGCCTGCCCGATCAGTTCGAAGACGCGGCGGGGGTCCTTGAGGCGGGCGATCAATTCCTTACAGCCGCCGCCGGCGGGGATCAGGCCGACGCCCACTTCCACCAGGCCCATGTACAGCTCGGCGGACGCCTGTGCGCGATGGCCGTGCATGGCGATTTCGGCGCCTCCGCCCAAGGTTTGGCCGAAGGGCGCGGTGACCACCGGCCTGGCGGCGTATTTCAAGGACAGCATGGCTTGCTGCAGTTGGTGGATGCTGACGTTCAAGTCGTCCCAATCCCCGTTTTGCGCGGCCATCAGGACCATCATCAGGTTGGCGCCGACCGAGAAGTTCTGCGCCTGGTTGGCGACCACCATGGCCTGGAAGTTCCGCTCGGTTTCGCGGATCCCGTTGTGGAGGGCGGCGATGGTATCGCCGCCAATGGAGTTCATCTTGGAATGGAACTCCACGCAAAGCACGCCGTCGCCCAGATCCACCAGGGACGCGCCGGCGTTGGACTTGATGACGCCGCGGGCGCGCTTCACATCGCTGAGCAGCAGGTACTGCGGCGTGGGCTCGATGTCCTGATAGGAGTTGGTCCGGAAATCGAAGTACTGGCGGCCGGGCTGGCCGTCGCGGTCAGCGAAGCGGTAAAGCGAAGTCGCGCCGGATGCCGCCATTTTTTGGATGTTTTGGGGGATGGGCCGGTTCTCCGACTTCAGGCGGTTCAGAACGTAGTCGAAGCCGATGGCATCCCACATCTCGAAGGGTCCGAGCTGGTGGGCGTAGCCCCAGCGCATGGCCTGATCGATCTCGACGATGCGGTCCGAGATCTCGGGGATGCGCTCGGCGGAGTACAGGAAGAGATCGCTGTAGAGCTGCCAGAGAAACGCGCCGACGCGGTCATCACCGGACACGAGCTTGCGCATGCGCTTGCCGAGGTCCTCGATCCCCTTGGCCTCTTCGGCGGAGGGAAACTTGACCTTTTGGGCGGGGCGATACTCCAGCGTCTTCATGTCGAGCGCATGGATCTCTTTCTGAGGTCCGACGCGCTTGTAGAAGCCCTGGCCGGATTTCTCGCCGAGCCATTTCTTTTCCACCAACTGCTTCTGGATGGGCGGTGTTTTGAAGCGCTCCCGCCAGGGGTCATCGGGAACGGCGTTGTAGAGATTGGTGTTGACGTAGTCCCAAACATCGATGCCGACGATGTCGAGCAGCCGGAAGCTGGCGGAATTCGGCAGGCCGATCAGCGATCCGGTGATGGCGTCCACTTCCTCGACCGAGTAGTCGCCTTCCGTGGTGATCTTGCCCACGGTGGCGCCGAAGAAGCTGCCGATGCGGTTGGCGATAAAGTTCGGCGTGTCCTTGCAGATGACCACGCCCTTGCCGAGGCGGCGATCGCCGAAGTCGCGGACGAAATCGACGACGGCGGGATCGGTGGCGGTGTCGGGAATGATCTCGAGCAGGTGGAGGTAGCGGGGCGGATTGAAGAAATGCGTTCCCACGAAGTGCTTGCGAAAGCTGTCGGAGAATCCTTCGGAGATCTGGCGCAGCGGGATGCCGCTGGTGTTGGTGGAAACGATGGAATCGGGCTTGCGCAGCGCTTCCACCTTGCGCCACAGGGTGCGCTTGATCTCGAGATTCTCGGTGACCGCTTCCAGAATCCAGTCGCAGTCCTTGACCTTGTCCAGGTGGTCTTCGAAGTTGCCGGGCTCGACCAGCTTGATGGCGTCCTCGGTAAAGAAGCCGACGGGGCGCTGCTTGATGGCGCCCTCCAGGCCTTTTTTCGCCGCGGCATTGCGGTCCGGCAGGTTGGGGATGACGATGTCCAGCAGGACGGAGGGGATGCCGGCGTTTGCGAAGTGGGCGGCGATGCGGCTGCCCATGGTTCCGGCGCCGAGTACAGCTACTTTTCGGATCGTTCTCATTAAGGATTCCTAAACCGCGAGTTTATCGCAGTTGGCATTCGAATGTTGGAACCTGTATAGCGAAAGTTTACAGTGTTAAGTTGCGTGAGTCGCTGATTCCAAACAGATTTCGGGCGTACTGTTTAGCGAAGTTTTTCCCGTTCCCGGCGGGCTGCCTCGAAGCGGGGATTGGCGGCGAGGGCGGCATCGAAGGCGTGGCGGGCGTCATCGATTTTGTTCTGCTGGGCGAGCGCCTGTCCGAGCCGCCACCAGACCACGGCCGGGGAGGGGGCGAAGCCCTCGGGCGGCAGGGTCTGGAAGCGCCGCAGGTACTTTTCGGCGCGCGCAGGCTCGACCGATTGGACAATGAGCTCGCGGGCGGCCTGGAACAAGGGGTTGCCGTCATTGGGGACCTTGGCGGCGGCTTGTTCGAGGAGCGGGTCGAGCGCGTCGTATTTCTTTTCGAGAATCAGGCAGCGGACCAGGATGGCGTAGCCCTGCTGGCGGTCCGGCGCGATGCGGATGGCGGAGCGGGCGTGGCGCGCGGCGGCTTCGAGCAGTCCGGCGTCGATGAAGTGGAACGCGGCTCGCCATTGGACTTCGAAGGAGTCCGGGAATCGCGCGGCTGCTTCGGAGTGCAGCGCGGTGAGCGCGGGCTTGTCGTTGGCAAGTTCGAGCAGGTCCAGGCGGGCAAGGGTTGCTTTTTCGGGGCTGGCGATGCGTGCCGCGGTCTTGCTGGCGTTCTCGCGATCGCCTTCGAGGAACAGGATTTTAGCGAGGCCGTCGAGCGCTTCTGTGTTCTTAGGATCGGCATCGAGGGCGGCCTGGAAGTCCGGCTTGGCGAGGGCCGCATCGGGCATTCGGTAGCGGGCCTGGATCAGGAGGAGGTCGCCGAGTTGGGCGCGGCAAGCGGCGTTGCGGGGTTCGATTTCCACGGCGCGGCGAGCGGCTGCGATCGCGCCTTCGAGGTCGCCGAAGGCTGCCTTGGTTTTGGAGAGGAAGAAATACGTTTCGGGGTTATGATTGCCGGACTGGAGGGCGCGCTCGAGAATCGCGTGGGCGGCGCGGAACTGGCCCTTGTCGATCAAAACGGCCGCGTCCTGCGCGACGAGCGGGAGGGACAGAATCAGAAGGAACGCAGCGCGCATGTGCAACTAACACTGTAAGAGCTTCGCCGGGGTGCGAAGCCAAGGCTTTGGGACGATTGCCCACAAACCCGCCGCGAAAGGCGTTCGGAAACGGCGAAACCGGCTACTCCTCGATCCAGCCGTCCACGATCTTGATGACGCGATGGCTGTAGGCGGCGTTCGCTTCCGAGTGGGTCACCTGGATGATGGTGGTGCCTTCCTCGTTCAATTTCTTGAAGACTTCCATGATCTCCTTGGCCTGGGAGGAGTGGAGGTTGCCGGTGGGCTCGTCGGCGAGGATCACTTTGGGGCTGGCGATGATGGCGCGGGCGATGGCGACGAGCTGCTGCTGACCGCCGGAGAGCTGGTTGGGGAACAGGTCCTTCTTGCCGACCATATTGAACTTGTCGAGCATGTCGCCGACCATGGCGTCGCGTTCGCCCTTCTTGACGTTGCGGTAGGAGAGCGGGATGTCGAGGTTCTCTGCGACGGTGAGGGAATCGAGCAGATGGTAGCTCTGGAAGACGAAGCCGAAGTATTTCTTGTAGAGCTCGTTGCGGTCCTTCTTGTTGAGCTTATGGATGGGCTGCTCGAGAAAGAAGTATTCGCCGGTCCAGGCGGAGTCATGCATGCCGATCAGGTGCAGCAAGGTAGACTTGCCGGCGCCGGAGGGGCCCATGATGGAGACGAACTCGCCTTCCTTGATGTCGGCGTTGATGCGCCGGAGGACGAAGGTCTTGGAGGGGCCGTGTTCGAAGAATTTCTCGACGTTTCGAAGCGAGATCATAAATTGGGTTTCTTTAGCATCGCAGATCGCTACTCATTGCGCAGCGCGATGACGGGATCGATGCGGGCCGCGCGGCGGGCGGGCCACCAGCAGGCCAGAGCGGCGGCGGCGGTCAAGACCAGGATGGCGGAAGCGAAGACCCAGGGGTCGGCGGGGCTGACCTGGAAGAGCAGCGCGCGCATGAGGCGGGTGGCGGCGATCGCGCCGGCGAGGCCGAGGGCGAGGCCGATGGCGACCAGTTTCATGCCGCCGGAGAGCACCATGGCGGCGACATCGCGGGATCGCGCTCCGAGCGCCATGCGGATGCCGATTTCCTGGGTGGCGCCGGCGACGTTATGCGACATGACGGCAAAGAGTCCCAAGGCGGCTAGCAGCATCGCCGAGGCGGCGAAGAAAGCGACCAGCCAGAGGATGAAGCGGCGTTCGGTTTCCGAGCGCTGGAGGGACTGCTGCAGGGTGCGCAGGGCGTAGACGGGCACGTCGGGATCGGCGGCGCTTACGGCCGTTCTGATGGCGGGCACGAGAGCAGCGGGATCGGAGCTTGCCTGCACCACCACACGCATATTGCGGCCGAAGATGTCTACGGCTTCCGGCGCGGCCTGGTCGATGGGGACGTAGATTGCGGGCTCGGGGGCGCCTTCGCGATTTTGCTGGGTGGTGTTGCGCGTGACGCCGACCACTTCCATCATGGGCGCCTGGGAGGTTGGCGAACCCCACTTGAAGCGGCGTCCGAGCGGGTTTTCGCCAGGCCAGTAGCGCTGGGCGAAGGCTTCGTTGATGACGGCGACCAGCGGCGCGCCGGCGCGGTCCCGCTCCTCCAGCTTGCGGCCGGCCTTGAGGTCGATGCCCAGGGTCCCGATGTAGTCGCCTTCCACCATGGTGAACCAGGTGAGATTGCGGCCTAGCGTCGCGGAGCGCTGATTGTCGGGCGTGATCAGGATGCGGCCTCGGGGATTGAGCGGCAGCGCGGTGGAGAGCGAGACATTCCGCACGCCGGGGATCGCGGACAGGCGCTGGCGCAGGTTGCGGTTGAAGGCGAGGATCGAATCGCGGTCGGGATAGCGGGTTGGGGCGGCGTCGAGCGAAAAGGAGATGCGGTTTTCGGGACGGAATCCGGGGTGGACCTGCAGCAGCTTGAGGAAGCTCTTGATCAGCAGGCCGGAGCCGGCCAGCAGCATCACGGAGAAGGCGACCTCGGTGAGGATTAGGGCCTTGCGAAGGGGGCTGCGGCGGAGGTTCGCGCTGACGCCGCGTCCGCCGTGTTTCAAGCCGGAGTTGATGTCGGCGCGGGTAGCGGGGATCGCCGGCGCGAGGCCGAACAAAGCGCCGGTGAGCAGGGAGATCAGGACGGCGAAGCCGACGACGGCGGGCGAAAACACCGAGGGACGGAGGTTGGATAGGGTTTCGGGTCCGATGGCGAGGAAGAGATCGGTGAGCCACATCGCCAGGAGCGCGCCGGCGAGCCCACCCGCTAGCGACAGCGCCAGGCTTTCCGTCAGCAGCATTTTCAGGATGCGGCCCCGGCCGGCGCCCAAGGCGCCGCGGATGGCGATTTCGCGCTGCCGCGCGGTGGCGCGCGCGAGCAGCAGATTCGCCAGGTTGGCGCAGGCGATCAGCAGCACCAGCGCGGCGGCGGTTTGCAGGATGAGCAGCGCTGGCCGGATGCCTTGCGTCATTTCAAGGCGCAGCGGAGTGGCGGTGGCGCGCAGTTCGAACGCGGTTTGGGCGCGCGGCGGGTACTTGCGGTGGATTTCCCGCGCGGCGCGATCGACGTCGGCGGCCGCGGCGTCCGGGGTGACGCCGGGCTTCAGGCGGGCGATCATCCAGGTGTCGAAGCGATTGCCGCGCTCGGCCAGTTCCTCCGGGGTGAAGGCCATGGGGACCCACACGTCGGGGGGCGTGACGCGGCCGGGGAGGGAGGCGGGAAAGGTGAACTCGCGCGGCATGATGCCGATGATGGTGTGCGGCTGGTGGTTCAGCATCACGGTCTGGCCGAGGGCAGCGGGATCGCCGCCGAAGCGGCGCATCCAGAGGCCGTGGCTGAGCATGACGACTTTAGGCGCGCCGTAGCGATCCTCGGCCGGGCTGATCCAGCGGCCGCGTTCCGGGGCGACGCCAAGCAGGGGAAACAGGCTGGCGGAGGCGCGGGTTCCGGTGATGCGCTCCGGCTCGCCCGCGCCGCCAAGGTTGAAGTCGCTTTCTTCGAAGCCGGCCATTTCCTGGAAGCTGCGATTCATTTCCCGGAGGTCGAGGTAATCCGGGGGCGATCCCTGCAGGTTGCCGTCGGCCATTTGCGGGATGCGTTCCCAGACCATCATGAGCTGGTCGGGATGGTCGAAGGGGAGGGGGCGAACGAGGGCGGCGTGGACGACGCTGAAGATCGCGACGTTGGCTCCGATGCCGAGGGCGAGGACCAGGATGGCCATCAGGGAGAACAGGGGCCGCTGGGTAAGGGAGCGGAGCGCGAGCCGGAGGTCGGACATGCGGGGGTGTGTGCAACCGGTCTTCCATTGGGATGTTGTTGAAGATGCAGTATTTTGGGGGATGGGGGGTGTCCGAATACGGACATCGCCTGGTGGGATGGGACGGTTTGCGGCTCGGAGGCGGGTCGGCACATGTGCGGATCGCGGGGATGTGGTTGATCGGCTGAGGGTTAGCTGGATC